>JANXWC010000105.1 GCA_025351355.1 Hyphomicrobiaceae bacterium
CAACTCGCGCAGAGTCTCAGCTGACAATTCGATCCGAAGTGCCGTTCTGCTCATGGAAAATCCCCGCGAATCCACGCAACGATAATCCCACGAATTTATCGATCGGGACACTAGCAACGACGGCGATTGCGCAAGCGTCGAGACGATCGCCACATGTGTGTCGATTTCATTGTCGACTAATCCTGCCAACGTTCTGGCGTTGACGAGGAGACTCTGACGCAAACTTTCGCGTTCATTGGCGGCAAGGCGCGTGAACATCAGGTATGTTGACAGCAGCAAGGGTAGCGCCGTCACAAGTACCAGCAACAAAAGCTGCCGCTGCAACGGCCATCGCCTCAACGGCGTGAGAAAAAGTTTTGCTTTTTCAAGCGCTTGATGCCATTTCTCGACGGCGGGACCATCAGCTGAATTCATCGTGCCGACCCGGTTCACTTTTGCTATGCGTTGCTATGCGAAAATGATAGCTTATTCAACAGGTACCGAAAGCTCGGAGTGTGCGTCATGGCCAGAATTCTGGTGGTGGAAGACGAGCCCCTTATTGCCATGATGCTTTGCGACTGGCTTGATGAGCTAGGTCACAAGACGGTCGGGCCGGCAGGAACGGCCAAACTGGCCATCGACTTGACCATCTCCGAACTGCCGGATTACGCGCTGGTCGATGTCAACCTTGCTGGAATGCGCAGCGATGCGGTCGCAGAGATATTGATAGGCCGCCGTGTTCCGTTTGCCTTTGCGACTGGCAGTTGCGCCGAGGGTTTGGCGCACGAGTATCCAAGCATCCCTACGTTGGCAAAGCCTTATGATTTTGAGGCAGTGCGATCCGTGCTCGACCAACTTCAACAGGTCGCAAGATCAACCCCGCCTTCGCAGTCACTCAACTTGACCGGTCCAGCCGGTTGAGGCCGAAGCGCGGATCGCGGTACATGCACTGCATGGTCGCCAGCGGAAATCGCCGACGGCCGGGCTCGAATCTACGATGCGATTATGCCATGATCGAGAGGGTTGGCAGAGGTTCCTCAAGGCTATCGCTTTGTGACACACTCTGAAGATGAATTTGGCCGCAAGTTCGCGGGAGCTTCGAGAGGGCGGTCGGCGCCCAGGACGTGTGAAGCATCGCTGGCTGCAGGCGGTCAGCACGCAAAGTTTGCAAAACATGCCCTCGGGCGATTGCGCTTCTCGATGACGCCGACGAGATCTGGGAGTGGTTTGTGGCAATAACTGATGGGACTGCGCACGTAAGGGCGGATCCAAGTTTCGAGCGCCTGTTTCAGGCCTCACCTGCGCCGTGCTTGGTCCTCAAGCCCGACGCGCCGCACTTCACCATCTTTGAGGTCAATGACGCTTATTTGGCGGCAACCATGCGGGCGCGCGAGGATGTGGTCGGACGCGGCATCTTCGAAGCCTTCCCCGACAACCCGGATGACCCGACCGTCGCGGGCGTGCGCACCTTGCAAGCCTCACTCGAGCATGTGCTCGCCACCCGGCAACCCGATACATTGCCTGGCCTGAAATACGACATCACGCGGCCGGACGGTCGCTTCGAGGAACGTTGGTGGAGCCCGGTGAACTCGCCGGTGCTCGATGAAAGCGGTGAGGTGGAGTTCATCATCCACAACGCCAACGATGTGACCGAACAACACCGCGCCGAGGCTTCACTGCGCGAGAGTGAATCGCGATTGGCTGCCGCGTTTGAAAGCGTGCCCGCCGGGGTCGCGGTTATCAATCTGGCGGGCGAGGTTGTCCTCGCCAATGGCGAGTGCCGCCGATTCCTGCCCGATGGCATCATCCCATCCCACGATCTGGAACGCGGCTATCGTTGGCAGGCGTGGGACGATAGGGGACGGGTAATCGCCCCAGACGATTATCCGGGCGCACGCGCGTCTCGCGGCGCATCCGTTATTCCCGGACAGGAAATGCTTTACACCGGAGATGATGGCCGAGCGGTCTGGACAAACGTCGCCGCAGCTCCAACCTTTAATGTTGTCGGTCAAGTAACTGGCAGCGTCAGCGTGATCAGCGACATCACCGGTCGTAAGGCGAACGAAGTGCGCCTTGCGACCGAGCTCAGGCACACGACCTTGCTGCGCGATCTGGCGGCTCGACTTGTCACGGAGGAAAGCGGGTCGGCGATCTATGCCGAGATCCTGTCGGCCGCGGTCGCCATCATGGAGTCCGACGCGGGGACCGTGCAGGTGTACGATCCAAAAACCAGATCGCTCGTTCTGCTTGTGACACAAGGTATCCCTAAAAGAATGACGGACCATTTTTATAGGGTTGATGCTGGCAGCAACACGGCGTGTGGGATCGCACTCAAGACTGGCCAGCGCACCTTCGTCGATTTCGACAAGAGCGAGACGGACGAAGCCTGCCGGATGCACGTCGAGGCGGGCTATTGTTCCGCCCAAGCGACGCCGCTGCTGTCGCGCGAAGGCGCACCGATCGGCATGATCAACACGCACTGGCGCGCCTCGGGTCATCGGTCAAGCGAGGAGCAACTGCGCTTCCTTGATCTGCTCGCCCGCCAGGCAGCCGATTTGATTGAGCACCGGCACGCTGAAGACGATCTCCGCGAGAGCGAGGCGCGCTACCGATTGCTGAACGCGTCGCTTGAACAGCGTGTGGCGGATGCAGTCGCTGAAAAAAGGCTGATGGCCGACATAATCGATAAAACCGACGTCTTCGTCCAGGTCGCCGATATGGATTACCGCTGGCTCGCCATCAATAAGGCGGCCGCCAACGAGTTTGAGCGCATCTTCGGCTCGCGACCCAAGGTCGGCGACAGCATGCTGGACCTTCTGGCCGCACGGCCTGACCAGCAGGCGGCGGTACGCGCTGTCTGGGCGCGGGCTCTTGAAGGTGAAGAGTTTACCGACGTGCAAGAGTTTGGCGACGAAGCTCGCGAACAGCGCTTCTACGAGATGAAGTTCAACAGCCTGCACGACCCGGACGGCAAGCGGATCGGAGCCTACCAATTTGTCTATGACGTGACCGATCGCTTGCGCGAGCAGGCACGGCTGAAGGAGGCTGAAGAGGCGCTCCGCCAAAGCCAAAAGCTCGAGGCGATGGGAAAGCTCACCGGCGGCGTGAGCCACGACTTCAACAATTTGTTGACTCCCATCGTCGGCGCGCTCGATCTGCTGAAGCGAAAAAATGTCGGCGGCGAACGCGAGCAACGGCTGATCGGCGGGGCGCTCCAGTCAGCCGAACGCGCACGCGTGCTCGTCCAACGCCTGCTCGCATTTGCGCGGCGCCAACCGCTTCAATCGCGGGCGGTCGACATTGGTGCGCTCGTCTCGGGCATGGCTGATCTCATCGTCAGTACGTCAGGACCGCAGGTTAAAGTGGTCGTGGACGTTGCCGACGGCCTGCCGGCGGCAGTTGCCGATCCCAACCAGATCGAGATGGCGATCCTCAATCTCGCCGTGAATGCACGCGATGCAATGACAAGTGGCGGCACGGTCACGATCTCAGTCGAAGGCGACGCGGTCAACGCTGGACACCGGTCGCGGCTTCAGCCGGGTCACTATATTCGTTTATCGGTCGCCGACACCGGCAGCGGCATGGACGAGGCGACGATCGCGCGGGCGATCGAGCCATTCTTCTCGACCAAGGGCATTGGACGCGGCACAGGCCTGGGGCTCAGCATGGTTCATGGCCTCGCCTCGCAGCTGGGCGGTGCGCTAGCTATCGAAAGCCAGCTGGGCCGCGGCACCAACGTCGAAGTCTGGTTGCCGGCAAGCGACAAGGCCGCATCGCCGTCTGAACGAACCGAGGACATTGAGGCGCGCCCGACGGCGGGCATTGTGCTGCTCGTCGACGACGAGGATTTGGTGCGTGCCAGCACGGCCGACATGCTCACTGAACTGGGCTTCACAGTCGTCGAGGCGGGTTCGGCGGAGGAGGCACTGAGACTCGTCGACGGCGGGCAGCCCCTCGACGTGCTGATTACAGACCACTTGATGCCCGGCATGACGGGCATCGAGCTTGCCCGCAAGTTACGCGGAGATCGGGCGAATGTGCGAGTCCTAGTAATGTCCGGCTATGCAGATGTTGACGGTGTCGCCCACGACCTCCCCAGGCTAGTCAAGCCGTTCCGGAAAATAGACCTTGCCGCTAAGTTGGGCGACCTCGACAAAGTACAAATGGCTGAGCGGCAAGCGGCAACATAGCCGACTGGCTTCGCCGGTCAGTTTCAGGCCGCCCACTGGCGGGGCATTTTGGTAAAACGTATCGAGGGACGGCAACTACCCTTTTAACAGCGTTTGGTCGACATGATAATGAATATTATATAGACATTTCAATAACATAGGAGTTCGCACTTTTATCGTGTATGGCGCGCCAATGCTTGATAGCAAGATGATCGCTTGCGGTTTTTTTGCAGCTGTCTACGTTCGAGACATTGTTCCATAGCTTTTGGCTGGCTGCCGATTTCGTTGGCCTGGGATGACCGGCCGCAATCTTGCTGTTCATGGTGCCAACCGTACCTACATGCGGCGTCGTGCCGAGACAACGACAGGAGCGGATCATGCTTGTTGGCCACTTGGCGCTCGTACTTGCCGCAGCCTTTGCCGGCGCCGCTTTTTACATCAATTTTGCGGAGCATCCCGCACGCCTGGGGCTGGATGACAGAAACCTACTCAAGCAATGGAAGCCGAGCTACGCCGCCGGATATACTATGCAGGCCTCGTTGGCCGTCGGATCCGGGGTGCTTGGCCTGCTCTCTGCATGGATGAGCAAGGATTGGCGCTGGATCGTGGGCGTCATCCTGATCGTCGCGAACTGGCCCTATACCCTCGTCTGTATCATGCCGACCAACCACAAGCTCAAAGCCGTTGCCGAGGGCGATGCCGGTCCACAGTCAAGAGCCATGTTGGAGACCTGGGCGCGGTTGCATGCTGTTAGAACGGCGCTCGGTTTAGCGGCGACACTGGCGTACCTTTGGGCTCTTCACTGAAGCGCTCAGGGCCGGGCAAGGCGCAGTCGACAAAGCGTGACAACTGCAGCGCAACTTCAATCCCTTGGGTATTCGCACTTTTATCCTGTCGGAAGCGCCAATGCTTGCTTAAGATCATGATCTTCGAGATCATATGCTGCAAGCAAGCCATCAGATGTTAGCCAACATCCTGGCCAAATGGATCCTGCTTGAGTTCAAGCGTGTAACGTAAACATGCCCCTTCTAGCCCCAAGTGAGGATATGCCGTTGCAGCTGCTGAAGTGATTTTTGTTGCGCGCCATATTTGACTGTAAAGTCAGTCAATTCTATTCATCGATGGGTAACATTCAGTTGGGATCGCCGTTCGTGCCCATCCGACCAGTCCCTGCCAAAACACCATTACGACGGCAAGAAGCCTCAGAGGAGCGACGCGAGGCCATTCTTGCGGTCGGGTTAGCGGTGTTCTCCGCGGATGGATTTGCGGCGGCCAAGCTTGACGATGCCGCGACAAAAGCCGGAGTGGCGAAAGGCAGAATCTATCTGCACCTCAAGGACAGGCAAGACTTGTTCGAACAAATTGTGCGTGGCGCGATGGAACCCATTATTGAGCAACTCGAACGCGTCGCCGAACTCCCTGATTTGCCGACCGACGCGTTGCTTGCAAAACTATTCGAACTTTTTCAGAGCCAGGTCCTGACCACCGATCGCCGCTTCGTCATCCGCCTCGTGCTTACCGAGGGAGTCCACTTTCCCGAAATCGCATCATTCTATCACCGGGAAGTTGTCAGCCGCGGGCTGGCGTTGCTCAAAATGAACACGACTCGCGGTACTGCGCGCGACGAAGTCGCGCCTACTGATCTTGCCTATTTTCCTCACCTTGTTTTTGCGCCACTGGCGATGGATGTGATGTGGGATGGCCTGTTCTCCGCGTTCGAGCCCATCGATATCGGGCGGTTGCTTTCGGCGCATCGCCAAACGTTGCTCGGCAACGCTGGTCGCGGGAGTAATGCGTGATGGCCGAAGCAACGTCTCCCCTTAAAATCAACAGAGGCATGGCTGCCTTTCTCGTCCTTGTGGCCCTCGTTGCTGCACTCGGCGGTTACCAATGGTGGAGTAACCGGAGCTTTAGTTCCCCATGGCCGCTGGTTCTGCAGGGCAACGTCGAAGTAAGGCAGGTCAATCTCGCCTTCAAGGTTGCAGGCCGCATCCACCATCTCGCCGTTGACGAAGGTGACAGCGTCACGGAGGGCCAATCTCTGGCATCGTTGGATAAAATCTATTTTGAAGACAGCTTGGCTCAAATGCTTGCGCAGCGCGACCAGCAAGCGGCCAATCTCGCCAAACTGGAGGCCGGCAATCGGCCCGAAGACATCGCTCAGGCACAGCTGCTCGTCGCCGAACGTGAGGCAGCGCTGACCAATGCCAAAGTCACGCTCGATCGTGCCGAACAACTGAAGAAGACCGGCGCTGGCACCCTTAAGACCTTCGACGACGCGCAGGCTGCCTATAGGGAGGTTGAAGCGCGCGTAAATTCATCGCGGCAGGCCATGCGTCTCATGCAGCTCGGGTCGCGCAAAGAGGACATCGACGCTGCCCGCGCCCAGCTGGCTGACAAGGAAGCGGCAATCCTCACGTCGCAGCGACAGTTGACGGATGCTGTGTTGATCGCGCCAAGTCCCGGCGTCGTGCTCAGCCGTGTTCGTGAAAAAGGCGCGATTGTCAATGCCGGAGAAACCGTCTTCGTTCTGAGCCTGACATCTCCGGTCTGGGTGCGCACCTACGTCGCCGAAACCGAACTGCCTCGGATCGGCCCGGGCATGGACGTGGAGGTCAAAACCGACACGCCGGGAACGGCGTTGATGAAAGGACGTATCGGGTTCATCTCCACGACCGCTGAGTTCACCCCCAAGACTGTCGAGACGCGCGAATTGAGAACGTCGCTGGTCTACAGGTTGCGCGTGGTCGTCGAAGACACCGCAGCGATTTTGCGACAGGGCATGCCGATGACCGTTCTGATCCCAAAGCCGCCGGAGGGCGCGGCCGTCGGTGCGCAACTGAAATGACGGCGACCTGGCACGTTTCAGCCAGCCAAGGTCTCGCCGCGATGGCCGATCCCACGACGCTTGTTACGATCGACGCCCTGACCAAGAGTTTCCGCACGGACGGGCTACCCGCCCTGAGCGAACTCACAACATCGATCAAGGCGGGCCAAGTGACCGGCCTGGTCGGGCCCGATGGCGCCGGCAAGACGACACTCATGCGATTGATGGCCGGGCTCATGCTGCCGAGCGCGGGACGGATCGAGGTATGTGGTTTCGATACCGTCACCGAGGCCGCCGCTGTGCATGAAGTGATCGGCTACATGCCGCAGCGTTTCGGATTGTACGAGGACCTGAGCGTCATCGAGAACTTGACGCTTTATGCAGACCTGCGCGGCGTCGTCGGCCAGCAACGCGCCGAGACGTTCGACAAGTTGCTGGTGTTCACCGACCTCGAACGCTTTCAGCCGCGCTTGGCCGGTGCATTGTCCGGCGGTATGAAACAGAAACTTGGGCTCGCGTGCGCGATGCTCAAATCGCCCCGACTGCTGTTGCTGGACGAGCCGAGCGTCGGCGTTGATCCGATCTCGCGACGCGAGCTGTGGAAGATGGTCTACACGCTGATCGGCGAAGGCGTTGGTGTTGTCTGGAGCACGGCCTACCTGGATGAAGCAGAGAACTGCGCCGAGGTCATAGTGCTCAACGAGGCGCGCGCCCTGTTCCAAGGTGACCCCAAGGTCATGACGGCGAGCGTCGTGGGCCGCGTGTTTCAAGTTCGAGGCGCCATCGGCGATAAACGCGCCTTGCTTGTCGCCGCCCTCAAGCGTCCCGAAGTGATCGACGGTGTGATGCAAGGCGCGACCGTGCGGTTGGTCATCGGCAACGACCAGACCCTGCCGTCAAAGGCTGACCTCGGAGCCGTGGAGGGGAGCGAGGTCGTCAGTGCGACGCCTCGATTCGAAGACGCATTTGTTGCGATGTTGGGCGGCCAGCCCAAACGAAGGCTGCTGCTTGAGACCCGCCCCCAGTCGACGGACAATCAATCGCTACCAGTCACGGCTAAATCCTTGACCAAATGCTTTGGCTCGTTCACCGCAGCCGACAATATTTCGTTCGACATAAAGCGCGGTGAGATCTTTGGACTGCTGGGCCCCAACGGCGCCGGCAAATCGACCGTCTTCAAGATGATGTGCGGTCTGCTTCGTTTGACCTCCGGTAGCGCGCTGGTCGACGGTCTCGATCTCATGAAGTCACCATCAGCAGCGCGAGCCCGTCTCGGTTATATGGCGCAGAAGTTCTCGCTCTACGGCGATCTGAGCGTGAGCCAGAATCTTGACTTTTTTGCTGGCGCCTACGGCCTGTCTGGGCAAAAAAAGCGCGATGCGATTAAGCGGGTGGTCGCAGCCTTCGATCTCGCGTCGCAGCTTCAGGTGAACGCCGGCGGACTACCACTTGGCTTCAAGCAACGCCTCGCGCTGTCCTGCGCCATCATGCACGAACCACCTGTACTGTTTCTCGACGAGCCGACGTCCGGGGTTGATCCGCTGACACGGCGCGAGTTCTGGAGCTTCATCAACGCGATGGTGGCGCGCGGGATCACTGTCATGGTGACCACCCATTTTATGGATGAGGCTGAGTACTGCGACCGCGTCGCGCTCATCTATCGTGGGAAAAATATCGCCATCGGCACTCCTGAAGAACTGCAGAACATGGTGCGAACCGCAGAATTGCCCCACCCCACTCTGGAGGACGCGTTCATCGGCCTCGTCCATCAACACGACGGAGCGCTGACATGAGCACACAAGGACGGGCGGGCGCGCGCTGGCGGCGGATCCGCGCGCTGGTCATTAAGGAAGCGCGTCAGCTCATCCGCGACCCGAGTAGCCTCGTCGTCGGCTTCGTACTCCCCGTGCTTCTGCTTTTATTGTTCGGGTTCGGCATCTCGTTCGACGCCACTCGGGTCAAAGTCGGGCTGGTCATCGAAGCGCCATCACCAGACACCGCATGGTTCTTCGCGTCTCTCTCCAATACCCCGTTTTTCGAGGTCCACCAGACCACTGACCGCCGAGTCTTTTACGATGATCTTGCTGCCGGGCGGCTCAATGGCCTCATTGCTTTGTCGGGGGATTTTACCGAGCGGCTCGCGCGCGGCGATAGCGCCGGCGTGCAAGTCATCACCGACGGCAGTGATCCCAACACGGCAAACCTGATCAGCGGCTACGTGCTGGGCGCCTGGAATTCGTGGATTCAACAGCGCGCGCTCACCGCCGGCCAGACGACCGCAGCGTTCATCACGATCGAACCGCGCTTCTGGTATAATCCTGAATTGGAAAGCCGCCGCTTTCTGGTGCCGGGATCAATCGCGTTGATCCTGATGATGATCGGCGCGCTCCTTACGGCTCTCGTTGTCTCTCGCGAGTGGGAGCGCGGCACGATCGAGGCGCTGTTGGCGACGCCGGTTGGAACCGTCGAGTTCATCATCGGAAAGTTGGTACCTAACTTTCTGCTCGGGCTGTGCGCCATGGCCGTCTGCATTCTGGCGGCATTGTTCGTCTTTCATATTCCGCTACGCGGCTCGCTGATTGCCTTGATCGCCTTCACGTCGGTTTTTCTGATCGTTGCCTTGGGCATCGGCCTGCTGATCTCGACGGTGGCTCGGACGCAATTTCTCGCCAGCCAGATAGCGTTGCTGCTTGCGTTCCTGCCGGGCCTTTATTTCTCCGGCTTTCTGTTCGAGGTCGCGAGCATGCCTGCAGCCCTGCGCGCGTTCTCGGCCATCGTTCCGGCGAAATACTTCGTGCGCGGCCTGCAAACGATTTTTCTGGTCGGCGATGTGGCATCGGTTCTCGTGCCGTGCACGCTGGCCTTGCTGGCGATGGGCGCGATCCTGTTCGCGTTGACGGCTCGCAATACACGCCAACGGCTGGACTGAGAGGACGTTAGCGGATGAATTGGATACGGCTCTTGGCTTTGATCATCAAGGAATTGCTGGCAGCATTTCGCGATCCGCGCGCGCGCTTGGCGCTTATTCTGCCGCCGGTCTTGCAGTTTTTTCTATTTGCCTTTGCGGCAACGCTCGAAATCAGCAATGTGCCGATTGGCGTGCTCAATCATGACTGGGGTACCGCATCGACGCAGCTTATGGCTCGCTTCGAGCGCGCTTCAGCGTTTTCGGAGATCCGCCGCTATGGCAGCGTCGCCGAAGCGCAGGTGGCGATCGACCGGCAGGACGTGATGGTGGTCGTGCAGATCGGCCAGGATTTTTCGCGGACACTGGCGGCGGGCGAAACAGCCAAGATCCAGGTTTTGCTCGACGGCCGCAAATCCAATGGCGCCCAGATCGTGAATGGGTACGTCAGTTCGATCGTCACGCGGTTTGCGATAGACTACAAACTCGGCACTGCCATGACCCAGGCCAGCGAAATCGTCGAGCGCAGCTGGTATAATCCCAACCGCGATTACCGTTCCGCAATGATCCCCACGCTTATCGGGTCACTGACGATGGCGAGCGTACTTATGATCGTCGGCATGTCGGTCGCCCGCGAACGCGAACTCGGCACCTTCGAGCAATTGCTGGTCTCGCCGCTGCAGCCGTTCGAAATCCTGATCGGAAAGGCAGTTCCGGGGCTGATCGTGGGCATGGGGCAAGGCATCCTGATTGCGCTGATCACTGTGCTTGCCTTCGGCATTTCCCTGACAGGTTCGGCGTTGGTCCTCGTCGTGGGGCTGGTCGTGTTTCTGCTGGCCGTAATTGGTGTAGGGCTCTTCATTTCATCGCTCGTGTCGAACCAGCAGCAGGCGATGATGGGCATCATGGTGTTCATGATGCCGGCCATGATGCTGTCCGGCTTCACGTCGCCCGTGCAAAATATGCCAGCTTGGCTGCAGCCCATCGCGATGGCCAATCCTTTGGTGCACATGATCGTCATTCTGCGTGGCGTGTTCCTGCGCGACATGCCGTTTAGCCTCGTCGCGGAACGATTATGGCCGATGGCACTGATTGCGGTAGTGACACTCTCGGCAGCCGCTTGGCTGTTTCAGCGACGGACACAGTGAACAGCCTGCGCGCTTGCCTCGGCGGGGGGCGACGTGGTGAAGTTGGTCCGCAACTTATCGGCACTGCTGCCAGCATGCGGGATATATTTTATAATGGCTGTGGATGGGACGGTCTCGGCGGCAGACGTCGAAAGTAGTGCGGTCAATCCCGCCAACACCGCCCGCGGCATTGCCTTCATGATGGGGGCAACCCTGATGTTCTGCTTGGCCGATACGCTGATGAAGCTATCCGCCGCCGTTCTACCGACGACGGAGACGATGTTCGTACGCAGTCTGGTGGCGACGCTGGTGGTTGGTGCCGGCGCGAGCTACATGGGTAAGCTCAACCACTGGCGCTTTGCGATAACACACGCGATGGCGATCCGCGCGGGTAGCGACGCCAGCGCGTCGCTGTTGTTTCAATCGGCGCTCGCGCGCATGCCGTTCGCGGACATCATGGGCGTTGCGCAATTGCAATCGTTGTCGCTGACGGCGGGCTCGGCACTCTTTCTCGGCGAGCAGGTAGGCTGGCGGCGTTGGTCAGCGGTTACGGTCGGTCTGATCGGAGGCTTGCTGATCGTCAAGCCAGGCTCATCGGCGTTCAATTGGTGGGCCATCGCCGCGGTGGGCGCAATGATGCTCGCAACAACGCGAGAAATCGCCACGCGCAAGATACCGGCCCGTGCGCCAGTGCCGGCCATCATGGTGATCTCGTCTGCGGTCGTCACGATGGCATCGCTGCCGGGGGCCGTTTTCCAACAGTGGGCGGCGCCCGGAAAATCCGAACTGGCGATGATGATCGGCGCAGGTTTTTTTTCATTGTGCGGCCAGTTCTGCATGATCAGCTCGATCCGTTCGGCAGAACT
The DNA here is from genome assembly GCA_025351355.1 of Hyphomicrobiaceae bacterium. Lineage (GTDB taxonomy): Bacteria > Pseudomonadota > Alphaproteobacteria > Rhizobiales > Hyphomicrobiaceae > JABFRJ01. The sequence continues at coordinate 11,874 of JANXWC010000105.1, forward strand.
GTCGGTGGTCGCGCCATTTCGCTATTTCGCGATGATCTGGGCCTTGCTGCTGGGCTACGGCGTCTGGCAGCACATTCCAGATACACTGTCGCTGCTCGGCATCGCAGCCATTGCGGCGGCTGGGATCTATACTTTCCGGCGCGAACAGCTTTTGCAGAATAAACGGCGGTCGCTGACGAATTGAGCGGCATCAAGTCGATCAAGACTGCAGCGACCGCGCCGATTTCCCCAGTCACATCATTTCATGCAAGCAGCGGGAGATCACTTCCTTGAGCTTTACCAGGTATTCCCTGATCTGCTGGTGATAGGCTTTCGCGGCGTCGCTGCTGCCGGTGTTGGAGAATAGCTCTCCCCGGCTCCAATCGATCTGATCGTTTTTCGCTTCCATGAGCTGGACGGCGGCATGATTGAGATACTTGCGCACATCGGCAAATATATCCTGCGCTTGCTCGATAAGCTTGCGATGATGCTCTTCGAACTCTTTGGCCATCTCCACCGCATCGCGTTCGGGCACATAGATGATGCGCTGCCCGGCCTCGATCTGGATGGTTTCTTCCATGAGCTTCTCGATCTTGCGATCGGCACTTTGCAGCTCGACGAGCGCGCGATGCCGGTGGTCGTGGTCGCCATGCCATTTGTGCCCGTGGCCGTTACCATTGAGCTTGGCCGGGCTATGCAGCGCGAGAAGCTCCTGTTCAATGTGGTCGAGTTGCCGGGCGTTGCGATCGACCACGGCCATCTTGCTTTTCACCTGATTGGCGATCCGGTTGACCATGCCGATATTGTGGACCTCGTTTTCCAGATGATCGACTTGACGTTCTTTTTGGACGATATTGTCAACGTCCTGTTTTACCTGATCGGCAATCCGCTGCAGGGCAGCGGCCTCCATCTCGACCTGTTCTTTGACTGACGCAACTTTTGTCGTCACTCCACTCTTCGTTACCTCAAGTTTATCGACGTGCTTTTCAACGTCGCGCGTGTCGTGGCGGATCCTTGCAGTGGTACCGATCAATTGCGTGGTGTGACCCTCGACGGCGGCGAACCTTTGCTGCATGAGTCCACCGAGATTTTGGACCGTATGATTGAGCGTCTCGAAGACGCCTTGCAGTTTTGCCGCACGGTTGCCATTTTCTCTCGCCCGGCCCTCAAATGCGCGCGCTGTCATCCAGAAGCGCGACGCAAAACCCGTCAAGAGCAGCATGGCGACGAGGCCAAAAAACGTGGTTTCACTCGTGCGTAGCGGCACCGGCGGGATAAGCTGCGGAAACGGCGGGATCGGGGGGCCGAAATTGACGATCTGAACGCGACGGTTGATGGCCGCATCGGGCGTCGCCGGGGTCAGTGGATATTGACTGCCGAACCCCAGCGAGAGCAATCGATTTGGGTTGATCGCCGAATTCCTCGTTATGAATTCGACAACCGATTTGGCGCGATTTTCGGATAAAGTTTGATTGTAATCGCTGCTGCCCACGCTGTCGGTGTGCCCGATAATCAGGAAATCTGATCTCGGCGACGCCTTTGGCAAGGCCTCCATCAAGCGTAGCAGCTGAGGGTAAGCTTGGGGAGATAAGCTGGCTTTGTTATAATCGAAATTAATATCCAGATTTATGGTCGGGTATAGCTTTGACAACTCCCATATCCGCTGGCGCTGATTATATGAAAGCCCCGCCGCGCGATTGCGCCGCAGTTCCTCAAGCACGTCGCCTCGGCGACTTTGAATTTCGGATGCGACCGTCTGATCCCGCAGGCGCTCGATTATTTCATCGACGCTATAGTTCTGAGCACCCGCGGCACCCGCACAAGCGACGATGGCGCCGCTGCAATAAACGAAGAAGCGAACAAATCGAATAGTTCCAAATGCGCCAAACATTGTGATACCTCTCGGCAATTCGAAAACCGTTTCTACAAAGGCCTGCACCTGCACCTGCGCGCCGGCCACGCGTCGCCTACGCGTTCCCGCTGTGGCAGGAATGGGGTCAGTTTCGAAGTTGGATTGATGACCCACCCAAAACGCCAGATTTGAGCGGGTAGAAGATGTGGAAGGATCAAACTAGCATCAGAAGCATCGAGCCACAGGAGATGGCCTTGGACCGATGGGAATATCGAATTGCGATCTATTCACTGATCAAAGTGGCGATCCCGGCTCAAACGCGGCGGAGGGCCGGGTAGCAATCCGTGGATTTCCACTTCGAGATGATCAATATGACGAGCTATGCGATCGATTCCATTTTTGTTGGTACGAACCTGATCATCGATCCGCTTGAGATCGGTGACATCGAGATCAACTTGATGTTTGATCGTATCGACAGCGCCGACTTCGACACTGGTCTTCGATACCAGGCTCTCGACGTGTTTTTCAATCTCGCTGGTTTCGTGCTGCAATTCACCGACCGTCGTGGAAAGGTGCGCGACCTTGCCTTCGATGGACTTCAACTGGCGTTGCATCTTTTCCTCGATCTTGTGGATGGCGTGCTCGATATTCTTAGATACGGTCTCGAGCCCGACCACCTGTTGCCGCCCTTCCCTGAGGCTAGCGCCAATGGAGCGCGTCGCGTTCCAATACAAGATTGTCAATCCAACGAGCATCAGCCCAATCAACAGTAGCCACATGACCCGTTCAAAAATCAGAGTACCTACTAAATCCGTCACGTACATTGCCGCACCTCCGCAAACCATTTCCAAAATACAAGCTCAGATCATCCGCAACGCCGGTCGTTATGCAGGCAGAAGGGAGACCGTCCACGCCACGCCGTCCATAAGAAAACAATATCTTCAGCGGCATTTTTAGTTATATGTAGGCGTATGATAATCAATTTAATGCGACGGAACCATTCGGCCTTAATTTTGAAATAATGACATGACAAAAGAGCCACGGCTAATAAATTTTTTAATTCATATGCGTTGATTTTCCTTGCATTCAATAAGCTACAGAAATATTTCGAGTTTTTGCATAAATCGGACAATCTACTGGCTTAAACCGTCGGTGTAGTCCACCTCGCAGGTGCCGCTCTCATGCGAGGACGACCTCAGCCACGTGCTTTGTCGCGGCGCTAGAGCAGGGTGGTTCAACCGCACCCGGCGAAACGTCAGTTGGAAGCAATCGTCGCGCTGGCCAAGCGCATTCGAGGCTGCCTCCGACAGGAGTGGCATCACAATATGCAATTTTAGATTGCAATTCAACCTATCGACGCTGTTATGGTGAAGATGGCGGATTTGCCACACGCACGGGTCAGGCATCGAGCCAGAGCAGCGCTTGTTGCCATAGCGGCTCACGAAACTTGGTGCGGAAGAAGCCGAGATGGCCGATCGGTTCGCCCGTGATCGCAGCCGGATCGATGGTCCAGATATCGCGCCGGGGGCTGGCCGGAAAATGTTCGAGCAGACTTTCGACCCCCCGGCGTGCGACCCAGGTATCGTCGGTCATGCGGGCGAGCCGCACGTCGGCGCGCACTGATTCGAAGAAGCGCTTTTCCGGCAGATCGTCGACGCCGAACAGGAAGCCCGGCGTACGGCACCAGCGCGACCATTCCAACACCGCTTGCTCTGGCAAATCCGCACCACCAAACAGTCGGCCTGGCGCATACCCAAGTACGCGCGCGATGACTGGGCCGACCACGAAGAGCATCAGGCCGATCTGCCAACTGGCCAGCTTGTCATCGACCAACCGCACATCGGCACTCATGGTGGCGATGCCCAGCAACTTATCCAGTCGCCCATTGTTGCGCGCGAGCCCCACGCCGAAGCCGCCGTAACTGTGGCCGACCCAGTGCATGGGCCGGCCGGGATAAGTGACAGCGGCCCAATCGATCGCAGCGGGAAAATCGAGAATGCCCCAGTCACGGAAGCGCGCCGGAAACCCTTTCAAGCTGGCGGGCGCCGAGCGACCGATGCCGCGTCCGTCGAACGTCAGCACCGGGCGTCCCTGTTCGGCGAGGAAAGATGCAAAGCGTGCGTAGTAGCTCTGCCGCACGCCGGTCGCGCTGGCGATGATTGTGACGGGCGCGTTCCGCGCACCCGCCGCTGGTTCGAACAGCATAGCAGTGAGCGTGTAACCGTCGTCCGCCGTCAGGCTCACGTCGCGCGTAGCGATATGGGGCACCGGGTTCATGGCGCGCTGATCCGGTCGCGCACGACTTCGGCGATGGCGAGGCTAGCGGTCAACCCGGGGCTCTCGATACCCGCCAATACGACCAGACCCGCAAAGCCGTGCACCTCCGGCCCGTCGATGCGGAAGTCAGGCACCGGCTCGCCCTCGCGATAGAGTTTCGGGCGGATGCCGGTGTAGTCGGGGTGCAGCCGATGAGGATCGAGGCCAGGATAGTAACTGCGGATAAAGTCGAGGAATTTTTCCATCTTGGTGGGATCGAAGCTGTAGTCGATCCCGGGGATCCATTCGATATCCGGGCCGAACTTGCAGCGTCCCCCGAGATCGACGGTGGCGTGCAGTCCCAGCCACGCGCCATCCGGCAGCGGATAGATATGCCGGCCAAACGGCGACTTGCCCGACAGCGCGTAGTATTGCCCTTTGGCGTAGAACGTTTCCGGCACTTGGTAGCGTCCCCCAAACGACAACGTGCGCGCCAGCTTCGAGACATGCAGCCCGGCCGACAGCACCAGGTTCTCGCACGTGATACTGCCCGGCATAGCTCCACCGAGTGTCAGCGTGTAAAGGCCGTTGGGAGCACGCGAAATTGCTGTGACCGGCGTCTCCAGTACCACCTGCCCGCCACGGGACGTCAGATGTCCTTCCAGCGCGATCATGAATGCGTGACTGTCGATAATCCCCGTCGACGGCGACAGCAGCGCCGCCGCGCACGCCAGTTCCGGCTCCAGTTTCCGAGCCTGCTCAGTTGTCAGAGGTTGCAGATCATCGACGCCATTCTTGCGCGCGGTTTCGCGGATGACCGCCAGCTTCGGCAGCTGCGCCTCGTTCGTCGCCACCAGCAGCTTGGTGATCGGCGCATATGCGACGCCGTTCGCGCGCGCGAACTCGTACATCAGCCCCTTGCCGCGCACGCACAACGTGGCCCGCAGTGAGCCCGGCGGATAATAGAGGCCGGCGTGGATCACCTCGCTGTTGCGCGACGAGACTTCCGAGCCGATCACCTCATGCTGCTCGAGCACCAGAACTTCCTGTCCCGCGCCGCTCAATTCACGCGCAACGGCCAGCCCGACGACGCCCGCGCCAACGATGATGGTTTGGATGTCTGCGGTCATGGGCGCCCCGGAGCCTTGTGTTGCCTCGTACCGCTGATGCCACAAGCTGTGCGAAACAGCCAATGTCGGCTTGAATTTAGAACGAAATCAGAACATACCGCGCGCATGAGCTTTACGTTTCTTCATACTGCGGATTGGCAACTGGGCAAGCGGTTCGGCACTTTGCCGGCCGAAATTGCACCGTTAGCCCACGACGCGCGCCTCGGTGCGATAGATCGCATCGCGGCGCTGGCCGCAAAAACCAGCGCGCGCCATGTGCTCGTGGCCGGCGATGTATTCGACACGGTGACGGTGTTTGCTGACTATCTCGGGCAAACGGTGGCGCGGTTGGCGGCATATCCCGCGATCCACTGGCATTTGCTGCCCGGCAATCACGATCCGGCTCAGCCCGGCAGCGTCTGGCAGGCGCTCGCAAGCGGGCCGAAACACGCCAATATCAGCCTGCATCTCACTCCCGCGCCCGTCGAGATCGAGTCCGGCGTCGTGCTGCTGCCGGCGCCGCTCAAGACCAAGGCGATGAGTACCGACCCGACAGCGTACATGGACACGATTACGACGCCGCCGGGCACGCTGCGTATTGGCCTGGCGCATGGCTCGGTGCGCGGGTTCGGCTCGATGGGTGACGCGGCTGTGCCCATTGCTCCCGATCGCGCGACGCTGGCCCGGCTCGATTATCTCGCGCTCGGCGATTGGCACGGGCTCACGAAAATCAACGATCGCACCTATTACAGCGGTACGCCCGAGCCGGATCGCTACAAGGACAACGACGCCGGCGAAACACTGGCTGTCAGCATCGCCGCGGCCGGCGCCCTGCCGGTGGTCACGCGCCATCCGACCGCCACCTACACCTGGGCCGAACGCACGATCGACCTGCACAACGCCTCTCGGTTGGTCAATCTCGCGCCGGAATTGCGCGCTTTGGGCGCACCCGTGAAACCCATCCTGCTGGCGCTAACTTTAACGGGACGCGTCGCCCTGTCGGAAGCCGCCACGGTGGATGAAGCGATCGCCACGGTTCGCAACTTGACCCGCCACTGTACCGTTGATCGCACGGGATTGCGATTTACGAGCGATGCCGCCGAACTGGCGGCGGTCTTTGCCGGGCCGCTCTCGAGCATCGCTGGCGACATTGCAGCGCTCCAGACAACGGGAACTGCAGATGAGCAGCGCATTGCCAGCCGTGCCCTGCAACTGCTCGCGCAATTTTCCCGCGGAACAACGTCATGATGCGGCTTCGCGCCCTGCGCGTTCGAAACGTCGGCTGCTTTGATCATCCGGTGGCGCTAGAAGGCCTTAGCGACGGCGTCAACGTCCTCGCCGGCCCCAACGAACTCGGGAAATCGACGCTGCTCCGCGCGCTGAAGGTCGCCATCAAGGAAAAGTATAATACCAAGGCGGAGCTACCGGGGTTCCGCCCCTACAATGGCGGCGCCCCAAGAGTGGAGGTCGAATTCGAGACGTCGGAAGGCCGCTGGCTGCTGCGCAAACAATATTTGAGCAACCCAATGGCAGAATTGATCGACCTCGGAACGAGCAAGTCGCTGCGAAACAACGACGCGCAATTGCGGCTTGATGAACTTTTGCGCGGCCCATCGGAGCTTGAACGCTTCTCGATGCAGTGGGTAGATCAGGGCGACACACTGAAGTTTATCGACGGCAAACAACTGGGTGCCGGCGTGGCCGGCCTTGTCAGCGACGCTATTGAGAGTGTCGTTGTCGATGCTGGCGTCAGCGCCGCGCACGGCAGCGTCAAAAGGGCCTTGGAAGAGCTGCAAACCAATCTGGGTGAAAAGGCTCGCATCAAGAAGGGCGGTCGGCTGCAACTGGCGCAGGAAGCCGTCACTGCGTTAGAAAAAACGCACGCCGCGGCGCGCCAACGTTCCGACGAGCAGGCGCAGCGCTTGGAAAGCCTCGCGCAATTGACAGCCAAGCGGGCACTGCTGCTGGCCGCCGATGGCATCGCCGCGCTGACGGCGGCGCGTGACACAGCGACCGCACGGCTAGTCGAGGCTACCGCAGCCCAACGCGAAGAACGCGACGCCAAACAGCTGCTCGGCGCACGGCAATCGACGCTGCAACTGGCGCAGCAGAAGAGCGATGCGCTCGTCGGCATCGATCAAGCGATTACAGCTGCCGCCAAGGCGATCGCGGACGCCGAGGCAGGCTTGGTCGTGCAGGCCGACGCGGACAGCGCCGTAAAATCCGAACTCCAGCGCACTGAAGCCGCGCTGGCGCGCCTCAAAACCGAGCAGGCCGCGCTGGAACTAGCGCTGCACACCGCCCGCGCAGCAGAGGCAGCCGTCACCGGCAGCCAGACGCGCGCGCGGCTGACGCAGACACTGGCGGCGGTGCGCTCCGCCCAAGCCGAACAAGATACGGCGGCAATCCAGCAGCGCGCGCTCTCGGCACACACCCCCGATGCCTTACGTAGCCTGAAGGCAGCCGTGGCCGACCGCGACCGACGCGATGCCATGTTCGCGGCCATCGCACCGGAAGTGAAGATCACGATCGAGGCGGGCGGCGCCGGCAAATTGCAGCTCAATGGCGCGGCACTGACGGCAGATGCCGTTCTCAATCCGGACGCGCCGCTTATCATTGACATCGCAGGCATCGGCCGCATCCGCATTGCGCCACACCCGGCCACGGCGAGTGCCGAAGCGCAGGCGGCACGCGCAGCTGCCCAGCAGAGGGTGTCCGCACAATTGACAGCGCTTGGCGTTGCCAGTATCGACGATGCCGACGGCAAGCAGGCCGAACGCGAGGCGGCCGAGCAGCAGGCACGCGCGGCGGCTCAACGTCTCGCCATCCTCGCACCAGACGGCATCGAGCGGCTGACCGCGGAATTGGCTGCTGTCGCACGTTTTGCAGTCCATGCCCCTGCGCCGGCGCGGCCCAGTGCCGCCATTGAGTCCGACATCACTCAGCTCGCCCCGCAAGTAACCGCGGCCGTGCACGCGCATGCGCGCGCTGCCGAGGCGAGCAGCAAAATTGAGACCCAGCGCGCGGCAGGGCTGGCTGCGCTGGTCGTCCACAGCGATCGGCTGGCAAGTCTGATGCGGGACCGCGGAAGCGACGCAGATGCCAAGGCGGCACGCGACGCCGCCGCGGTGGAGTTCCACGCCGCTCAAGCGGCCTTCACACAAGCCGGCCTGTTGCATCGCACCTGGGACGAAAAATGCCGATCGCAGGTCATCGGCGACATTGAAACCGCCGCCGCTTCGACCGAAAGCAAACTTGCCGAGGTACTGGCGCTGCAGCACCAAATCAACCTCGACATCAAAGGCCTCGAAGGCGCGCTGGACGCAAGCAGTGCTGATGAAGGCATGGCCGACGAAACCCGCCTCGCTGAAGCGCTGGACGTGGCGCGCCGCACCCTCGGCGATATCGAAGAAGAGCGCGCAGCACTGCAACTGCTGCACCAGACCTTCGAAGCGGCGGCCAACGCCGGTCGCGACCAGATCGCCGCCCCCATTCGGGCACGGATCGCACCGTTTCTTGCGCTTGTCATTCCCGGGGCCGAACTCGCCCTGAACACAAGCTTCGCACCCAACGCGCTGCATCGCGTCGCTGGCACCGAAACGCTTGATCGCCTCAGCCAAGGTACGCGCGAGCAGATAGCCATCGTCACGCGGCTCGGCCTGGGCAAACTTTTGGCGGAGCGAAATGCAGCCGTTCCGTTGATCCTCGACGATGCGCTGGTGTTTGCCGACGACGCGCGCATCGAAGCCATGTTCGAGACGCTGGCGCTGGCCGCGCGCGATCATCAGGTTATTATTTTTACCTGCCGTACCAAGGCTTTTGCCAGCCTGCAGGCGAAAGCTGGCACCACCACACTTACCCTCGCGCCGTGGCGCCCAGTGGCCTGATCGGATCTCCCATGGCCAAACCGCCGAAATCGCAATTTGTCTGCCAAAACTGCGGCGTTGCGCATTCCAAGTGGGCCGGGAAGTGCGCCGGCTGCGGCGAATGGAATACACTGCAGGAAGAAGCCGACGTAGCTGCCACGCCGGGTTCGGGGCTCAGATCTGGTGGCGGCAAAGGGCGAACGGTGGCGCTCGAGTCGCTCTCAGGTTCCACCCGCGAAGCGCCGCGCATGCCGACGGGAATGGCCGAGGTCGACCGCGTCACCGGCGGCGGCATCGTGCCGGGCTCCGCTCTGCTGATCGGCGGCGAGCCCGGCATCGGCAAATCGACGCTCTTGCTACAGCTGACGGCCAAGCTCGCCAATCAGGGTCGCCGCGCTTTGTATTTCTCCGGCGAAGAGGCCACCGCCCAGGTGCGCCTGCGCGCCGAGCGATTGGGCTTGCGGGATGCCCCCGTTGCACTGGCCTCGGAAACCAACCTCTCCAACATTCTCGCTACCCTCGATGCCGAGAAGCGCTGCGACCTTGTCGTCATCGACAGTATCCAGACGCTGTGGGCCGACGGCCTCGACGCCGCGCCCGGCACGGTCAGCCAGGTGCGCGCCGCGACCCAGACGCTGATCCGCTACGCCAAGCAATCAGGCGTCGCGGTGCTGCTCGTCGGCCACGTCACCAAGGAGGGCAGCATCGCCGGCCCCAAGGTGATCGAGCATATGGTCGATACCGTGCTGCACTTCGAGGGCGAACGCGGTCACCCGTTCCGCATTCTCCGCGGCATCAAGAACCGCTTCGGCGCCACCGACGAGATCGGCGTGTTCGAGATGGCGCAGGAAGGTCTCGTCGAAGTCGAAAATCCGTCGGCACTGTTCCTCGGCGATCGCGATGCCAGTGCGCCGGGTTCGGCCGTTTTTGCCGGCATGGAAGGCACGCGGCCCTTGCTGGTCGAAATACAATCCTTGGTTGCTCCATCTGCGCTTGGAACGCCCCGCCGCGCCGTTGTCGGCTGGGACGCCAGCCGTCTCGCCATGCTGCTGGCGGTGCTCGAAGCGCGATGCGGCGTGTCGTTCGCCAAACACGATGTCTACCTCAACGTCGCCGGCGGGTTGAAAATCACCGAGCCCGCCGCCGATCTCGCGGCAGCCGCAGCCTTGCTGTCGTCGATGGCCAATGTGGCTCTGCCGCAGGACGAAGTGTACGTCGGTGAAATCAGTCTTTCCGGCGCTATCCGACCTGCCGGCCACATGATTTCCCGTCTCAAGGAGGCACAGAAACTGGGTTTTAAGCGGGCGGTCATGCCGTCAGGCGGCGAGGTCGATCAGTCCGCGTTCAGCATTGCAATCAAACGCCACCCGCACCTTCAGGCCTTGACCGCCGTACTAATGCCTGACTGATTGGGGATAGAGGCAACGGGGGTCGTCCGACTGCCGACCATCGGAATGGCCGGTGGATATCGCCACAGGCGCCGGATCGTCGCGTGCTGAATCGTGATACCGGCCAGGGAACGATGACCGTGATGCCGGATTGCACAGGGGTGCTGTCCGACAGTTGTGGCCGGCACGGAGAGGCGGACGATGCGCAATTGCCTGAGGATTGTTCGATGACGGGTACCTATCTGGACGCAGCGATTCTCGCTCTTGCGCTCATCTCAGGCTTGCTCGCCATGTACCGCGGTTTCAGCCGCGAGGTGCTGTCGATCGGCTCGTGGATTGCCGCAGCAGCAGCTGCCGCCTATTTCGTCTTTTTCCAGAAGCCGCTGGCCGAGCACATCTCGACCCAGATGGGCATCCCCAGCGTGCAGATCACGCAGATCGGCGTCGGCGCCGTGATTTTCCTGATAACCTTGATCATCGTGCACATGGTCACATCGCGCCTGTCTGATCTGGTGCTCGACAGCCGCGTCGGCATGATCGACCGCGTGCTGGGCTTCCTGTTCGGCGTGGCACGGGCCTTCCTGCTGGTGCTGGTCCCTTACATGGGTATGAGCGCAGCCGTCGAGAAGAAGGAAAATCAACCGGAGTGGGTGACGAGATCGTGGCTGGTCAGCCAGTTCATCGAACCAGCCGGCGGCCCGCTCGCCGCCTACCTCAAGGCCAAGGCCGAGAACATCATGGCTAAGAAACAGGAAAAGACGTGAGCCTTTTATCTACTGACGACGCGTCGCATTGGCACTCGCGGTGAATTGTCGCCGTCCTGTAGGTAGCTTTCGTATCGTGAAGTCGGTATGTGTCTGGTCTGTGACGACTTTTCA
>JANXWC010000109.1 GCA_025351355.1 Hyphomicrobiaceae bacterium
CCGCCGCTGCCGGGCAACAGTCCGATATGGACGATGACCCCGCCAGGCTTGACCAAACGGCACGCGGCTTCGCGCGTGTTTTCCGCGCCGACCGCATCGATGACAAGATCGACGCTGGCGGCCAGGGGTTCGCAGGTCGCCGGACAACTGGTGGGGAAATGCCTTTTCGTAGCCTGTTAAACCCATGAGTTTGATGTAATGGGCAATGCGGTCACGACGTTGGACTTCTGGGACGCCCTTGTTGCGCAGCCCGAAGGCGATGTTATCGGTTACGTTTTTCCAAGGAAACAGTGCGAATTGCTGGAACACAACGGCTCGTTCCGGCGCGGGCCCCTTCACCACGACATCGTCGACGGTGACGCTGCCCATCGAGGGGCGATCAAAGCCCGCGACCATGCGCAGGCACGTTGTCTTGCCACACCCCGATGGTCCGACAATGGCCACGAACTCCCGGTCCGCGATTGCAAGATCGACGCCATCAAGTGTGACGACGCCGCGACTTCCGCTTCCGTAAATGCGGCGCACTGCACTGAAGCGTATGTTGCTCACTGCACGTCCCCCATCAATCAAGCCCTCGCGAACGTCGAACACTGCGTTCGAATGATCTGAGTGCGGCGTCGATCAGAACGCCGACGATGCCGATCGCCATCATGCCGGACATGACAGTGGTTGTTGAAACGGCACTTTGGCCCTGCACCATCATGTAGCCGACGCCGCTGGACGCGACGATCAATTCGGCGCCGACGAGCGATTGCCAGCCAAGGCCCGCTGCGACCCGAAGGCCCGCCACTATCGATGGGATGGAAGCCGGCAGCAGCACCTCCGTGATCATCCGGAAGCTGCCTGTGCCGAGCATTTCCGCTGCCTCTATCAGATGTCGCTCCACATAGCGCGCGCCACGATAGGCATTGATCACGCACGGAGGAAATGCGCCCGAGAAAATGATCATGACCGGCCCGCCGATACCGGTGCCGAACCAGAGTGCTGCGAATGGCACCCAAGCAATCGGTGCGATAAAGCGCAACGCGTCAAACACCGGCGTCACCATGTCGTCTAGCCAGCGGAACCAACCCATCATCAGTCCAAGAGGAATCCCGACGACCGCCGCCAGGCCGAACCCCATTGCGTAGCGCCCCAGGCTCGACGCGAGATGTTGCGGCAGCGTAAAGCCAACGAACGGATTCGTCAGAAGATGCGTGAAACGAGCTACCATCTCCCAGGGCGCGGGCAGGAAGCTGCGCGGCACGTAGCCGCTCGCAGCGATACCGCTCCAGAGACCAAGGAATGCAAGTAGCCCGAGGCTGCCGAGCATGAGCGTTTCGGAGCGCGCAATCGTCAGTCGTGGATCAAGGCGCATGTTTCATCCCCGAACTACGAGCCAAGGCAACGCACGCTCTTCGATCGCTGCAAGCAACCTGGTCGTGCTCCAACCGAGAATGGCAACCCAGATCATCGCGACCAGGATCATGCCCGGATAAAGATCTTGTTGGGCTACATTGAGAATTCGGCCGAGGCCGGCGACCGCGCCGACCAGTTCGGCTGCCACTAGTGTCGTCCAGGACGCTTGCAGCGCGAGGCGCAACCCGGTGAAGATCGATGGCAGTGCGGCGGGCACCAATACCTCAAGCACCAGCGCCGTTCGGGGTGTGCCGAGCATCCGCGCCGCCTCGACGATCGGCGAACTGATATTGCGAACCGCGGCATAAGTATTGATCACGGCCGGCACGAAGGCGGCAAAAAAGATCACCATGACTTTTGCAGAGTCGCCGAGGCCGAGCCACAGGATCGCGAGTGGAATCCAGGCCAGCGGGGGAACCGGGCGGACGAGTAAAAAAATCGGGTTGATCAACGCTTCTGCCCGACTGCTCCACCCCATCAACAGGCCGAGCGGCACGCCGACGGCGATGGCAAACAGGAACCCCATCGCAACAAGCTTGAGGCTGTGCAGAATATGAATGTGCAGTCGGCCATTGGCGTAGCCCTTGATCACGACTTGGTTGGCCGCAACCCAAACGTCATCGGGCGACGGAAAACGGCCCGTGTCGATCGTGCCCGTGACCATGGTCAGCACGTACCAAGTTGCCAGCAGAACGCCGACAGTGCCCAGGCCGATCAGGCTCCCTCTACTCACGAGCGCTCCTCCCAGGGGATGCTCAGGTCGAGCCAACTTTGCGCCGGCTTCAATTTTTAAAAGCGTTTTCATAAAGATTTGAATACCCTCTCCTGAGAGTCAAGAAGAAAGGTTGGAAATAGCCATTTTATGGATATTTAAGGCAATTTCTGCTGGGCGATAGTAAGAAAGATGCAATTGAAAGCGTTCTCAAATACTGCCATCGTGCAGGTATGCAGGAGCGGACCCGGCCGACCATTTTCGATGTTGCCAATCGAGCAGGCGTATCGCCGGCCACTGTTTCGCGCGTTCTTTCGCAACCCAACAGCGTGCGTTCAGAAAAGCGAAGGCGCGTCAGCGACGCAGTGTTGGCGCTCGGTTACCTCCGTGACGGCACAGCACGGGCGCTTGCCTCCGGCAGCACAGGTGCAGTCGGTGTTGTGGTGCCGACCATCGACAATGCAATCTTCTCCCGCGCGATCCAGGCGCTCCAGCGGACTTTGTCGGAGGCGGGCTATCGCCTTCTGGTCGCCTCACACGAATACAGCACAGCGACCGAGGCCGGCGCGGCGCGATCACTCATCGAGCACGGTATCGATGCATTGGTCTTGGTCGGTATCGACCACGCCCCTGAACTTTGGAGCCTTGTCGACAACTCGCCGCTCCCATTGGTTCTCACTTGGTCGCTTACAGGTGGGCGCGATTGCGTCGGCTTTGACAATCGACAAGTGGGGCGGATCGCAGCAGACCATCTGTTGTCGCTTGGACACCGCACCTTTGGCATCATCTCTGGGATCTTGCAGCACAATGACCGGGCGACCGCGCGTATCGCGGGCGTGAGGGATGCTCTTGCGGACGCCGGGCTGGGCATTCCAGATTGGCGCATCTCGCAGCAGCCTTTCAGTCTGGCCGGCGGGCGCACTGGTCTTGCATCACTGTTGTCGCTGGACCAACCTCCGACCGCTGTGATTGGCGGCAACGATCTGCTTGCAGCAGGTGCACTGTTCGAGGCGCAGTCGCGTAACATTCGCGTGCCCGAGCAGTTGTCGATCATCGGCATGGACAACCTCGAACTCTCCGAGCACGTCACGCCAGCGCTCAGCACGGTTAATCTGCCGACCGCCGAACTCGGTCGGCGCGCAGCGGAACTGGTGCTTGCGCGCTTGGAGGGAGCGGGCGAGCCGCGGGCCATCGAGTTGCCGATTGACCTCATCGTCCGAAAGTCGACGGGCCGGCCACCGAACCCGGCGAACTGAGCCACGGCCAACAGCGTTGGAATGATCGCCTTCAGGCGCTTGCCGCAAACTCGATCCGATGCTTCCCAAGCCACAACCAGTGCCTCGCGAGTGGCGGTGTCTTAAATCCGACGCGACGGCCTCAGTATGGCCGCGTTGTAAAGTGCCTTAGAGAGGCCTATTGGTTTGATTGGAGCCATGAGAATTGGCCGGTGTGACCCTGCCGCCCGCGGGCGGCCATGACAATAAGGTGGCTTTCGGCGTAGGCTGTCCCAAGCGACAGGCAATTGGCACTATCGAGATCGGGGTAGATGGAAAAGCGGGTCATTTTCGGCGGGCAGGTAGTGCCGTATATTCTGCTGGTGCCGCAGCTGCTGGTCGTCGTGTTCTTTTTCTATTGGCCGGCGGTGCAGGCAGTGTGGCAATCGTTTGTACTTGAAGATGCGTTTGGCCTCCGGCGCGATTTCGTATGGCTCGACAACTACCGCGAGTTGTTTACGCAGCCAGAATATTTCCGCACGATCGTGCGGACCGCGTTCTTCGCCACCGCTGTGACGGTGCTGTCGCTGTCGATCGCGCTGCTGCTCGCCGTGCAAGCCGACAAAAACATCAAGGGTGCTGGCGTCTACAAGACGTTGCTGATCTGGCCCTACGCCGTGGCGCCCGCAATCGCCGGCGTGCTTTGGCTGTTCATGTTCCAGCCGTCGCTGGGTGTGGTGTCGCGCGCCATCAAGGCGATGGGCATTCCTTGGAATCCACTCCTCAACGGCGATCACGCAATGCTGCTGGTGATCCTGGCATCTGTGTGGAAACAGATCAGTTATAATTTTTTGTTCTTCCTGGCGGGACTGCAGGCGATCCCGAGGGCGGTGCTGGAGGCGGCTGCCATCGACGGCGCGAGCCGCGTGCGGCGGTTCTGGACAGTGACATTTCCATTGCTGGCGCCGACCGGGTTTTTCCTGCTCACCGTCAACATTGTTTACTCGTTTTTCGACACGTTCGGCATCATCGATGCAATGACGGGGGGCGGCCCATCAAAAGCCACTGAGACGTTGGTCTATAGCGTGTTTTTTCAGGGACAGCTGGGCGCCAATCTCGGATCGTCGGCGGCGCAGTCGGTGGCACTGATGGTCATCATCGTCGCGCTGACGGCAGTGCAATTCCGTTTCATCGAGCGCAAGGTGACGTACTGAGCGAGTGGCTGTTCAGGCTATTCCAGGAACGATGTAGCTTCGGTGAGCGATTTCTTCTCAGTGGCATGGCGGGGAATGGTGGCTGTGTCCGCGGGATAACCGACCACCAACAGCATGTAAGGTTTTTCTTCTGCCGGACGGCCGCAGAGATCGTTGAGAAACCCCATCGGGCTCGGCGTGTGGGTGAGCGCGGCAAGGCCGGCGTGGTGCAGGGCCGCTAACAGGAAGCCGGTCGCAATGCCCACCGATTCCGGCACGTAGTAGTTCTTGCGTATGACGCCGTCTGCGCTCCGGCTCTTGCGGGCGCCGAAAATGACGATCAACCACGGCGCGACGTCGAGAAATGGCTTGGACGGATCGGTGCCGAGCGGCTTAAGCGCCTTGATCCATTCTTCGCTGGCGCGCCCGTCGTAAAATGCGCGCTCCTCAGCCTCGGCTTCGACGCGGATTTTCGCCTTCAGGTCGGCATTGCCAACTATGCAGAAATGCCAGGGCTGCTGATTGGCGCCGCTCGGTGCCGTGAGCGCGGCGTCAAGGCATGTCTCGATGAGCCGGCGTGCCACAGGGCGCGCGGAAAAATCGCGCACACTGTGCCGCCGCCGGATCTCAGCAGTGAACGCGGAGGCGCGCCGTTGCATCTCGTCGGCGGGATAGCTCTGATAATCCGGTAGCGGAATGGGTTGGTAGTCTGTGGTCGCCGTTCTCGCCATTTTTGTCGCTTCTTGGTCTCTCAAGCCGCCGCCCAATCGCGCACGCGCAACAAAAACGCCATGCAATTGTCGAGTTCGGCCATTTCGATGAATTCGTTGGGCTGATGGGCCTGGGCGATATCGCCGGGGCCGCACACCACGGCTGAGCACCCCGCCGCATGGAAATGGCTGGCTTCGGTGCCGTACGAGACGGTGTGGATGGCGTTCTGGCCGGCCAGCTTCAGAGCGAGCGTGGTGGCCGGCGAACCTTCGCCCGACAAAAACGCTGGCATCAGTCCCAGCAGTTCGGTGGTGATGGCACAATCCGGATGCACCGCGCGCATGGCCGGCAGCAACTCGCGCTCGGCATAGGCCTGCAGCATGTCACCGGCTTCCCGCGCATCGAGGCCCGGCGTCAATCGCACGCCCCACTGAAACGCACAGCGCGGAGGAATGATGTTGTGGGCGATGCCGCCCTCAATGAAGCTGACGGTGATGGTCGGATAGGGCGGCGCGAAGCGTGGTGCGGGATACGCCTCTTGCATCCGCGCTTCGATCCGGCGCAATTCGGCGATCAGGTCGGCTGCCACGAAGATCGATCCGACGCCGAGGTCCGGCCTTGACGAGTGCGCGTCCTTGCCGATGATTTCAGTACGGAAGCGCGAACCGCCCTTGTGGCCGTCCACCACCGTCATCATGCTGGGTTCGCCGACGATGACGATCTCTGGCTTGGGTAGCGTTTTGCCGAATTCGGCAATCATCGGAATAACGCCGGTGCAGCCCACTTCCTCGTCGTAGGAGAAGATCAAATGGATCGGCTGCTGCAAAGGTCGCGCCTGGAACGCTGGCACAGAAGCCAGCATGCAGGCGAGAAATCCTTTCATATCGGAGGTGCCGCGTCCATAAAGGCGGCTGCCCTTCTCGACCATCTCGAACGGATCAGTGTCCCACGGTTGGCCGGTGGTCGGCACCACGTCCATATGGCCGGACAGGCCGATGCCGCCGCGCGAGGTGGCGCCGCGGGCTGCGCCGATGGTCGCAAAGAGGTTGGTGTGAATGCCATTTTCCGCCGGCAGCATGCGGCTTTCAACGCCGTAGCCCGCGAGATAATCGCGGATCCATGCGGCCATCGGGAGGTTGGTTTTGTGACTTGTCGTATCGAAGCTGATGAGGTGGCCGAGGATTGCCTTCGCAGACAGATCCTCGCGTTGTCGTTCGGCCGGCATGCCGGAGGTCCTTTGGTTTGACAGCGATGAGCTGGTTTTGCCCAAAGGTTCACGAGTTTGGTGAGCGCGTCAACCCGGGGCGGGACAGCCGGCGTTTCCGCAGGCAGGGAGGTGCCGCCGCATCGCGCTACTTCTCTGTTGGTCGCTCGTCAGTCGACTGCAACGACAATATTCATCGCTTCATCAGCGAGCACTCACGCGGGACAAAACCATCTAATGTGTTGTTTTCGCCTAATAACTTTCTCACACCCAACATTGAACGCCGCTCGATTTCATCGATTGTCGGATTTGATAAAACCCATCCGAGAGGCGGCTTGAACGACTTGTCACCGAGAACCACGCGAGCCACCGAGTTCGATGGCCGTTTTCTAATGGCTGCTTCCACAAAGTCCTGCCCGCGTGCCGATCGCGAAGCAAACAAAGTACGTGGCGGCGATAGCTGCTCAAGAAAACCAAGCGAGCGATCGTCTTCCAGCGCGTCGTCAGATGTGAGCGCAATAAGCTTTACGTTGACCCTGACGCGACTAAACAGGGAGTCGCTGCTACGCAACTTGCTGGCTGTCTCTTCCAGAGCGTCGATTACTTCAAGCGCTGTCGCAACTCCAGAATTCTCAAAATATGCACCATCGGCCAGCCACCAAACCTCCTTGCTCCCGTCGGTCTTTGCGATTTTGACCCCAGCAGGGGGCGAAATGAAGGGGAATCTAGCGCTTGCTGATGCAGCCCGAAGCATTGAAACATCGACACCAACTAACGAGCGTCGCTCACGATGGCTACCGCTGATCGTATCAAACGCAACCAATCGGCCGGTATTTGGATCCCCAAACTCCACATCGTAGGGCGCAAAATACATCCGGTGCCCCGTTTGGACGGATGTGACATTGAAAAAAAGTGACGGAAGTCCTGTCGACTGACCTTGATACGCTTGCATTCCGGAGCCCATGGCGTCCATCGCCTGAGGGCCAAGGCCCTGCTTCTCTGCCGCTGCCGAAAACCTCTTGACGATAGAATCCTCGAAAAATCGCGCCCGATCAAATTGAAAGAAGTCTATGTGACTGGCGAAAAAATTCATTTGCTGAAGTGTATCGATATAAAGTCCCGCGGTAACGATCGGAGAAAGAAAATCCGATCTAGCAAGCTCGTGGAGTGCGGCACTTCCGCGCCGCCAAAACTTGCCGGCCGTTTCACAACGATTTTCCCCCGGAACAGTGTTTTGTTTTGCGTGTTCGGCCAGCAATGTCGCGTAAAATGCGACACCCAAGCTGCCCCCTGACACGGAACTGATCCCAAACAAATTATCCGTAAAGCTCGGACTTTCAGCGCTGAGTTGAGAAAGTACTTGCGCGGCGTGGTCGGCAGCGTACATCCCGCCGCCTTGCGCGGCAACTACATATGCAGTCAAGGCAGTTTGGCCGGAAGTTATCGAAGGAGTAATACGCTCCATCAACCACATATTCATGTAGGCTCGACCTGCCGGCACAGCGTCAGCACTCGAAAAATTGTTACTGCTGTCGACCAATCGAGTAACAATTCCCATTTCGGCAATTATATGATGTTCGTTCATCGCCTTGTAGCTGATCGCCAGCCAATACATGATAAATACAGATATTATTGGAAATCTGTAGCGATCTGCAGATCTTATCGCCAGAGAAAAGAGAACAAGCCAACCGGTGCAAAACTGAATGAAAAAATAGAACGTTCCTAATTCTATGGTTCTAGTCTCATGTTGGAACAGCCAATAAATAACTACGCCGAAATGACCTATCGCAACGACCGGTGCCATGCGAAACAAGATAATGCGCCTCAACCAAGCTGTTCGATGTTGCAGAGTGAGGCGTGTTGTTCCGAACAGTAAATAGTAAACGCTGATCGTGAACGATACAGCCGCGACATATACCGTTCCGTACGTGGCGGCGTATTTGAGGGCGCTGTGGGTAAATTCAGACGCCGCATCCGGAGACTGCTTTGAAAGAAGCACACCGCCAATCGTCGATGGTGCAACGAATAAAATCTGCCACGCCATTACCACGCCAGGAGAAAATGCGACGGCCCCAAAAAACGGCACGATACTTCGAAGGCGTGTTTGCAGAAGATCACCAGGCCGTTGCGCAAGATAGTTTAAGATCAACTCAAAGGAATACACCAAAAACAGCGATGAAAATCCTATCAACGCTATCGCCGCCCGACCTCCGGTTTGCGTTGGTTGCTTATATCTCGCGCAAGAGAGAATGAGTTCAGGTATTTGATCAGGCAGTATCAATAAAATAAGAAGAACCGCCATAACGAGTAACGGCGCTCTCGAAATTCGAATTGAACGATAAAGATCTCCAGCGAGTAGTATGGACCTGTCAGCAGCTTCGCTTGGTGACGTCATCTAAATCTCTTCTAGGGCGCCGCGCAGGTGCACGAGTATACCTGAGAAAATATTGTTATGGCCGCAATCATCAGTATAAAATATTCAGCACGTCGAAACATTTTATCTTTTTTTTCGATAGGATAAAAAGAGATATGATGGACAAAATACTC
>JANXWC010000173.1 GCA_025351355.1 Hyphomicrobiaceae bacterium
AACGGCCCGCACAATCCTATGCGAGGCCGCATGGTGTTACCGAACGACGCCGAAGGTAGGTCAATGGATGAAGCAGCACTGTCCCCAAGTGCCGCAGCACATCATTGACATTGCTTGGAAGGCGCAACTTCGTCTGCATAAATCCTACAAACGGCTGACATCACGCGGCAAACGTTCTGTCGTTGCGACCGCCGCAGTGGCACGCGAACTTCTGTGCTTCATGTGGTCGATCGGGCAAGCGGTCAACGCAAAGAACTAACCGAGCGAAACTTCATGCTCGGCATCGGCCAGGGCGCCGGACGCGGTAGAGGGAATTCTCGAATTTATTTTGGACAGGCGACACCGCCGACGTCCGTGGCCAGAACGAGACAGCCCTCCGACGCACCGTCATCATGGGGTACTCAACCCCCGAATAAGAGCTTGAGCGACCGTCGAGTCATTCCGGCGTCCTGACCCATGCTGAGCATCGCTGAAATGCGGCGTCACGTCAGGTATCTGTCGTGCGAATAAATTGGTGCGCCACCGGTGCTTGACAATGGTCATAAGAAATAAATCAACCGAGTACAGTCAGTCTGACAGGTAAAGATCCCGGCTCTAAGCGCCAAGTGGCGCTGCGGCCGGGAAGACGGCGGGCGGGGAATGACAGCAGAGATGTGTGAATCCCGTAGCCACAAGGGGTAGGATGACAGGGAACCCTGTGGCACCGGCAATTCTTGAATCGAATTGCCCTCCGTCGTTGTCACCGCCGGGTGACGACAGATTTCTCATTTCGCGGCTATCATAATACGGTTGGCAATTACAGCCGACACATCGCGCGCTGTCGATTGCGTGGTGCCGACGGATCATGGCAGATACGAGACTGTGCGTGGGCAATCCTGTGCACGAAGGGACGTGACCCTGTTGCCGCATTCTTAGAAGCCGTTGAAGTCCGCCCGCATGGATAAGTCTGACGCAGTGCCTGAGGTCATCGTGGTCGGCGCTGGTCCAGTGGGCCTCGCTCTCGCTGTCGAACTCGGCTTGCGCGGCATTCGCTGCCTCGTCGTCGAACGCAACGATCGCGTCGGTTATAGTCCGCGCGCCAAGACCACGAACGTACGTACACGCGAGCATCTCCGTCGCTGGGGTATCGCAGACAAGTTGCGCAGCGCATCACCTATCTCGCCCGATCGGCCGTCGACGGTCGTCTTCGCGACGCGGATGAACGGGTATTCGCTCGCGCGCTTCGAAAATGCCATGAACGGGACGCGCGAACGCAATAACCTCTACTCCGAAGAGGCACAATGGGTGCCGCAGTACGTGCTGGAGGAGGTGCTTCGCGAAAAGACGCAAGCACTCGCGGGCATCGAAATCCGTTTTCAAACCGAGTGGCTGGGTTTTGTGCAGCGAGGCGAGAGAGTCACGGCTCAATTGCGCGACCTGCGTAATGGCACTGAGTCCGCCGTAAATTGCGCGTACCTCGTCGGTGCGGACGGTCCGCGCAGCACTGTCAGGCAAGCGATCGGCGCCAAGATGGTCGGTGATGGCGCACTACCGAAAAGTTACAGCATCATCTTCCGTGCCCCCGACCTCGCCGAGCGGCAAACCCACGGCGGCGCCATCATGTACTGGATGGTCAACGGCGATGTACCGTCGATGCTCGGGCCGATGGATGAATTGGGCCTATGGTCGTTCATGGCGACGAAGGTTGCCGGATCGAGCGATCCGGCCTCACTCGACGCCGTCGATCTGGTGCGGCGCGGAACCGGCATCAACGACCTCGACGTCGAAATCGTCGGTACCGACCTTTGGGTTGCGAGCCGTCTCATGGCCGACAAGTATTCGGAGGGCCGCGTTTATCTCGCCGGCGATAGCTGCCATCTGCATCCGCCGTTTGGTGGCTTCGGCATGAACATGGGCATCGGCGATGCGGTCGATCTCGGCTGGAAAATTGCAGCATGTCTGCAGGGTTGGGGCGGCGATCGCCTGCTGCGGTCATATGAACTTGAGCGCCGGCCGGTCCACGAGCGCACGATTGCCGAGGCAATGGCCAATTTCGGCACCGTCACCAATCACCTTGTCCAACCCGGCATCGAGGAGCCGGGCCCCTCGGGCGACGCGACCCGGCGTGAGGTGGCGGAGATTATTGCGGCCACCAAGCAGCGGGAATTCAAGACGCTCGGCATCGTGCTTGGCCAGCGCTACGCCAATTCACCTGTCATCGTGCCCGACGGTACCGCACCACCGGCTGAGCACTTCATGCTGTACGTCCCGTCAGCCCATCCCGGCTGCCTGGCACCGCATCTGTGGCTCGCTGACGGATCGTCGCTCTATGACCATTTCGGCGCCGGCTTCACGCTGCTGATCACTGATGGCTCGGTCGACGACATCGCAGCGCTGCAAGCGGCTGCCGTCCGGCACGCTATTCCGCTGACCGTCCTTGCGGGGCTGGACGATCGTCTGCGTGCCCGCTACGAGGCACGTTTTACCATCATCCGCCCCGACCAGCACGTCGCGTGGCGCAGCAATGAAGTTCCCCCAGCGCCGGACGAACTGTGGCGATGCATTGCCGGCATGGCTTGCGAAATGCCAACAGTGGCGCGATAACGGTTGCCCTAAAGCCACCGCACCCATATGAACAAGATGGCATAAGCGAAAAAAATATTCGCGACCACACCGATACGTAGTCCGGGAGGACAACAGATGAATTGGAAAAAAACGGCGCGCCTAGCTGCGCTGACGGTTGGCGGCTGCCTTATCGCAGCATTTCCGGCTAGCGCCCAGCAAGTCAAGATCGGCATCGTCAACAGTTTCTCCGGCTTTCTGGCCGGACCGGGCGATCTGATGCAAAAGGGCATGGATCTCTACGCAAAAACGCACATGCAGGACCTGCCTGCCGGCGTCACCATTGAGGTTTTAAAGCGCGACGATGGCACCAACCCGGAAACCGGCAAGCGCGTCGCTCAGGAATTGATCACCCGCGACAAAGTCAATATCTTGCTCGGCGTCATGGGTTCGCCGGTGGCAGCCGCTATTGCGCCACTGACTGCCGAAGCCAAGATCGCCATGGTGCTCACCAACGCCGGCGGCGTGGGCATACCCCGCATTTCTCCCTATATCGCGCGCACGTCCTTCACGCTGTGGCAAACGTCGCTTCCCATGGGCCGTTGGGCTGCCAAGCAAGGCTGGAAGAAAGGCTACACGCTGGTCAGCGACTTCATCCCCGGCCATGACGCAGAAGCGGCCTTCACCAAGGGCTTTACCGAAGGCGGCGGCGAAATGGTCGGCGCTGTGCGCGTCCCCACGAACAGTCCCGATTTCGCGCCATTCCTGCAGAAGATCAAGGACGCCAAACCTACGACGCTGTTCATCTTCGTTCCAGGCGGGCCGCAGGCCACCGCGATGATGAAGACCATCAAGGACCTCGGCCTGCGCGATGCCGGTATCAATATCGTTTCGACGCACGATCTGCTGCCAGATGAAGAACTACCGAACATGGGTGAAGCGCCGGTAGGCGTCGTTTCTGCCGGTACCTATTCCGTCGCCGCCGATCGTCCGGCCAACACCGCCTTCCTTGCTTCCTGGACCAAGGAATATGGCGAGAAATCCATTCCCGACTTCTTCGCCGTCGGCGGCTGGGACGGCATGGCGGCGGTGTTCGACGTGATCAAGCAGACCAAGGGTAAGTTCACCGGCGACGAAGCCATGGCTATTCTGAAGACCTGGAAAAATCCAGATAGCCCGCGCGGCCCTATCTCGATCGATCCCGCCACCCGTGACATCATCCAGAACGTTTATATCCGCCGTGCCGAGTTGAAGAACGGCAAGCTGCAGAACACGGAAATCGAGACCATCCCGGATGTCAAAGATCCGTGGAAGGAATTGAACCCGCCGAAGCAGTAAGCGCCGAGTGATTAGAGTCACCTCCAGCGGAAAAAAGGTTTTTTGGACTTTCGCCACCATCCTCGACACGAAAGAACTGTCATCCTAGGCCTCGTGCCTAGGACCCAGGGTGCAGCGGTCTGAGCGAGTGGTTTTCGTTGAAATCGCAACATGTCTGTCGTCTTCGACGTGTGTGGAGCCCTGGGTCCTACCCACAAGGGGTAGGATGACAACGGCGGGTATCAGTTTTCGAGTAGCGCAATCGAGGCCTCAATGATCCGTTATTCGTCAAGCCCGTCTCGCTCGGCGCGATAGGTATGAGCCCGCGCAATGAGTGAGTATCTCCCCGCCCTTATTAGCATTGCCTTTCACGGGGTGACGTTGGCGATGGTGCTCTATCTGATCTCGGTCGGGCTCTCCGTAACCATGGGCCTCATGGGCTTCGTCAATTTGGCGCACGGTGCGTTCGCCATGGCGGGCGGTTACCTTGCCTCCACTTTGCTCAGCCGCTTTGGCCTCCCGTTCGCCCTCGCGATACTGTTGGCCGTCGTTGTGGTCATGCTCGTCAGTATCGTTCTCGAACGGTTGCTTTATCGTCGTTTTTACGGTGGCGTCGAACTCGATCAGGTGCTGCTCACCATGGGCCTGATTTTCATCTCGGTGGGTGCGGCCACCTACATCTGGGGACCGCTGCCGCAGCCCATGCAGATACCTCCCATCCTGCAGGGCGGCATCGAAGTCCTTGGCCGCATATTGCCGGTATACCGGGTGTTTCTCATCGTCTGCGGCGCAGTCATCGTAACGCTACTATGGCTGGCGTTGGAAAAGACGCGTTTCGGCGCCCAACTGCGCGCCGCCGTTGACAATTTGCGTATGGCCGAAACCGTTGGCATCAACACCTCTCGGCTGTTTGCTTTCGCTTTTGCACTCGGCAGTGGTCTTGCAGCGCTTGGTGGCGCGCTCGGCGCCGAAGTGTTCGCCATCACGCCGGGCTATGCGCTGGAACACCTCGTCTACTTTCTGATCGTCGTCGCTGTTGGCGGGTTGGGCAGCATTCGCGGGCCCTTCTTTGCCGCGCTGATGGTCGGGATTGCCGATACGGCGCTGAAATATTATGTGCCTGAGCTCGGCGCATTTTTCATCTACCTGCTGACCATGGCTATCCTGTTGCGTTATCCGCGGGGATTGATGGGGACATGACATCCGAACTATCCAAGACCAGCCCGCCCGCAAGCGATGCCACCACGACGGCCGCGATGGACAACTTCGCGCGTGCCCATCGCCTATCACCGCTCGAAGCGTTGCCGTGGTTGGCCGCGGTGGGCGCCTATTTCGTTTTTCCCGATTATCTTGCCCTCGGGTCACAGATCCTCGCGACCATCATCTTTGCGCTCAGCGTTGATCTGTTGATTGGCTACACAGGGATCGTCACGCTCGGCCATGCCGCGTTGTTCGGCACCGGTGCCTACACCGCAGGCCTGCTCGCTGCCAACGGATGGGGCGATCCGGTTTCCGGTCTGCTCATCGCCGCATTGGTGTCGGCACTTGTTGGCTTCATCTCTGGCGCTTTGATCCTGCGCACCCATGGCCTCACGCTGCTGATGCAGACGCTTGTCGTTGCGGCCCTCCTCTACGAAGTCGCCAACAAGGCGGGCCGCTACACCGGCGGCGGCGACGGCTTGCAGGGTATGTCGGTATGGCCGGTGTTCGGCCAGTTTCGTTTCGATATGCTGGGCAAGGTTGCTTACATCTACTGCCTCGCCGTTCTATTCGTCTGCTGGCTGGCCATGCGCATTGTCGTTCACTCGGCGTTCGGGCGCTCGCTGATGGGAATCCGTGAAAACGTCGCGCGCATGCACGCCATAGGTACACCTGTGGAGCGCCGCAAGCTGTTTGCCTACACGCTCTCTGCAGGGCTTGCCGGCATATCCGGCGCGCTGATCGCGCAAACAACAAGCTTTGTCGGACTTGGCGTGCTGAGCCTCGAGCGCTCCGGCTCAATTCTTATCATGTTGATCATCGGAGGCGTAGGGCAGCTGTACGGCGCATTCATCGGCGTGCCGCTTTACATGATCGCACAGGACAGGTTTGCCACCATCGCGCCCGTCTACTGGTACTTCTGGATCGGCCTGTTCATGGTCTTTCTCGTGCTGTTCGCGCGCGGCGGCGTGCTCGGCATCCTCACCCGCCTGACGCAACGCAAGCGGGGGGCATCATGACCGGCGGGCCCACCACGCCTGCGGCCATCGAAACGCGACAGTTGTGCAAAACCTTCGGTGCCTTCGTCGTTACCGACACTGTCGACTTCCGGCTCGAGCATGGCGCGCGCCACGCGCTGATCGGCCCCAACGGCGCGGGCAAGACAACGTTTGTCAACCTTGTTTCCGGCGCGCTTGCGCCCACGTCGGGCACGATTTCGCTCAATGGCGCCGACGTCACCGCGCTGTCGCAAGCACAGCGGGTCAAACGCGGGCTGATCCGCACATTCCAGATCAATCAGCTGTTTCGCAAGCTGACCGTGCTCGAAAATGTCGGCCTTGCTGTGACCGAACGCCATGGACTTGCCGGCAATGCCTGGCGTCCGGCCGGCAGCAATCGCGCCGTCCTCGACGAAGCTTTCGCTTTGTTGGAACGGGTCGGTTTGGCGGCTGACGCCTTGCGGGTGATTGCCGATCTTCCCTATGGCCGCCAACGCATGACCGAGATCGCGGTGGCGCTTGGCCTAAATCCCAAGGTGCTGCTGCTGGACGAACCGGCGGCGGGCGTACCGACGGGCGATGTCGGGCTCATCATCGATCTGATCGAACAGTTGCCCGCCGACATCGCGGTCATGCTGATCGAACACGACATGGCAATCGTCTTCCGCGTCGCCAAGCGCATTACTGTGCTCACCGAAGGCCGCGTGCTGATCGAGGGAACACCTGCGGACATCTCGCAAGATCCCAAAGTGCGTGAAGTTTATCTCGGCGAACGGAAACCCCGATGAGCGACACGCCTTCCATTCCGCAACGGTCGCTGGCGCTGACCAACGTCAATGCCGGTTATGGCGAGACCGTGATCCTCAACAATCTTTCGCTCGAACTCCAGGAAGGCACGACGCTCGCCGTACTCGGCCGCAACGGCGTCGGCAAGACGACGCTGCTCTCGACGTGCATGGGCTACACCCGCCTCCACAACGGCACGGTCAGTTTTCTCGGCCAGGACATTGGTGCCGTCGCCATCAACAGACGTTCCGCGCTCGGCCTGGCGCTGGTGCCGCAGGAGCGCGAGATCTTCAAATCGCTGAGCGTCGAGGAAAATCTCGTTGTGGGCCAGCGTCCCGGCAAATGGGCCCTGCAGCGCGTCTACGACTTCTTCCCGTCGCTGCACAAACGCCGCCGCAGTCGTGGCGATCAACTTTCCGGCGGTGAACAGCAAATGCTCGCTGTCGGCCGCGCGCTGCTGGGCAATCCCACATTTCTGCTGCTCGACGAACCGCTGGAGGGTCTGGCCCCCGTTATCGTCGATCAGTTGCTGGCCGGACTGCAACGGCTCAAAACGGAAGAGAACATGACGATGATGCTCGTCGAACAGCACGCTCATCTGGCTATGGAGTTTGCCGAGCGCACGATCGTTCTCGATCGCGGCGCTATCGTGTTTGATGGTCCAAGCGCAGAACTGGCCGCTTCACCCGAAAAACAAGCTCAACTGCTTGGAATCGGCGGTTCCCAAGGGCGTTGAAAACACCCCAAGCTTGATCCACCGCAGTTTGTCACCCGTGTCTCTATGTCGGACATCCAGGTCGGACAATGGGTAATTTGGTCGGAGCGACAGGATTTGAACCTGCGACCCTCTGCCCCCCAGGCAGATGCGCTACCAGGCTGCGCCACGCTCCGACGGCCGATCTCCCGGCACGCGATGCCTAACGCACGCGCTGGGCCAAGGTCAAGCGGAACCGGCACCCAATAGCAAATGACAAATGCCGACCGTCGCCTTAACGTCCGGTAAAGATCGGCGCGCGACGCTCCGCGGACGCTTTGACACCTTCCTTGAAGTCGCTGGACCGGCGCAAATCCTGCTGCAGCTTCAGTTCATGGTCGGTCTGCGTCTTGATGCGCCCCGCCAGACCCTGGCGCATCGTCGCACGCGTCGCAGCAATGGCTAGCGGCGCACACTCGGCGATTTCGGCCGCCAGCTTCTGCGCGGCAATACGCACCTCCGCCATCGGCACGAGCACGTCGGCGAGACCGATCTTGAGCGCCTCCTCGCCATTCAGACGTCGCCCCGTGTAAAACATCAGGCTCGCCTGCTGCGCACCGATCAGCGCCGGCAGCGTGTGGGTAAGGCCAAACCCCGGATGGAAGCCCAACCGCGTGAAGTTTGCAGCGAACCGAGCTTCCGGACAGGCCACGCGAAAATCCGGCACCAGCGCCAAACCGAGCCCGCCGCCGATTGCCGGCCCCTGGATCGCCCCGACGATCGGTTTGGTCGTGCGAAACAACCGCACGGCTTCCTGGTACAGATGGGCTGAATTAGTCCGCGTGCTCTCGTCGGGCCGGTTGCCGTCTTTGTCCAACTTGCTGCCGTCACCGAAGTTGGCGCCGGCGCAGAACGATTTGCCATCCGCGGCCAGCACCAGTGCGCGCACCTCGTGCACCTTGTCGAGCGCTTCGAACGCCACGGCAATTTGCTGGATCAGCTCCATGTCGAAGAAATTGTGCGGCGGTCGCCGGATCTCGACGGTGGCGACGTGTCCGTCGATGGTGACGGCGATATCGGTGAATTTCGGGAGTGTCGCCGTCATGGTACGTTCCTCGTGAAATCGAAAAATTCAGCGCAGGCCCAACCCGCGCGCAATGATGCCACGTAGCACTTCCGTCGTGCCTCCTTGCAGTGTCAATTTCGGCGCGATCATGGTTGCGAACGCCAGATGCTCTTCGAATGCCGCGCGGTTTCCGAGATCGTCGGTTTCGGTGAAGGCGGCTATTTCACGCGCCCGGTGCGGCAGCTTCTGTTCCCAGATGGTGCCGAGATCCTTGACCACCGAGGCCTCCACGATCGGCTCCTTGCCGGCCTGCAGCATACCGTTGACGGATACCGACATGCGCCTGAGCGTGTGCACTTGCGCCACCAGCCGCCCCAGCGCTTCCGCCGCCCGCACGTCCGGTTTGTCGCCCAGCACCCGCACCAGTTCGATCAGCACGGTGAACGTTTCCAAAAATCGTTCCGGGCCGCTGCGCTCGAAGGCCAACTCGCTCGTCGCCTGCTTCCACGCGCCGTCGATTTCGCCGAGCACGTAACTGTCGGGCACAAACATGTCCTCAAACACCACTTCGTTGAAGTCGTGCAGCCCCGTCAGGTTGTAGATAGGGTTGATCGCGATGCCGCTCGACTTCATGTCGACGAGAAACGACGTCAAACCGTGGCGGCGGTTCTCCTTGGTCGCCGCCGACGTGCGGAACAAGGCGATCAGGTAATCCGCCTGATGTGCGTTGGAGGTCCAGACCTTTGTGCCGTTGATGAGATAGCCACCCTTGGTCTTGGTCGCCTTGGTGCTGGCGGCGAACAAATCGGAGCCCGAATTGGGCTCGCTCATGCCGATGCCGAAGCAACACTCGCCACGCGTAATGCGTGGCAGAATATCCATCTTGATGGCTTCACTGGCGTACTTGATCAGCACCGGCCCAGACTGGCGATCGGCGGTGAAATGCCGTCTCACGGGCGCGTTGGCCGCGCGAAATTCCTCGGTGATGACATAGCGCTCCAGGAAGCTGCGCTCCTGGCCGCCATACCGCTTCGGCCAAGTAATGCCGATCCAGCCCTTCTTGCCGACCTTCTGGCTGAACGACGCGTTGAACAGATCATCCTTGTCGATGGCATTGGGATCAAACGTGCCGGCAGCCATCTCGGCCGCCAGGAAGGCCCGCACTTCGCGGCGCAACACTTCGCACTCAGGCGGCAAGCGGATCGGATCGAACTGGAGCGCGGTGGACATGGGACACCTGAAGTATGGGAAACTTGAAAGAATGCATTTCATCTGGACTTCGGGTACTGCCCGAAGAACTCAGCGTGAGGCGATAAACGGCCACAGTTCATCCGCCCCGAGCTTAGCAATACGGTTGCCGAGATCGAGCGCCCATTGGCTCTCGTTGCCGAAATCGTCGCGCCACGACAGCAGCCGCATCGTGTAGCGATGCAGCACATGCTCCTTGGTGAAGCCGATCGCGCCGTGCACCTGATGGGCGATGGCCGCGCCCTCGGTTGCCGCCTCCGCCGATCTGATACGGGCCGATGCGGCCTCCAGGAAGATGCCATCATCAAAGCGTCCGGGGTCGCCAGCAACAGTCGCGATCGCTTCCGCCGCAGAGCCTGCCGCAGCCATCGCCGCGGATGCTTCGCCAGCCAGCCGCGCCAGATTGTGCTGCACCGCCTGGAATTTGCCGATCGGCTTGTCAAACGCCACGCGCTCCTGCGCATAGCGCGTCGACATTTCCAATAGCGCCTGCAGCGCGCCACCCGTCTCAACCGCACGCAGCACCGCACCCATGATCATGAGCGCCGTCTGATCCAGCCCGCTCGGCGCATCGGCGTGCGCGAGCGGTCGCACGTTTGCAAATTCAATATCGGCGAGCGGCTCGAAGGCTAACGACTTGCCCATGGTCAACCGGCACGCGGCGGGATCAATCAACGCGATCACGCCGCTGTTGGCGCCATGCGCGAAAACCGCGAGGCGTTCGGTGCCAACGGCAAACGGCACACCGCGCGCCCGTCCGCTCAGCCGGCCGTCTGCACCGACCGTGATGCGACAACGGTGCCGGCACGGGGCAACAGTCATGGCGCCCGCTGGGCTGGCTAGTCCAGCTTGGGCCAACAGCCAACCCGCCAGCAAGGTTTCGCTGATCGGCACCGGCGAGGCAAACCGACCGGCAATGCGTGCCAGTTCAAACCCATCGGCGACATCGGCTCCGGCGCCGCCGCGCGCCTCCGGCACCCACGCGCGCGTCAGCCCGGCTTCCTCAAGTTTATGCCACAGCGGACCGCGCCAACCATCGTCACGCGCCCGATTTATGGTTTGCGGATCGGCGAAATCAGCGAAAATGCGGGTCGCCGTTTCGGTCACGATATTGTCTGTCAAAGGATGTCCCGACCCTGCGGCAAATTACGCTTCTAGTCGTCGTCGTAAGTCCTGCGCGACGGTATCTGCAGCCTCATGGTTTGCCAAGACCAGACGAAGTAACCAGAGGAAGAGATCGGCGGGAACCCTTACCTGTGCGGCGGCCGCTGCGTCGCTGCGCTCGAAAACGTGAACGGAACTTAACGGCATCGCCACTCATTTTGATTGCGTAGCGTGTCGGAGGTTCGCAAGATCACACCTTTGACACCGATTTGCACCCAGCGCCTTCGTGGCAGACCGCACCAACCCAGATAGGTGCCCGCGCCTTGTTTCTAGGAGTGATTGCATGACTGCCCAACCGGATAATCGCCCTCAACCTGTCAGCCTGCAGCGCCTCGACACCTTGCAAGGCCACATCAACCGCCAGCGCGCCATATCGTTGGATCACGGCATCCGCGAGCGTGATGCGCGGTCCTGGGACGCGGTGCAGCGCAAACATTTGCAGCACGGCTTGGCGCATGTCCAGAACGCGCACATTCTGCGCTCAATCATTGAAGAGTTGCGCTTCGATATCGACGTTCTCGTCCAGGATTTACGGCGGTTTTTCCTGTCGGTGGACAGGGAGCAGCCACGCAAAAACTCACCCCGCCGCTAAGCTGGTCATAAAATCCATCACAACGTCGGAATGAGCTTGGCGTGGAATGTCGGCCCGGTCGGTTTGCCCGTCGGCGACCCGCCGGCCGGTTCGAGGCTGACGCCAAACAGCGCATTCTGCACGATCATCGGATCTATACCGGCGATTGCCGTCTTAACTTGCGTCGTGGTGCCTTCAACCAAACCAAGCGATTGCGGATCTTTGCCAAGTTCATCCGCCTTGATCCACAACTGGTAGGTCTTGCCACTCGGCACATCGGCCGAAACGCGCCGCACCGACAGTGTCCGCGTCGCCAGATCGACTGACATGACGAACGATGGCGAGGCGTCATCCTTCTGGAAAACGGCAACGAAATTCTGATCGGCCGACGGGCGGTTGGCTTCGCGTACACCCAGAACCACCGCTAAGCTCGCCGCCAGCGCACCAGCAGCAATCGCGGAATTGCGCCAGCGCGCCAATTTACGTTGCAATGCCGCACTGTCTTGGGTGATCGACTGCACGCCAGTTTTCCTGGCGGCGGCAAGCCGGCGCTCAATCTGGTGCATCAGGTTTGCAGGCGGCTCCACCGGCTGGGCCAGCCCTTGCAACGGCGCCAGCCTGCCTTCCCAATAATGGACCGCCTGCTGCAAAGGCACTTCGCGCTGCAACCGCGCGGCAACGGTCGCGCGTTCGGACGCGTCCAAGGTGCCAAGCACGAACTCGGCCGCAAGTGCATCGATGTCCGTCAAGCCACTCATGTTCCGAGACAGTCTTTCAATTGTGATAAGCTTCGATGCAGCCAAGTCTTGATCGTAGGTACCGGCCGTGAAAACCGTTTACCCAAGTCCTCGCGACTGAGACCGTTGAGGTAGGCTTGAACAACAACTTCCCGTTTCTCAGGCTCCAGCTTGTCGAGACATTCAAACAGCCGCCGCCCGTCTTCTGATTGCGTCAATAGTTCAAGCGCTAACGGCGCATCGCTCACCACATCAAACCCTGCCGGCATATCTTCCAGAGAAACCGGCTTCGCCTTGCGCGCTTCATCCAGCGCACGGTTCCGTGCGATCGTCGCCATCCAGGTTATCGGCGACGCGCGTCCCGCGTCGAAGTCACCCGCCTTTTCCCAGATCTTGACGTAGACCTCTTGCAGAATTTCATCGGCCAAATCGCGGCGCAGAAGAATCCGCACCACTATTCCATACAGTTTGGCCGAGGTGGCCTCATACAAGCCGGCAAATGCAGTCCGATCCTTGGCGGCCACTCGCTCAAGTAGCCCGACAAGGTCACTCGAAGTTGTCCCCGATTTAGTCACTGTCACGTGCTGCAATTAGAACTCCCGTACTGCTGACCTCATGGGGGTTGCCCAAAAAAACACGGTTATCGATCGGCAGTCGTTCTGACACAAATTAAGTCAACTGTCAGTTTTTTGCAGTCTCTTTTGAAATTGCAGGCCTGGAAATCTACTTGCTGGGAAAGTTACGCATCGCTGCGTGCAAAGTTTCATGAATTCGCTGATGCAAACAAAAAACCCGACCATGAGGCCGGGTTATTTGTCGTGATGGATCAAATACTTTTCACCAAATCTTAAGCTGGTCCCAACCGCTCCGCTTGCCCCAGCAAAACATCCAGGATACCGCGGCTTTCGGGCCCCATCACACGCACTACCCTTGTCTGCGCTTCCTTCCACACGGGATAGCCGCGTTGGATGACATCCTGACCCTTGGTCGTCAGATGCAGGCCGCGGCCACGCCGGCCGGCGGGTGGATCCATCGTCAAGTGGCCGAGCGCCAGTAGTCGCTTCAGGTTGCGCGACAGCGTCGATTTTTCGATGTCCAGATCGGTGCCAATCTCAACCGCCGTGATGCCGTCTTGCTGCGCAAGCTGCGTCAGCAGGGTGTACTGGCTCATCGTGATCCCCAGCGGGCGCATCGCGTCATCGTAAACGCGGGTGATGATGCGGCTGAGCTGGCGCACGCGGGTTGCCAAGCAGTTGGCGGCCGTTGCCTCGGCCACCTCGGCCAAGTCGATTGCGGCTTGGCCATGGTGTTTGGCAGCAACAGACGGCGTCATGATGTTCATGTCAAATTCTCCGATCGGCAGACCGAGACCCGACGCAAACAACAACGGCCATGGGCAGACTTCTGATCCTATGTGCCTCGATTCGGAGCCTTACTCAACCGGCTCGGCGAGCAGCAGTCATCCAGCGCACTCATGCGCGCTGGATGTTGCCGCCGGACATCACCGATCAGTTCGCCACGAAGCAATAAAACAAGGCCGCCCCACCCGTCTTCTTGATGGCATCCTGGCTACACCCGATCGTGCCGTGCGAAGAATTCCACGAATTCATGTGCCTGGAGACCTTCAGGCCGGTGCGGTCGTGATGACCGACAATGGCGGAGCCTTCGGCGCTCTTGGTCCAGTTGCCGCAGGTCGTGTCGCCGCCGGCCGTCGAGAACATGCCGGCCGGATCGGACCCGGTCAGAATATCGTGAGCGTTTACGGCGTCGCCGCGTCCTGAAACGATCTCGCCTTTTTCGGTCAGTGCCGATTGCTTGGTCAGTTTGTTGGCATCCGAATGCAGATCGTCGATACTTTTGGCAATGACTTCACCCTTGGCGTTCTGCCAGGGACCTTTGCCGATGCGGTCGCGCGCGTTGACGCCCGCGTCACCACCGGGCGCCGTCGTGCTCAGATACGCGTGCCAGTTGGTCGCTGTCGCGCCGGCCGCTTTGGCAAGTGCTGCACAGTGCGCATCGGCGCCCTCGAGGCCACCGATGTCCGCGCCGTTGCCCTTGCCTGCGCTGGTCACAAAAAACGTCATGGCCGCCTGCTGTGCCTGCGCGGTTGCAACAACGCCATACCCTCCCCATAGCAAAGTCATGCTTGCTGCAGCGATTTTGATTTTCGACATTCCCGAACTCCCTGACTTTTAAACCCGCGGACTTCCCCGGGAGCCGAACTTAGCAATCCTCTGGCCGGATAGTGTTGACATATCCGTGAACAGCGGCCTCCTCCGTCTGAGGGGATGCATGCGACGGCGCAGCCGTCTATGCTCGATCCAGCTTATCCAACCCAGACCATCCATCCAGGACCCACCCATGACCGCCGCTGCCCCGTTGCCGTTCACCACCCGCCCGGAGATCGAGGGCACCTTCGGCGTCTGTACCTCGACACATTGGATCGCCACGGCGGTCGGCATGTCGATCCTGGAACGCGGCGGCAATGCCTTCGATGCCGGCGTCGCCGTCGCCTTTACCCTGCAAGTCGTGGAGCCGCATCTGTGCGGCCCCGGCGGCGACGTGCCGGTCATGGTGTGCCGCGCCGGCAGCGATCGCCCGCAGGTGATCTGTGGCCAGGGCCCGGCCCCCGCTGGCGCCACCATCGCGCACTATCGCGGCCATCTCGGTCTCGACATCGTGCCCGGCACGGGCCTGCTCGCGCCCTGCATACCCGGCACCTTTGAAACCTACATGCTGATCCTGCGCGACTACGGCACCATGCGCCTGCGCGATGTACTGTCGGCCGCCATCGGTTACGCGGAGCACGGCCATCCCCTCGTCGAACGGGCCGTCGCCACGATCGAAACCGTCCAGGAGCAATTCAAGACGCACTGGCCGACGTCAGCGGCCGTCTACCTTCCTGGCGGCAACCTGCCGGCAGTCGGTGCGCTGTTTAGCAATAAGCAGCACGCCGCCACCTACACGCGCATTCTCGCCGAGGCCGAAGCCGGCGGCGGCGGTCGCGAGGCCAAGATCGAGCGCGCGCGCAAATCCTGGAGCCAGGGTTTCGTCGCCGAGGCCATCGATCGCTTCTGCCGCGACACCGAAGTCATGGACGTGTCCGGTCGCCGTCACCGGGGTGTGCTGACCGGGCAGGACATGGCCGCCTGGACCCCCACCATCGAAGATCCCGTCGGCCTCGACTATGGCAATTACCGTGTGCTCAAGCCCGGTCCCTGGACGCAAGGTCCGGTACTGCTGCAGATGCTGGCGCTGCTCAAGGGCTATGACCTCGCCAAACTATCACCGACCGATCCTGATCTGCTGCATCTCTGGATCGAGTGCGCCAAACTCGCCTTCGCCGATCGCGAGGCTTTTTACGGCGATCCCGATTTCACCGACGTGCCCATGCCGACCCTGCTATCGGAAACGTATAACGCCGAGCGCCGCAAGCTCATCGGCGCCACCGCATCGCTCGAGCAACGGCCGGGGATCATCGCCGGGCACAGCGGCCAGGTCATCGTCAAAGGCATCAGTCAGGGCCGCGAGGCGGTCTCCAGTTCCGGCGCCGGTGAACCGACCGTCGGCCGCATCGGGGAGCACTCTAGCGGGCCTTCGGATGCCCACACAGCATCCGGCTCTCTCTCCGGGCCTTCGGATGCCCACACAGCATCCGGCCTGGTGCGCGGCGACACCGTCCACATCGACATCATCGACGCCGCCGGCAACATGTTCACGGCGACACCCTCGGGCGGGTGGCTGCAATCGTCGCCGGTGATCCCCGCGCTCGGCTTCCCGCTCGGCACCCGGGCGCAGATGTTCTGGCTCGATGCAGGTTTGCCGGGCTCGCTGGCGCCGGGCAAGCGGCCGCGCTCGACCCTCTCGGTCGGCATGGCGCTGCGTGACGGCAAGCCTTACATGAGCTGGGGCACGCCGGGCGGCGATCAGCAGGACCAATGGAGTTGCCAGTTCTTCCTGCGCCACGTGCACTCCGGCATGAACATGCAGCAGGCAATCGATGCACCGGCTTGGCATATCGAGCACTTCCCGGCGTCCTTCTGGCCGCGTGCCGCACGCCCCGGCGTCGTCGTGCTCGAAGGGCGCGTGCCCAAGACGACGGTGGCCGAGTTGCAGCGGCGCGGCCACGTCGTCGAAGTCGGCGGCGACTGGTCCGAAGGCCGTCTTACCGCCGCCTCCCAACTTGGCCCGCGCCGTCGCGCTGCCGCCAACCCCCGCGGCATGCAAGCCTACGCGGCGGGCCGATAGCAGTTCGCTGTGGCCCGTCCAGGAACGCGCTGCCGCGCGAGCGGACACTTAGGTCTTGTCGTGCTTCTTTTCGGAAAACCGCTGCACACTTCATCCGGAAGCACTCTAGGTGACACCCTCTGCCCTAAAAGACCGGAGGGGTTCGGGGAACTCGTTCCCCGAGCGGAGCTTGGGGCGGCAGCCCCATTCGCCAAGTGACTTGCCGACTTGGTAAATTGGTTAACACCGCGCGCAGTCAAAAAACCCGGCCAGCCGCAACGGCGTCTGAGAGCGGAGCGCGAATGGCGCCATCGGTGGGATTACACCACCCCTACTCGTCCGGGTTTACACCGGCCGTGTTCGTCGGGGTTTGCACCCGCCTTGGTCGTCGGCACTTGCAGCCGCTTCAGCGTGTCATCGTCTCATCGAGCGATGCGTTGTTCAGATGGTTTCCATCCGCGCCCCTGTCTCAGACGCCATGATCGCAGGGCCCTGCGCATCAGACATCGCCAATCGGGCGTGGAATTACAATGCGCAACCTTCGATAGAAGTGCAACGACTCCGCGTTGTTATGGTGAAAATGCCTGCCCGCGACTGACGGCGACTCCGGCGCGCGCCCACGAAAAACAGAAGCCTTTCACACAATCCCGTTCCGCAATTCCGTGTCGCCGCGCCAGAGGCGATCGAGATTGTCGACGAGAATATCGATGACGTTATCTTCGTAGGCCTGCGTTTCGCCGGCGGTGTGCGGCGTGATGACCACGTTCGGCATCGCCCACAACGGCGATGTTGCCGGCAACGGTTCATCCCGTGTCACATCCAGCGCTGCCGCCCGCAAACGCCGCGCTTGCAGCGCGGCAATCAACGCGCCTTCGTCGACGACCTTGCCGCGCGCCACATTGACCAGCAACGCCGTGGGTTTCATCGCGGCGAGCGCCACAACGTCGATGAGGTTTTCCGTCTCCGGGGTCAGCGGACAGGCGAGCACGACGAAATCGGCCTCCGGCAGCACGCCGTTGAGTTCGGCAGTCGCCACGACCTTGTCGACGCTGTCGCCCCCGATCGACGGATCGCGCTTGACGCCGATAACGCGCATGTCGAACGCCCGGGCAAACCGGGCAAGGCGCGACCCGATGCGGCCGAGCCCGACGATGACCATGGTGCGTCCGCACAATTCGGCTTCGCGTTCGGCGATCACCGACACCATCGGCCGCCAATGCGCTGACCGCTGGTTGTCGCGTCCGCTGACGATATGGCGCTCGATGCCGAGGATCATCGCCATCGCATGTTCCGCGACCGCGTTAGCATTGACGCCGGCCGCACTGGCCAATCGCACGCCCTGCGCTGAAAATGCCGCGCGGTCGTACTGATCCGTTCCCGCACTGATCGACTGCACAAATCTGAGTTTTGTTGACAATGCGAGCAATTCGTTGCGCCACATCATCGACGCGACGATGACATCGGCCTCTGCCGCGCGAGCCTGCAACTCCTCAAGCGAACGCACCTGGAAGTGCGTGATGCCGGTGTTGCGGTGGGCGAACCGGTCGGCCAACTGATAGGCGCCATGCGCAAAGCAAATGGTCAACGCCTCGCGTTTCGGAAATGGCTTCGCAGTCATCATCGGCTCCACGGTCGATCGGTCGTCGCGCCCGAGCTATAAAGTGCTTCCGGGAAAACTGTGAGCGGTTTTCCCGACAAAAAGCACGACGGCTTAAAAGCGCATCACGCCCCATCGCGCAGCCTCTCAGTTTTCGAGCGCCAAGCGACCGACTTGGATACAGGTGTTCCCAAGGAAACTTTTTTGCGACACGCCGTAGGCTAACACTTGGGCAGGTCGAGCCTGTCGCGGGTTAAAAACCTGTTGCGACCGCGACTAACTGACCTTTCGGAGCGCTTGCCAATGTCCCTTAGTCGTTTGCCAGTAATCGTGTTTGCGCTCGTCGCTATTGGCTTCGCAAGCGATCTCGCGCTGATCTGGCCTTCGCTTCCTGCGCGGGTTGCGACCCATTTTGACCTGGCCGGACACCCCAATGGGTGGTCAAGCCGAGAACAACTTCTTTCAATGACTGCTGTCCTGACGATCTTACTCGGCTGTGCGATCGTGGGGGCGCGATTAATAAAATCGGTTTCTTTGGACAGTCTGAACGTGCCCAATCGCGACTATTGGCTGGCGCCGGAACGCTCCGATGCCACGCTCGAAGCGTTGGTTGCGTGGCTGCGGTGGCTCTTAGTGTTTGTGTTTACGTTCATCGTTACGCTTGCGTCGGGAGGCGCGCACGCCAACCTTCGAGCACCAATACAATTTTCCACGGACACCCTGCTTCTTATCGTGGGCTTCCTTGCCTGCGTGCTGGTCATGATCGGCTGGCTTGTCTGGCGCTTTCGGTTGCCGCCGCCGCAAACACATTAGAGTGCTTCCGGATAAAGCATGCCCCGGACGTTGGTCCAGGGGGGGGGCAGCGGTTTTCCCGATAAGAAGCACGACAAAACAAAGGACCAGGGTCGTTCCGTGATTCAACTAAAACCGCAACGACCCTAGAACCGGGGCGACCCCAGCAGGCAGAACAAATTGTCCTTTCACTGACGCATTGCGAAAGATTGCTTCTCGTGTGCTGCAGGTTCGGTTACCCCTGATCATCGCTGAGTTGACGAGCGACATGCGGCCGTCAGAACCTCCTCGACCGAAACCTGCACAGGAGCTGCCGACCAATCAGTTCAAGGCAGCCGCTCGAAACAAGCTCCGCCGGCATCTATGTAGCGCAAGGCACTCATGGCTGCCGCCGTCCGCGTTTCAACACCGAGCTTTTCGAAGATACGTTCGAGGTGCTTCTGCACGGTTCGGGCACTGATCGACAACAGAAACGCGATGTCGCCATTGGCTTTACCTGCCGCAACCAGCGCCAAGACCTCGCGCTCGCG
Source organism: Hyphomicrobiaceae bacterium (assembly GCA_025351355.1). Taxonomy (GTDB): domain Bacteria; phylum Pseudomonadota; class Alphaproteobacteria; order Rhizobiales; family Hyphomicrobiaceae; genus JABFRJ01. The sequence goes on from JANXWC010000173.1 coordinate 19,469, forward strand.
TGGGGTGAGGGGAAATTTCGCCGCTATCGCTTCGAGCCGGTGGGCGTCAACCGTATCGCTTTCCGCGTGCAACATCAGAGTTCCGTTGCCTGGGCTCGTGCCGTCGGCGAGGAAGTGAACCGTCAGCTGCAGTCCTAATCGTGTCGTGTTGAAATGATTGCCGAGATCTATTGTGGAGCGCTCAAGCCCCCAGTGACGGCTGCGGATAATCCACTCGGTCAGCGCACTTGGAAGTCGTACGCTATCGCGAGAGGCGATCTCGGGAAAGAAGCGGGCGAGGACTTGCCTGCTCAGTGGCGACGCTTCAACGATGCGCGCGCCGTCAGAAATCGTGATCGCATGCCAGCCGGCATCAGTCGCCACCTTGCTGAGACATTTGAGCCCTGCGCCCGTCTCTTCGCGCACGATGAGGTTGCGATAAAGCGCGCCGAGCAATGGTCGCACGATATCAAGAAGTGCCCGCTCGTCGTCGGTGAAATCCGAGGTCTGACGGTTGAAGACAATGCTGATAACCGTGCCGCGCTCGATCCTTAGCGGCAGCGCCATGACGTGGCGGATGCCGATGCGGCGATAGTAATCGTCATACAGCTCGGAGTTCTCGAAGGCGTCACGGGTGAGGCGGTCGGAGATCCGTTGCGTCATGCCATCAAGATGAGCAGCGTGGTAACGCACCAACGGATGCTCGCGAAAATGCCGATCGAACGCGCGTCGGTCGTCCTCCGACAACGCTTCGCCCTTGCGGCCGAAAACAAGACGCGTATTTAGAGCGAGATCGCATAAGCTCACCGTCGTTAGATCCGAAGCGACGATATCTGTGAGTTGGTCGAGCGCGCCGCTGACGAACGACTGGCTGTCGGTGCTTTGCTCGGCGAGTATTTGAGTCGCCGCCAGGGCACCGCGCAATTGATTTTCGCTGAGTGAGACGTGGCCCGGGGGCATGCCGTTCTCCTCCCACGCATCCATAAATTTAATTCATACTGTCACCAACAGGATTACTGACTAGTAGATAAGTTGTCAACCAGTTGGTAAAATGCTCTTCTTGGGCGAAAGCTGCGGCACGCGGTCATGCGGTCATGCGGTCAAGGGTTTGCAATGGATAAGGCGGCAACAGCACGCGGACCAGACTCGGCGCGGCGCATCCTCGATCTGGCCGAGCGGCTAATTCAGGTGCGCGGGTACAATGGATTCAGTTACGCCGATATCGCGGAGGCCATGCAGGTCACCAAAGCGAGCCTGCACTATCATTTCCCGAGCAAGGCAGAACTCGGGCGCAGCCTGATGGCGCGATACTTACAGGGGTTTCTGAAAGCGCTCGCCGATATTGACCAGCAGGCAAAGGGCCCCACCCAAAAGCTGGAGAGCTACGTCGCGCTCTATGCCGATGTGATCGCGGATGGCCGCATGTGCCTGTGTGGCATGCTGGCCGCGGAGTTCGCCACTTTGCCCGTTCCTGTGCGCGACGAAGTTCTGCGCTTTTTTGATGCCAACGAAGCATGGCTGGCGACGGTGCTCGAACACGGCCGCCGCGATGGTCAATTCGTGTTCGATGGTCGAGCGATCGAGGTGGCGCGGATGATCGTGGCATCGCTAGAGGGTGCTATGATGCTGGCGCGAACCTACGGCGATGTCAAACGCTTCACGCAGGCCAGCCGCCGACTACTGGCCCAGCTGCGGCCGCTTCGACGCCGAGCGGCTCACCGCACTTAGGCAGTCCTTCCATGGCAAACAGGCTGCGGCGCTTGCGCCGCAGCCTACCGCCCTTGCTGTTGCTTACTTGATGTTCAGAACGACCGGTCCAGACACGGCATCGGTGACACCAAGCCCTGCTCCCAGATCTTCGAGTAGGGGCCGAAACGTATCGAGCGTCGCGATCATGCCCGGGCGCGCATGCGCAATTGCATCTGTGTCCGACCATTCGGCGATGAGACAATAAGTGCGCTCGCCAGTCTTGATCATCATCCCCTTGCGCAGACCGAGCCAATTGGCACGACCCTCGGCATGGGCTGCGAGGAAGGCTTCGTCTTTGCCGGGCTTGATCCGAAATCGAACGACGTTGAACGCGGTCATGGTTGTTTACTCCACTGATTGATGTTGTGTTGGGAATAGCTTGCTGCTTGCGCGCAGGTGGCGCCATGACCTCAGTGCGAGTGCGTAGGCTGGGCCGTCGCGTAGTCGATCATTCCCTGGAAATCGACAACAACCGCAGGCTCGCTGCCGATGACCCAAGCGTCGTGTCCACTCGGCAGCAACGAGATGTCGCCGGGCTTGCAGTCGAATTCGGCGCCATCGTCCATCTTGATCCGTAGAATACCGGAGACGTGATACTGGAAGTGCGGTGCCTCGCAGCTCTTCGTCTTGACGACCGGTTGCAACGAGGTCGACCAGCGCCAGCCGGGCTCGAATACGGCACGGCCGATCGTGGCGCCGCCGACTTTGACGAGTTCGAGCCGTCCCAGCGGGAACTCACGCACTTCGTCGGCGGCTTTGAAGCTCTTGACTTCGGTCTTTTCGAGCGCGGACTGTAGCGCCGTCTTGGTCTCACCCATGGTGCACTCCTGTTGTTGGAAATCGGTTTCTTTCGGCAGGTGCGTTCCATCCAACGACCTCAATCGCCGGGAGGAATGTTTCGGTTAGGGTTGGCGGCGCGGCTGCCGCCCATATTTGCCTCAGTCAATTACTCTTTTTGGCCTTCTCGGCCGCGAGCTTGAGAACCGTGTCGGTCTCGTTCTTGAAGGTCGCGAGATCCGTCTGCATGCCGTTCATCACCGTGCTCCAATGGCGAGAGATTGCGGCCATTGCCACCGCCTCTTTGATCTCGTCATCGGTCGCGCCGTTGGCCTTCGCCACCGCAGTATGGAAATACACGCAGTAGGTGCATGGGATCTGCGAGGCCACGGCCAAGCCGATCAGCTCCTTGGTCTTGGCGTTGAGCTTCGTCGTCGGATTCAGCTGAACGCCCTTGAATTCTGCCCAAGCCCCGGCAATGCCGGATTCCGGGAACGCTTTGAAGAAACCGGGCACAATGCCGAGAGTGGATTGGATATCCTTGTACACGGCCGTGGTGTTGGGGTCTTCTGCCCGGGCGTCGACCATGCCGACCAAACCGACACAGGCGATTGCGCCGAGCAGTTGGGCAACTTGAAGATAATTTCTACGCATGTTCCGTCTCCTCAAATGGACAATAGAGGAGACCCTAGATCTGGTGCTTGTCGTGGCAAATACGCGTATCTACGTACGAGCAGCAAAGTGAATGAATCACGGGACCGAGGGACGCGCGTCGCAGCAAGTTCCAAATCGGCGACTTCGGCTCCGGGTCACGTACCGTCATCGCCACGCGTGAGAATGCATCGACGCGTCCGCACGGACAGTCCTTTCAGCGGACAGTCCTTGCCTGGTGCTTCTGTTCCTCGACCACGCGAACCCCAATGGCGGTTGTGACTTCGGAAGCCGATGCGTTGGATTGCCCGGCGCACCCCACAGCGGGCCACATAACGCGGGCCTCACAGCCCTGATTGCCAGCCCCCGCCACAGCGCCTAACATTTGCACACCAACAACGAGGACGCCCCGGCCATGGCCAACGGCAGCCGGCGCATGGCCGGGATCGACATCGGCGGCACGTACACCGATCTGCTGCTCTACGATGAGAGCGGCGATCGGGCGCGCGTGCACATCGCCAAGATCCCGACGACGCCGGCCAACCAGGCCGACGGCGTGCTTGCCGCCCTCGCCGCCGTCGGCGTCGCTATCAGTGACATCGATCTGATCATCCATGGCACCACCGCCACCACCAACGCCGTGCTCGAGCGCAAGATCGCCCGCGTCGGCCTCATCACCACGCGCGGCTTTCGCGATACGCTCGAACTCGGGCGGCGCACACGACCGAAACCCTACGGCATGACCGGCGTGTTCGAGCCGCTGATTGCGCGCCAGCATCGACTGGAGGTGGCCGAGCGCATGAACGCCGACGGCGGCATCGTCCTCCCGCTCGACGAAGCAGCCGTGGCGAATGCCGCGCGACAACTCATCGCCATGGGCTGCGAAAGCGTGGTCATCCACTTTCTGCACTCTTATGCCAACGCGGCGCACGAACGGCGGGCCGGCGAGATCGTGCGGGCGTTGTGGCCCAACTCATACGTCACGTGCGGCGCGTCGCTGCTTTCAGAATATCGCGAGTATGAGCGTGGCACCACCGCCAGTGTCAACGCCGCCGTGCAGCCCATCCTCGATCGCTACGTGCAAAGATTGGGCGCTGCGCTGGCCGCGCAGGGTTACGCCAACGAACTGCTGATCATGAATGGCAACGGCGGCACGGTAGCAGCCAGCCATGTCATCGCCGACGCCGCCAAGACCGTGATGAGCGGACCGGCCTCCGGCGTGATGGCTGCCGCAGCCACGTTGCGCGCCTGCGGCACAGCCAACGCAATCACCTATGACATGGGCGGCACGTCAACGGATGTCGCGCTGATTCACGGCGGCATACCCGAGGTTTCCGCCGAGTTGACGATCGCCTACGGCCTGCCCATCCACGTGCCGATGGTGGATGTCCGCACGGTCGGCGCGGGCGGCGGCTCGATCGCGTGGCTGAACGCCGCCGGCATGTTGGCGGTCGGGCCGGAAAGCGCCGGCGCCGATCCCGGACCAATCTGCTTCGGCCGTGGCGGCACGCGTCCCACGATGACCGACGCCAATCTCGTCCTCGGTCGCCTGCCACCGGAAAAACTGACCGCAGTTGCCCGCGGCGTTGCCATCGACGTCGTCCGCGCAGCCATCGAGCGCCAGATCGCTGGCCCGCTCGGTCTCAGCGTCGAAGCAGCGGCGGCTGCCATCCTGATACTCGGCAACACGCTGATGGCCGGCGCCATCCGTTCTGTTTCTCTCAGTCGCGGCCACGACCCCCGCGACTTCACGCTGTTTGCATTTGGCGGCGCCGGCCCCCTGCACGCGGTTGCACTGGCCCGCGAACTGGGCGTCACCGAAGTCATCGTCCCCGCCCGTCCCGGCCTGACCAACGCGCTCGGCTGCCTCGTCGCCGATCTCCGGCAGGACTTTGTCCAGACCGTCAATGCCCCTCTCGAAACACTGACGGCCGAGCGGATCTCAGCGATCCTCGATCGCCATGCCGCCGAAGGCCGCGCGACAAATGCCGGCCACGCAGCAGCAATCGCCACTGACGTCAGCCATCACGCGGAGATGCAGTTTCGTGGCCAAACCCACCTGATCCGTGTCGCGCTGCCGGCAGCCGCCGTCACTCCGGCAGCGTTGCAGATGCTCTTTGAAGCCGCTTATTTTGCGCGTTTCAGCATTGTCATGCCGGAAATCAAGGCGCAACTGGTCAATCTGACGACATCTGTGATCAGTAAGCGCGCGCCAATCGATTTGTCGCTGCTGCTTGATCCCAGCCGGAAAGCGGCGTCGGCGGCGGCTGCAAGCACGGGCCAGCGCCGTTTATTCACCGGAAACATATGGGAAACAGCGATGGTCTACGACCGTGAAAAATTACCGATTGGCGCCAGCGTCAGCGGCCCCGCGATCATCGAGCAACTCGATGCCACCACCGTCTTGGAGGCCTATTCGTCCGCCAACGTCGACTTACTTGGAAATTTGCGCATCACACTTGCGCAAGTGGTGTGAGCCTAGCTAACGTCGACCTCACCCAGTCGTGAGTGGCATTTGAAGTGGCAAGGGGTGATAACTACGCCGGGGTGGCTTATATCTGCTCATGAAATAAAGCTGCCGGCTTCGTCTTTTTGGCTCGACTGCTTTGCGTCCGCATCGTGTCCAGGCATAGCGTGTAGACATAATGAATTATGGTCAGCAGTCCGAGTGTTCGCCAACCCGGTTGAGCTGATCCCATCAGTCAGGCAATAGTCATGCGCAAAACTTCGATTGCTCAATTATTCGGCGCCTTGGCTCTGCTGGCACCGCTCTCTGCCACGGCTGGAGACACTAAAGTAACCGGACAGATTCAATCGGTAATCGAACTCTATACCAGCCAGGGCTGTTCGTCTTGCCCACCCGCCGACGCGCTGCTGAAGACGTATATTGAACGCGACGGGGTCCTTGCGTTGTCGTTCAATGTCGACATCTGGGATAGCCTCGGCTGGAAAGATACGCTGGCGAAACCGGAATTCACCAAACGACAACGCGCCTATGCGCAGACGCGCGGCGATGGCCAAGTCTATACGCCGCAAACCGTTATTAACGGTATGGCCCACGCGGTCGGCAGCGATCGCCGCGCCATCGACGCGGAAATTTCGACGACCGTCGCCCAAACCAAGGCCATGCGTGTTGCGCTCAGCATCGCAGCCGACGGTGACGGGCTGCAGATCGATACTCCGACATGGTCTGTTGCGCGCGCCGCGGCCGTCAACGCCACGCTATGGCTCGTCAAATTTACCCCGCTCGCCAGCGTCGATATTCAGCGCGGCGAAAACAGCGGCCGGTCCGTTTCCTATCATAACGTTGTGCGTCAGTTTACGTCGGTTGGGAACTGGCGCGGCGAAGCGTCGTCGACGAAATTATCGCGGGCGCAACTTGTCGACTGTACACCGGGCACCTGCGCCATCCTGCTGCAACAAGGTGGCACCGGCAGCATCCTTGGTGCCGCATGGGTGCCAGGTATAAGCGGGACGTAAGGCAATCCTGAATTGCCGACGATCACGCCCTAACGGTTGCTTTCTTGTGTGCATAATTGGTCATCTATTGACCGCATTTCCTGGTAAACGTTGAATGGTATCGGCTCAGCTTCGCGCACGCGCGGCGGCCCTGATTCAACCCATGCGAGGAACCCCATGCGCCGTACCACAAAATGCATTCTGGCCACAGCAACTCTAGTCGGTTTTGCCGGTTCGGCTCAAGCTGCCGATCCGTTCGGCACCTGGATTAGGCCATCAACCGGATCGCAAATTTCATTCTACGATTGCGGCGGCAAGTTGTGCGCCAAGGTCATCGGCGTCAAGGATCAAACCAAGAAAGACATGGTCGGCAAGGTCATCATGACTGGCGCCGCCAAAAGCGGCGACAACGCCTGGAAGGGCGATTTGCTCAATCTGGAAGACGGCAAGACCTATTCCGGCGTCGTGACGCTGGTTTCCCCGGCATCCTTGAACCTCAAGGGCTGCGCCTTGGGCGGACTGATTTGCAAGGACGAAAACCTGACCAAGTAATCCCGCCTCATTCAATTTTCTGGCGGCTCGGGCGGTCAACACGCCCGGGCCGTCTTTGTTTCAACGGGCGACCCGCAGCACGATGGCACCCGCCGTTGTGACGAATGTTGAGACCAACTTGGCCAGATCGAGCCGCTCCCGCATCACCACGACGCTGATCAGCAACGCGATGACGATACTGGTTTCGCGCAACGCTGCGACCAATGCGATCGGCGCCCGCGTAAATCCCCAGACCGCAATCGCGTAGGCGATAAACGAAGCGCCGCCTCCGATCAGCATGGTCAGGCGGGCCTCCGGCCAGACACGCGCCACCAGGCCCGGCTTATAGACCGCCATGATCGCGGCGAAGGTCAGCGCATTGAGGATCGCCTCCCAGGCGTAAAAACCCACCGCCGAACCCGCCACCCGCGCGCCCGTCCCGTCGACCAGTGTGTAGCCCGCGATAAACGCTGCCGTCGTCAATGCCAGTCCCGCGGCCTTGGGATTGCGCAACCCGTCGCCACTGCGCACCAACAACAGGCTCATGATACCCGCGCCGATCATCGCCACCGCGGCCAATTGGACCGGCGACAGCTGCTCGCCCAGCACAAGGACGGAAATGGCCGTAACGATCATTGGCGCCGTGCCGCGCGCAATCGGGTAGACTTGGCTCATATCGCCGGCGCGATAGGACCATAGCAAAAACAATTGGTAGCCTTGGTGCAATACCGTGCTGACGATCATGTAGGGTATGCTCGCGCCAGCGGGCCATGGCACGAAGCCGACGAGCAGGATCGCAATCGGTGCGTGGCCCAGTACGACTGCGGTCATGCTGAGATATTTGTCGCTCGCCGTCTTGACGACCGCGTTCCAAGAGGCATGCAGCGCGGCCGCGAACAGCACGGCGATGAAAACAGTTGCGTCCATGTGCAATCCCCCGACAGAGCCGTAGTCATCTCATGTCGGAGATCGGTGCCCTTACCTGAAGTCTGGAGCTTTTCCGCGCCCAACGCACTAATTAAATGGCGTTACATTGCGGGACTGACAAGATCCGCGAAGCCGTCACCCGCGCTTCGACATCAGACACCCTTCCAGGCACCGCTGCAGTTGCATCTCGCAGGCGCCGCGATTGGCGGTGGATTTGTAACAGGCTCCGAACGCTGCCTTGCACGAATCGGAGCAGCCCGCGCCTTGGGCATATACCCCGCACGACGGTCCAGACGCCGACAGCAGCAACGCCAGCAGCGAGGCCACCAACGGCTTCATCAACTTCTTGCGCACAGTTAGGTAGCGAGCCATGACAACGTCCTTCGCTAATGGCCGCGCCGATCCGTGAGACCGCCAGGCGCACCAGCCCTAATCAGTCATTAGCTAAGATTGTTGCCATGAACCCGTGCTGAACAAAAAATGTGCACTGCAACACCGTCCACGTCAGCCGACTGTCTCTACGCACCGCATCCGCCCGGAGCAGCGCTTTATTCAGCTCGGCTTCACTCAGAACGCATATTCCTCGAATACCGGCAAAACGCTTCCCCCCCAGGTCTCGTGGTAGGATGCCAGCATCGCGTCCGCTGTCGTGTGGCCGGAGCGCACGATCTGTTGCAGCGGTTCAAGATAGACGCTTTCGTCCTGCCCCAGCATCGACAGGCGCCCCCGCCGACCAAGACCGCCGCGCGCGATTTCGACGACGGTCCGGGCCACATCGTTGACCGTCCCTCTCCGAAACGGCGTGGCCAACGCGCCGATCGGCACGCCGTCACGCAACCCGTCGCGTTCCGCAGCGGTCCAGTCCTTGATCACGTCTGATGCCGCATCCAACGCAACCTGATCATACAAAAGGCCGACCCACAGCGCCGATAGTGCGCAGATTTGCGGCAAACGACCGCCGTCCGCGCCGCGCATTTCCAGGAATTTTTTCATTCGCACGTCGGGAAACAGCGTCGTCAGATGATCGGCCCAATCGTCGATCGTCGCCGTGTAGCCCGCGAGTTCCGACCGACCCAGCACCTGCGGCAGCCTGCCGGCCATGAAGTCGCGAAACGAAGCCCCGGCCACATCGATGTACTGGCCTTCACGAAAGATGAAATACATTGGCACATCAAGCGCATAATCGACGTAGCGCTCATATCCCATGCCGCTTGCGAAGGCGAACGGCAGGTTGCCTGTCCGCGCCTTGTCCGTATCGCGCCAAACCTCTCCGCGCATGGACTTGAAGCCGTTGGGTTTTCCCTCCGTGAACGGCGATGCGGCAAACAGGGCCGTTGCGATGGGCTGCAAGGCCAGCGACACCCGCAGCTTCTGCACCATATCGGTCTCGCTTTTGAAGTCGAGGTTTACCTGGACGGTGCACGTCCGATACATCATGTCGAGCCCCAGCGAGCCGACCTTGGGCATGTAACCCGACATGACCTTGTATCGCCGCTTCGGCATGTGGGGCACATCCTCACGTCGCGCCAGCGGCGCAAATCCCATTCCCAGCGCGCCGATCCCCAAGTCCGCGCCGACTGCTTTGACCTGATCCAAATGGTCCGACGTTTCGCGTGCAACTTCATGTAAGGTGGACAGCGGGTCGCCCGACAGTTCGAATTGCCCGCCGGGCTCCAGCGAAACCGTGCCGCCAGCTTCACCATCCGGTCGCTTGAGCGCAATGATGGTCTGGCCCTCGCGGATGGCTTCCCAGCCGAAACGGCGCATCAGACCTTCCATCAAAGCGCATACGCCGCGCGGCCCGTCGTACGAAACTGGCGCCAAATTGTCTTTGTAAAACAGAAACTTTTCGTGTTCGGTGCCGATCCGCCAGGCTTCCACCGGCTTTTCTCCCTTGGCGATCCACCCGATGAGATCATCGCGCGACTGGATGGCTGGGCTTGGCGCGCTTTCCTGACGTGTCGACATACATTCCTCAAATTTCGCGGACCCAACGGCGTCCATCGCCGATAAGCCAAATTGTGCTCGTCTTATGGGACGTAGCGCGTGGGCTTACAAGGGTCACACACCCGGCGCGCAGGACTGACGGTATCACTAACGACCGGTAGAAACCGCTGGCAACCTGCTGTGCATCAATGGCGTCATTACCGTCTCGTGCTCCTCGCCCGACGTCAATTCCAGCGATACTGCATCGAACTCGGGATCGTCCGCTTTGATCGTCCGGCATTTCTGTCGCGCAGTTGGCCAAAAAGTGAGGGGCGGGCCACATGACCCGCCCCTCATTGATTTCTCGCTCATTTAAATCCGGCCGAAACGGTTACTTCTTGACCAGCGGGCAACCGCCCTGGTCCAGCGGACGCCATGCTTCATCAGCCGGGATCGTCTTGACCAACTTGACGTAGTCCCATGGTGCCTTGCTTTCTTCCGGCGTCTTGACCTGCCACAGATACATTGGATGCATCTGGCGACCGTCTTCGCGCACTTTGCCCTTACCAAACACCACGTCGTCGGTCGGCAATTCCTTCATTTTGGCGACGATCTTGGTGCCATCGCGTGTTTGCGCCGCCTCAATCGCCTTGAGGAAGTGCATCATACCACCGTAGTTGCCGGCATGGTTCATGGTCGGATACTGCTTGCCGTTCATCTTCTCGACGAACCGTTTCGTCCAGGCGCGCGTATCGTCATTCATGTCCCAATAGAAGCTGTCGGTGTACTGCAGTCCTTGTGCGATCTTGAGGCCCAGCGAGTGCACGTCGGTGACGAATACGAGCAGACCCGCCAGCCGCTGGCCAGCTTGCACGATACCAAATTCGGACGCCTGCTTGATCGCGTTGATCGTGTCGCCGCCGGCATTCGCCAAGCCGATGACCTTGGCTTTCGAGCCCTGCGCCTGCAGCAGGAACGATGAAAAATCGGGATTGTTGAGCGGTACGCGCACGCCGCCGACCACCTTGCCGCCCTTGGCTTTGACGACCCCTGCGGTCTGCGCCTCAAGATCATGGCCGAAGGCATAGTCGGCAGTGATAAAGAACCAACTGTCGCCGCCGGTCGCCACGATCGCACTGCCCGTCCCGTTGGCCAGCGCATAATTGTCGAAGGTCCAGTGCACCGTGTTCGGCGAGCACGCATCGCCCGTCAGACGAGCGCTGCCGGCCGAGCCGTTGACCATCACCTTGTTGAGGTTCTTCACCACGTCATTGACGGCCAGCGCCACACCGGAATTGGGCACGTCGAGGATCATGTCGATGCCATCACGTTCGAGCCATTGGCGCGCAATTGTCGAGCCGACGTCCGGCTTGTTCTGATGGTCGGCAAAAATGATCTCGACCTTCAGCTTCGAATTCGGATTGGCCTTCATGTAGTCTTCGAGCGCCATCCGCGCGCCGATCACCGAGCCCTGTCCGGTCGCGTCCGCATAAAGGCTGGACTGATCGTTGAGCACGCCGACCTTGACCACGCCGTCGAACGGCGCTTGCGCCCATGCGGGCAACGCCAAGCTTGCGGCCAGCAAGCCTCCCGCCACAACCGATATGACATTCTTCATGCGTTTCTCTCCCACGGCCTTGTTGATGACGCCAATAGCGCCGTTTGCCGACGCCAGAGGCAAGGATAGAAGGGACAGACACACTACGCGAGCCCTATTCTTGCGCCGACCTTCGCGTCGCCGGCCCACGGACAAAATGCGAATGTACAAACGCCACACTGTACAGTAACAGTGGCAAAAAAGACGATAACTCAGTGGCGGGAAAAACGGATGAGCCAGGGCGAAGTGATCCTGGAGGCACGGGATCTGGTCAAGGATTTCGCGGGCTTCCTGGCAGTTAATCATGCGAGTTTTAAGGTAAAACGCGGCACCATTCACGCCCTGATTGGACCCAATGGCGCCGGGAAAACCACCCTTTTCAATCTGTTGACGAAATTCTTGACGCCCACTCAAGGCCAAATCCTGTTCAAGGGCGAAGATATCACCGCGCTTCCGCCCGCCGAGGTGGCGCGACGCGGATTAGTGCGCTCGTTCCAGATCTCAGCCGTCTTCCCCCATCTCTCGGTGCTCGACAACGTTCGCGTCGCTCTGCAGCGGCAACGCGGTGGCTCGTTCGACTTCTGGCGGTCACGCAAGGTGTTGGAGGTCTATCACGACCGCGCCATGCAATTGATCGCCGATGTCGGCCTGACTCAATACGCCAACCAGCCGGCGGTGTCGCTGGCGTACGGTCGCAAGCGCGCCCTCGAGCTGGCAACCACGTTAGCGCTCGAACCGGAATTGATGCTGCTCGACGAACCGATGGCCGGCATGGCGCACGAAGACATCGAGCGCATCCAGGAATTGATCCGCACCGCCAGCAAAGGGCGCACCGTGCTCATGGTGGAGCACAATCTCAATGTCGTGGCCTCGTTGTCGGATACCATCACCGTGCTGACGCGCGGCCAGATCCTCACCGAGGGCGACTACAAAACCGTATCGGCCAACGCCGATGTACAACAAGCCTACATGGGTGTCGGTCATGGCTGAGATTAGGACATCAGCCACCCCAGGCGCCCCGTTGCTATCCGTCAAAAACCTGCAGAGCTGGTATGGCGAGAGCCACATCCTGCACGGGGTCAATCTGGAGGTACGGCAAGGCGAGGTCGTCACCCTGCTTGGTCGCAATGGCGCTGGCAAGACGACCACTCTGAAGTCGATCATGGGCGTCGTGCGCAAACGGCAAGGGTCCATTACCAAGGGTGGCACTGAAACCATTGGTCTGCCGTCCGAGCGCATCGCCAAGCTCGGCATCGCGCTGTGCCCGGAAGAACGCGCGATCTTCTCCAGCTTGACGGTGCGCGAAAACCTGATGTTGCCGCCTAAACTGCGCGACGGCGGCATGAGCGTCGACGAAATCTTCTCGCTGTTTCCAAACTTAAAAGAGCGTATTGGCACCAGTCAGGGCACCAAGCTTTCCGGCGGCGAACAGCAGATGCTGGCGATTGGTCGCATATTGCGTACCGGCGCCGACCTGCTGCTGCTGGATGAGCCGACTGAAGGCTTGGCGCCGGTCATCATCCAGCAGATCGGCCACACCATTCGCAAACTGAAAGAGCGTGGCTTGACGATCCTGCTGGTGGAACAGAATTTCCGTTTCGCCTCCACGGTCGCCGACCGCTTCTACGTGATGGACCACGGCGTTATCGTCGACGGCTTCAAGGCCGCCGACCTCGAGGCCAATATGCCGAAACTCCACGAATATCTGGGTGTATGAAACGATACGCCCGGAGCCAGCCGCAACTTGTTTGCATCAACGGATCGCCGCGGACGGCGGTGACCGCATCAGGAGAGAGAAAACGCATGCGTAAATACTCCATCAGCACCACGCTCGGGGCTGTCAGCTTGCTTGCCATCGCCGCCAGCCCGGCCCTCGCCCAATACAAAGGCCCCCCTATCAAGATCGGCGTTATGAACGACATGGCCGGCCCGTACGCCGACATCGCCGGTAAAGGCTCGGTGTGGGCCGCCAAGAAGGCAATCGAGGACTTCGGCGCCGCCAAAAAGGGCATGACGGTCGAGATCGTCAGCGCTGACCATCAGAACAAGCCCGATGTGGGCTCGGCAGTCGCGCGCAAATGGCTTGAATCTGATGGCGTCGACATGATCACCGACGTCAACACCTCCTCGGTAGGCCTTGCCGTCAACGAAGTGACGTCCTCGCTGAACAAGGCCTATCTGAACGTCGGATCCGCCACGTCGGACCTCTCGGGCAAGGCTTGCAAGGCGACCACCGTGCATTGGATCTACGACACCTGGATGCTGGCCAACGGTACCGGCTCGGCCATCGTCAAGAACGGCGGCGACAGCTGGTTCTTCATCACCGCCGACTACGCCTTCGGCCTGGCGCTGGAGCGTGATACCGAAGCGGTCGTGCTGGCCAACGGCGGCAAGGTGGCCGGCAAGGTCCGCGCGCCATTCCCCACCGCCGACTTTTCGTCGTTCATGCTGCAGGCGCAGGCGTCCAAGGCCAAGGTCATCGGACTTGCCAATGCCGGCGCGGACACGATCAACGCGATCAAAACCGCCGGCGAGTTCGGCATCACGCAAAGCGGTCAGCAACTTGCAGGTTTGCTCGTGTTCCTGTCCGATGTGCACTCGCTCGGCCTGAAAACGGCTCAGGGCCTGACTTTCACCGATGCTTGGTACTGGGACACCAACGACGCCAACCGCGCGTTCGCCAAAGAGTTCGCCGCGGCCAACGACGGCAAATATCCGACCTACGATCACGCCGGCGTTTATTCGGCGGTCACGCACTATCTGCGCGCAGCGGAAGCACTCGGCGACGTCAAGGACGGCAAGAAAGTCATCGACAAGATGAAAGAATTGCCGACCGACGACAAGTTGCTAGGCAAGGGCATGATCCGTGCCGACGGGCGCAAAATCCACGACGTGCAACTCGTCCAGGTCAAAAAGCCGGATGAGAGCAAGTACCCCTACGACTATTACAAAGTGTTGGCGACAATCCCCGCCGACAAAGCCTTCCGCCCGATGGCCGAAGGCGGCTGTCCGCTGGTGAAGTAAGCTTCTCCCTCTCCCCATCGTCTTCCGATGGGGAGAGGGCGGGGGGAGGGGCGGCGGCACACTCGTCTGCTGCAAGTTCCTCTGAGTGACGAAACCGAACAGAATATCCTGGGCACCATTCTTTGTGCTGCTGCCCCTCACCCTAACCCTCTCCCCGCGAAGACGGGGCGAGGGAATTTTCCAGACCTTCCGGCACGAGCCCCAGCAATGACCGAAATATTTGGCGTTCCAACCCAAGCTCTCTTCGGCCAGTTGTTGCTCGGACTGATCAACGGTTCGTTTTATGCGCTGCTCAGTCTTGGGTTGGCCGTCATTTTCGGCATGCTCAACATCATCAACTTCACGCACGGCGCGCAATACATGATGGGCGCCTTCGGTGCCTATCTCGTGGGCCAATACTTCGGCATCGGTTACTGGCCTTCGCTGATCGTCGCACCGCTGCTCGTCGGCCTGACCGGCGTGATCATCGAGCGCACAATGCTCAAGCGGCTCTACCACCTCGATCACCTCTATGGCCTGCTGTTTACCTTCGGCGTGGCACTGATCATCCAGGGCTATTTCCGCTACTATTACGGCTCCTCCGGCCTGCCCTATCCGATCCCACCGTCGTTGGCGGGCGGCACGCGGCTCACCCTGTTCGACCAGCCCATCATGTTCCTACCCTGGTATCGCGCCTGGGTGATCTTCTTCTCGCTCGCGATCTGCATCACCACCTGGTACCTGATCGAGCGCACCAGCCTCGGCGCTAAGTTGCGCGCAGCGACCGAAAACCCGACCATCGTCCGCACCTTCGGCGTCAACGTGCCGTTGCTGATTACCCTCACGTATGGCGCCGGCGTCGGGCTTGCAGGGCTCGCTGGCGTGCTGGCTGCACCCATTTATCAGGTCAGCCCGCTGATGGGCGCCGATCTGATCAACGTGGTGTTTGCCGTCGTGGTGATCGGCGGCATGGGCTCTATCCTTGGGTCGGTCGTCACCGGTTTTGTGCTCGGCTTGATCGAGGGACTGACCAAGGTCTTCTACCCCGAAGCCTCCACCACCGTCGTGTTCGTGATCATGGCCATCGTGCTGCTCGTCCGGCCCGCCGGATTATTCGGCAAGGCTGCGACAACCACGACCGGCGTCGAAAGCACGAGCGTCGGCTCAGGCCTCGATGGCGGCAGGGTCCTCAATGTCGTCATGGCAGCCATGGCCGTCGTGCTGATGGCTGCACCCTTTGTCGTCTATCCGCAATTCCTCATGAAAGCGCTGTGCATCGCCATGTTCGCGCTGTCGGTCAACCTGCTGCTCGGCTACGCCGGGTTGCTGTCGTTCGGGCACGCCATGTTCCTGGGCAGCGCCGGTTATGTCTCGGCACACGCAGCCAAAGTCTGGGGCCTGACGCCGGAACTGGCGATCCTCGCCGGCACTGCCACGGCGGCTGCGATGGGTGTGGTGGTCGGCGCCATCGCCATCCGCCGCCAGGGCATCTACTTCGCCATGACCACGCTGGCCTTCGCGCAGATGGTCTACTTCCTGGCACTGCAGGTGCCCTTCACGCACGGTGAAGATGGGATCCAGGCCGTGCCACGCGGCAAGATGTTCGGCTTCATCGATCTCAACAACCAGCTCAGCATGTACTATGTCGTGCTGGCGATCTTCATGTTCGCGCTGCTGATGGTGCACCGCATCATCCACTCGCCCTTCGGCGAAGTCCTGAAATCCATCCGCGAGAACGAAGCACGCGCCATTTCGCTCGGCTACAAGACCGACCGTTACAAGCTGATGGCGTTCGTGTTGTCGACGACGATTTGCGGCCTCGGCGGCGCTACCAAAGCCATCGTGTTCCAACTCGCGTCATTGACCGACGTGACTTCGGGCACCTCTGGTGAAGCCGTCCTGATGACGCTGGTCGGCGGCCTCGGCACGTTACTCGGCCCCATCGTCGGCGCCTTCGTGATCACCGGCATGGAAACCTATCTGGCTGAATGGGGACAGTGGGTGACCGTTATCCAGGGCGTGGTGTTCGTCGTCTGTGTGATGGCGTTCCGACGCGGCTTGGTCGGCGAAATCGCCTATCGAACCGGCAAGCCACTTTGACGAACGCGCGTTGAAGGACGCGCACTGCGTGCTTCAGCCGCCGTGTTTCTTCAGCCATCGATCGATCTGATTGATTTCTCTCTGCTGCGCGGCGATGATACTTTTCGCTAGCCTTTTTGTCTCGGCATCCTTGCCGCTGGTGAGCACGATCTTGGCCATATCGATCGCCGCCTGATGGTGGGGCCGCATCTGCTTCATGAAGTCGATGTCCGCATCGCCTGTAAATGCGGGCATCGTAGACATCATAGCATTCATCGAAGCCTTGTAGCCCGCAGTAGCCGCTGAATCCTTGCGGTCGACACTGGCGCTGTCCTTGCTACCGTCCATCGCGGCGCCGCCATGCTGCATATGGTCCATGTCCATAGCCGGTTTCTCCATAGGCGGCTTAGCGGGTTCCGTCTGTTGCGCCGCCACACTGCCGACGATGGCAATACTGGCGACCGCAATAAGAATGGCGCGTTGCATTGGTTTTCCTTTTTAAGTGCCGGTTTGATGTGGCAATCGAGCGGATCCCAGCACTCACTGGCTCTCGCTCTGCGTAATGAGCAACCCACATGCCCTGATCTCGTTCCCGCACGACGCCGAGGCACGACTGCCGTGTCCGTGTGTGAACTGTTTTTTTCGTCGACATGGGTTAGGACAGTGTCGTCTTTTAGGCTATAGATCATGGCCTTATCACCCGTTTGCCCACGAGCCTACCATGCCATCCAAAATGACTAAGCCGCCTGCCCTAACGCAACTCGGTCAACCCACCGCAACACCCACGTCGCCAGACGCAGCGATACTCGAGCGCGTACCCAATCCGCACCCCGATACGCCCTACGTCGCGCGCTTTTCGTGTCCCGAGTTCACCACGCTATGCCCGGTCACCGGCCAACCGGACTTCGGTCATCTGGTGATCGACTATGTCCCTAACAGCTGGCTCCTCGAATCAAAATCGCTCAAGCTATATCTGTCCGCGCATCGCAATCACGGTGATTTCCACGAGGCCTGCACGGTCGGCATCGGCAAGCGGATTGCGGCCCTGCTATCGCCGCACTACCTGCGCATCGGCGGGTACTGGTATCCGCGCGGCGGCATCCCCATCGACGTCTTCTATCAGACGGGCGAGGTGCCGAAGGGTGTCTGGTTGCCGGACCAAGGCGTTGCGCCCTATCGCGGCCGCGGCTGAGCAGTCCACCGGTCCGGCGAGGCATCGCCGTTCAGACGACCTTGTCGTCGAAGAACAGGATTTCCACGCCGGCCGACGCAAACTTCGGCACGTCGGCGGCGGTGGCCTTGCCTTCATCGCTGCCCATGCCCTTGGCAATAGCGGCCATGGACTCAAAATGCAGCGTCGCCACCAGATACGTCGATGACGGCCCTTGCATGCCCATCACCGGCCCGCTGCTGACTTCGTACTTGGTGAGGCCGGGAATTCTCTTCGCCAGCGGCACATGGGTGCCAAAATAGTAACTGTCGAAGGCGGCTTTATCGGTCGGGGTCTTGTAGATGGCGAGCAGTCGAGCCATAGCGATCCTACCTGTCGTGAGGTGAACGGGACGTCACTATGGCCGAGCACGTCGCTTCCGCCAAGCCGTTCGGCATGCAGCAAGGCAGGTGCGCAGGACGCGATTGGGCGTGGCGCGGCGCACCGAAGCCGGGCTAGATTGCGAGCAGTTTAGCTGATCAAGTGAGGATTGACGGATGCGGCTCAAGGGAAAACTGGCCTGGGTGACGGGCGCGGGCAGCGGCATCGGCGAGGCGGCGGCGCTGGCGCTGGCATCGGAGGGCGCCGAAATCGTGCTGACCGGACGGACCGCCAGCAAACTCGAACGCGTCGCCGGTTTGATCACGAAAGCCGGTGGCAACGCGCACGTGCAGCCCGCCGATGTGATGAAGTCGAACGCGGTACAGGCCGTCGCCGACTTCATCAAGTCGGGCCCTGGGCGCGTCGATATCCTCGTCAACAACGCCGGTCTCAACGTGCGCGCCCGCAGCTGGGAACAACTCACCGCAGCCGGCGTCGACGAAGTGCTCGGCGGCAATCTGGCCAGCGCGTTCTATTGCGTCATTGCGGTGCTGCCGATGATGCGCGCGCAAAAAGACGGCGTCATCATCCATACCTCGTCGTGGGCGGGCCGTTTCACCAGCCCGCTGTCCGGCCCGGCATATGGGGCAGCCAAGCACGGCGTCGTCGCCTTGAGCACACACCTCAACATGGAGGAATGCGTCAACGGCATCCGCTCCACCGTGTTCTGCCCGGGCGAGGTGGCAACACCCATCCTTGACGGACGCCCCAATCCACCATCGGCCGAACTCCGCGCGCAGATGATCCAGTCGGCAGACTGCGGCGACCTCATTCGCTACATCGCCTGCCTGCCGCCGCACCTCTGCCTGAACGAGGTCGTGCTCAGCCCCACCGCCAACCGCGGCTATCTCGCGCAACGCGAGATTAAACTGGCGTGAACCCCAGGAACCGCGTCATGAACAGCAACATGAACCTTCAGGGCGCCATCGATTGCGACGTGCATCCGCTGACGCCCGTGCCGGCGGATCTGCTGCCGTACATGTCCGACTACTGGCGCGATACGTTGCAAGTCCGCGGTCTCGATTTCTGGGAAACCATCGCGTACCCCGCCAACGCCGCGCTGACCATCCGCGCCGATTGGCGACAGCAATCACCACGCGCCGATGCAAATCCGGCAACGATGGCCAAGACTTTGCTTGATCCGCACGGTTTCGATCATGCCATTCTGAACTGCCTGTTCCCACTGCAATCGTTCCGCGACGGCAACATGGCGGCGGCCTTCGCATCAGCCACCAACGACTGGCTGATCGACAAATGGCTGTCTCGCGATGCGCGGCTGCGCGGCGCTGTGCTCCTGCCAATCCAGAACATTGAACTCGCCGTCGATGAAATCAACCGCCGCGCCGACGATCCGCGTTTCGTGCAGATCCTGCTGCAGGTGATGGGCGAGCAGCCGCTCGGCAAGCCGCACTTCTGGCCGCTCTATGCGGCAGCCGAGAAGCACGGCTTCGCCATCGCCATCCACGCCGGCTCGACTTACCATCACCCCGTCACCGGTTCCGGTTGGCCGACGTACTACATCGAGGATTATGCGGCGCAATCCGCCGGCTTCCATACCCAGCTCGGCAGCCTGATCAGCGAAGGTGTTTTCGTCAAATATCCCAAGCTGAAGGTCGTGTTGTCGGAATCCGGCATCTCCTGGATGCCGGCGTATCTGTGGCGACTGTCCAAGTTCTGGCGCGGCATCCGCAACGAGGTTCCCTGGATCGATCGCGACCCCATGCATTACGTGCGCGACAACATCCGTTTGACCCTGCAGCCGTTCGACCTGCCGAATGATGCCGTCACGGCCGCCCGCATCATGGAGCAGTTGGGCAGCGACGATCTCGTGCTATTCTCCACCGATTTTCCGCACTGGCAGTTCGACGGTGACGATATGTTGCCGAAAGGCTTGTCAGCACTGCAGGTTCGTAAGATCCTGATCGACAACCCGCGGGCGACGTACAGTCGTCTTGCCGCACCGGTACGCAAGGGAGCCCACCCATGACGCTCGACGCGCCCGTAGTCCATAACCTTGACCCCGCGACCGGGGAAAGTTCTGCCGTTACCAAGCCCAACCGACTGTCGATCATCGACGGTGACGTGCACACCGCGCCGAGCAAGCTCGCCGAACTCGCGCCGTTCCTGCCGCAACGGTGGCTTGAGCACATGCAAACCTACGGGTCGCGTAAGCGCCACGGGTCCAGCTACGAGCCCTATCCGAAGGCTGCCCCCCGCGCGATGCGGCGCGACGCCTGGCCCGACGAAGGCGGCCTGCCCGGCAGCAGCCTACAGCTGTTGCAAAAGCAGCACCTCGACCACTACGGCGTCGATGTCGGTGTCATGGGGCCGCTCGGGCTGTCGGGGCAGGGCGAGATCAACCTCGATCTCAGCGCTGCGCTGGCGAGCGCCATCAATCTTTGGCAGCTGGAGGTGATGGCGAAGCCAGAGCCGCGGCTCAAGGCCTCCATCGTGGTGCCGTTCGAGGATGCGGTCGCATCCGTGCGGGAGATCGAGCGGCTCGGCGCCGATCCACATATTGCGCAGGTGTTCATGCTGACGCGCAGCATGGAGCCGCTCGGTTCGCGGCGCTACTGGCCGATCTATGAGGCAGCACAAGCCTATGATCTGCCCGTGGGATTTCACGTTTTCGGCGCCGGCGGGCATCCCTACACGGGCGCCGGTTGGCCCTCGTATTACATCGAGGAAGGCGCGGGGCACGCGACCTCGTGCCAAACGGTCGTAACCAGCCTCGTCATGGAAGGCGTGTTCGAGCGCTTCCCAAAATTGAGAACCGTGATGATCGAAGGCGGTTTCGGTTGGCTGCCAGCGTTGACTTGGCGGCTCGACAAGCTGTTGGATCGCATGCGCGACGAGGTTCCGCATCTGACGCGGCGGCCATCCGAGTACATTCGCGAGCACATCTGGCTGACCACGCAACCGATGGAAGAACCGGAGCAGCGCGCGCACCTCGAAGAGACGATGGAGTGGATCGGCTGGGACCGCCTGCTGTTCGCCAGCGATTACCCGCACTGGGATTTTGACGATCCGTTCCGCGCGTTCCCCGCCAGCATCAGTGACGCGCACAAGCGGCAGATCCTGACGGCCAACGGCAAAGCAGTTTACAGGCTCGGCTGATGGTTCGGCACGTCATTGCGCCGGCCAAGGATCTGCCCGCCGGCAATCGCATACGCGTCATGATCGACGGCAAGCCGGTGCTGGTGCTCAACATCAAAGGTGAGCTGTTCGCGTTGTCGGATACGTGCCCGCATCGCGGCGCGAGCCTGTCAGGCGGCATCCTGACGGGGCATGTCGTGTCGGAAACGCCGGGCGAATATAAGTATTCGCGCGCCGGGGAAATTCTGCGGTGTCCGTGGCACGCCTGGGAGTTCGACGTGCGCACGGGGCGTTCGTGGTGCGATCCCAAGCGCATGCGCCTTATGCAGCTTGACGTGAAGATTGAGCCCGGCGCCTCTTTGGTCGAAGGTCCCTACAAAACTGAAACCTTCCCCGTCCGCATCGAAGACGACTACATCGTCATCGAGACGACTTAGGGGCGCCACAGGACTGTCGTCACGGGGAATGCGCATGTCCATCACGATCTACGAAGCCGGCAAGATCATCACCATGAACCCGTCGCGGCCGACAGCGACGCACGTTGCGGTGCGCGATGGACGTATCCTCGGCGCGGGCTCCCTGACGGAACTTACGGGTTGGGGCGCGCACACGCTGGATCGCCGTTTCGCCGACAAGATCCTGATGCCCGGCCTCGTCGAAGGCCACAGCCACGTCGCCGAGGGAGTCCAATGGCGCTTCGTCTACTGCGGCTTCCACGATCGCACCGATCCCGACGGGCGCGTGTGGAGCGGCGCGCGTTCCGTCGATGCTGTGGTCCAGCGTTTGGACGAGGCCAACCAAAAACTTGGCACGACGAGTGGCCCGTTGACCGGCTGGGCTTTGGACCCGATCTATTTCGACAATCGCCGCGTCACCCGCCACGATCTCGACCGCGTCTCCACAGAGCGCCCGATCGGCATCATGCATGCCAGTGGTCACATCATGAACGTCAATACCAAGGCGCTCGAAATGGCCGGTATGCTCAGGCCCGGCGTCAATCATCCCGGCGTGCCGCTCGGTGACGATGGCCTGCCGCTCGGCGAGATGAAAGGCCCCGACGCGATGACACCGCTCGGCCCCCATGTCGGGCTCGATCGCGGCCTGCTGTCGGCTGACGAGCCGGGGCTCCGCGCTTTCGCGCGCTTGTGCGTCCGCAAGGGCGTCACCACCGCGGCAGATCTCGCCAATCTGCTACCCAAGCCGGCCGTCGAGATGATGGAGCGCGTTGGCCGCGAACCGACTTTCCCGGTACGCGTTGTCTCGCTGCGCGTGCTGCGCGGCGCCAGCCCGCGCGAGACCATCGAGCACGCGCTGGCCCTGAAGCAGCACAGCAACGAGCTCATGCGGTTCGGCATCGTCAAGATCGTCGTCGATGGTTCCATCCAGGGCTTTTCGGCGCGCTTGCGCTGGCCCGGTTACTACAACGGCGCACCGCCCGGTCTCTGGTATGTGACGCCTGAGCATCTACGCGAGGCGCTCGAGCTGGCGCTTCAAGCCGGTGTGCAAGTCCACACCCATACAAACGGCGACGAGGCGACCGAACTTGTGCTCGACACGCTCGAGGCAGCGCTGAAAAAACATCCGTCGAACGATCATCGTTTTACGCTGCAGCATTGCCAGTTGGCCAACGCCGCCCAATTCCGCCGCATGAAAAACCTCGGCATGTGCGTAAACCTGTTCCCCAACCACCACTTCTATTGGGGTGACGAGCATTACCGGTTGACTGTCGGGCCCGAGCGCGCCGAACGCATGAACGCCTGCGCCACAGCGCTCGCCACCGGTGTGCCGCTGGCCATTCACTCGGACGCGCCGGTGACGCCGCTCGGCCCGCTGTTCACCGCCTGGTGCGCCGTCAACCGGCAAACGGCCAGCGGTCGCATCCTCGGGGAGCACGAACGCATTGGCGTCGCCGACGCGCTGCGCACCATCACTTTGGGTGCGGCCTACACGCTCAAGCTCGACGGCGAGGTCGGCTCGATCGAGGTCGGCAAACGCGCCGATTTCGCGGTGCTGGAAGATGATCCGACCACCATCGGCGGGACGCACCTCAAGGATGTCCGTATCTGGGGCACGGTGCAGGGCGGGCGCGTGTTCGAGGCGGCAACCATCTGATGCGTGACGTAGCGCCGCGTCCCGTCACCGTCATCGGCGGTTATCTCGGCGCCGGCAAGACCACGCTGGTCAACCATCTGCTGCGCCACAACGGTGGCCGCCGCATCGCGGTCGCTGTCAACGAATTCGGCGCGTTGCCGATCGACAGCGACCTGATCGAAGGCGCCGACGGCAATGTCTTGACACTGGCTGGCGGTTGCATCTGCTGCAGCTTCGGCAGCGATCTCGTCGCGGGCCTGATCGATTTGGCTGCGCGCGCCGACACCATCGATCACATCCTCATTGAGGCCAGCGGTGTTGCACTGCCCGGCGCTATCGCGCAATCTCTGTCTCTCGTGGCCGGTCTGACATTGGACGCCATCGTCGTTATGGTCGACGCGGAAACCATTCGCGCTCGCGCTACCGATTTCTACATGGGCGACACCATAACGCGTCAACTCACCGACGCAGACCTAGTGGTCATCAACAAGACGGATCTGATCTCCACCGAAGCGCGCGCGGCACTGCAGCACTGGCTTCCGGCGCACGCCCCATCTGCACGCGTGATCGCCGCCAACCATGCCGTCGTCGCGCCCGACATTGTGCTGGGCATCGACAGTGCCTTCGTGCACGCCACAACCAAGGTCGATCATTTCACGCGCGCCTTCGCGACCGAAAGCTTTGAGTTCGAGCACATCGTTGATGCCGATCGCCTTGCTGCAGGGCTTGCTGACCCCGCGATCGGATTGGTGCGCGCCAAAGGTTTTGCGCGCGATCCCCTTTTGGGCTGGGTGACGATCCAAGTCGTCGGCCAGCGTCACCACGTGACGGCAGCGCCCACCCTCGCCGATCCATCCGGTTGCATCGTCTGCATCGCGCATGGCCGCCGCCTTGACCGCACTGCAATCGGGACGTTAATCGCCGCATGTCGCCCAAGCTGACGTTAAGGCAGCAGCACAACGCGGCCACTGGCGCTGCGGCTTTCCAGAGCGTGCAATGCATCTGCGAACCGCGCAATCGGGAAGGCGCCAGTGACAACAGGTCGGTGCACCTCCGCCAGCTTGAGAATCTCCACCATCTCAGCCGCGCGGCGATCGGGAAAGCGCCGGCCGAACTCGCCCGCACGCACACCGACCACCGTGGCGCCCTTCAGCAGAATACGGTTTGCAGCAAAGCTCGGCAGCGTGCCGCCGGCAAAGCCGACGATCAGCACCCGGCCACCCCACGTAAGGCAACGCACCGCAGCCTCGGACGCAATGCCAACAGGATCATAGACGACATCGACGCCATCGCCACCACTGTACGAGTTGATTACCGCCGCCACCGCCACCGGCAGTTCGTGCGGATCGGTCGCAATTACGACATCCGCACCAGCGCTAAGGGCCAGTTCCGCCTTGCCGTCGCTGCTCGCCGTTGCAACGACAAACGCACCTTGTCTCTTGGCAATCTGCACTGCCGCACGCCCAACGCCGCCACCTGCGCCAATCACCAGCACCGACTGACCCGCGCGCACTTGTCCGCACGTCACGATGGCATGAAACGACGTCATGTGCGCAACCATGAACGTCGCGCCTTCTTCGAATGAAAAACCTGCCGGCAATGGCAATGCCTTGTCGGCGGCGACGGTGGCCTCTTCGGCGTAGCCACCCGTGCGCGTCGACACCATGACCTGTGTGCCGAGCCGTTCGCGGGTCACGTCAGCACCGATTTCGATGATCTCGCCGGCGCCTTCCGTACCCGGCACGAATGGAAACGCTGGCTTCAGTTGATACTTACCCTGCACGATCAGCACGTCCGGAAAATTGACGCCGCACGCCCGCAAACGCACGCGCACTTCGTTGCCTCGCAGGGGCGGACGCGGCAACATTTCGACCGCCGTTTCCCCCGCTCCGAAACCCCGGCACACCACCGCGCGATATTGTTTAGACATGACATCCCCGTCGCTACTGCTGCGGCAAACTTTGCGCGGCTGCACGCACGCTGTCAAAGCAGCCGGATGCATTGTAGGCTTGCACGAGTAACTACCACTCGGAGCATCGCCGGTATGACCCTCAGACGCATGATAGTGCAGATCGGCATGAGCACCGACATTCGCGGCACCGACGACACCAAGGCCGCCGTCCGCGCCGTCCGCGACGCGCTTTGGCACAACACGATCTCCATCGCCACCGTGCTGGGCCAACCGCTCGAGGCCATGCATGTCGACATTATCGTCGGCGTGCCCAACCCTGCAGCCGTCGACAAAACAGCCGTCCTCGCCGTGTTACCTTATGGCAAGGGATCCGTCACTGTCGTCGAGGGCGGGCTGAAGATCCTCAACGACGCTGGCACCGACGCCACTCTGATCGCCAACGCAGCGGTCATCGTCCGCCTGGACCTCGCGCAAGGGACAGCATCATGACAATCCAACGCATCATCCTCGAACTTGGCACCGGCAACGATCTGCACGGCGGCGACTACACCAAGGCCGGCTTGCGCGCGGTGCAGGATTGCCTGCATCACAGCTCGCTAACTTTCCTCAAATCGCTGAACATCAAACCGTCGGCCATGTTGGTCGAAGTGACGATCGGCGTGCAGCGACCTGACTTTGTCGATGTCGCCGCCATCAAGGCATCGCTGCCGCACGGACAAGTGACCGTGAAGGTCGTCAAAGGCGGATTGGATGTGCCCGACGATAATGGTAGCGACCGCGCCGTCATCGCCAGCGCCGCCATTGCCGTGCGACTGGACCTTCCGACCGTCAGCTGATCGGTCGTGTTGACCGGCGAAGCCGCTGTTCGCCATAATGCGTCAAACGACAGAATGAGCAGTCTCGAACCGAGCCACCATGAACCTTTCGCACTCCCTGTCGGTCGTCGCGCGACACTTGCCAGGAAGCCCAGCCATCACATCAACCGATGGCATTCTAAGCTACGGCGCGTTCGAAGATCAGGTCGCCCGAATTGCCGGCGCGCTGCAGCAACATCACCGGTTGCCAACAGCGTCTCGCGTAGCGCTGGTTATGGACAACTGCGGCGCCTATCTGCCGGCATTGTTCGGCATCTGGCGAGCGGGCCTGGCCGCCGTGCCGGTCAATTCAAAACTGCACGCCAAGGAAGTCGCGTGGATCCTCGACAACGCGGAAGCCAAACTCGTGTTGGCATCGGAGGCGCACGCTGCGGCGCTAACGTCGCTGGGCGGCGCACAGCCGCCGATCATCGCGGTACCTTCTGCTGGCTGGCGCCACATGCTTGCTGCCGAACCCGTCTACGCCGCACCGACCGATCCCGAAGCGGAAGCCTGGCTGTTCTACACATCCGGCACCACCGGGCGTCCCAAAGGTGCCGTGCTGACCCACCGCAATCTGCTGTTTTGCTGCCATGCTTATTATGCCGACATCGATTTCGTCGACGCGCGCGATTGCTTTGTCAGCGCCGCTCCGCTTAGCCATGGCGCTGGTCTCTACGCGTTGCCGCACATCCTGCGCGGCTCGCATCAGATTGTCTTGCCGGGCTTTGATGTTGCCGAAGTGCTGGCCCTGTTCGGCAGCTACAGTCGCGTGTCGATGTTTGCCGCACCGACAATGCTGTCGCGATTGATCGCCGACGGCCGCGCTGGCGCCACCGATACGCGCGGCCTCAAAACCCTGATCTATGGCGGCGCACCAATGTATGTTTCGGATCTCACCAACGCCATCGCTCAATTCGGGCCAAAATTTTTCCAACTCTATGGCCAGGGCGAAGCGCCGATGACCATCTCGGGCCTCACCAAACGCATGCACGCCGACTATTTCGAGCGTCGGGATTATACACGTCTGGGCAGCGCCGGAATTGCACGCACCGGCTGCGCCTTCCGCGTCGTCGATCCAGACGGCTGCGATGTGCCCATTGGCGACATCGGCGAAATCATTACCAAGAGCGATTGCGTAATGCGCGGCTATTGGAACAATTCCGACGCCACTAGGCGATCGTTGCACCAGGGATGGCTGTGGACCGGTGACCTCGGCAGCGTCGATGCCGACGGGTTTCTAACCTTAAAGGACCGCTCCAAGGACATGATAATCTCCGGCGGCTCGAACATCTATCCGCGCGAGATCGAGGAAGTCTTACTCACCCATCCCGACGTCGTCGAATGCGCGGTTGTCTCGCGTCCGCACGCCGATTGGGGTGAAGAGGTGGTCGCCTACGTCGTGGCGAAGCCGGGTGGTGCGCCCCCCGACGCGTCGGTGCTGGATGCGTTATGCCTGGCCAATATTGCCCGCTTCAAGCGACCAAAGAGCTACCGCTTTATCGGCAGCTTGCCAAAAAGTAATTATGGCAAGATCCTTAAAACCGAACTACGCCTCATGTTGCAGCGCGAAATCGAGGGAAATAACAGCACCTGACGGCGTTGTGATGGAGCTTGATTGGCAATCACCAACCGACTCGCCCATATATCTCTCAATATTTAACGTCCGACAAACGGGATCGTCCATGCTTATCGGCAAAAAACCCAACATACTTCCGAGCGAAATCACGCCGCGTGACATCTATTTGGGCCGCCGCGAGGTGTTGGCCGGCATCGGCGCGGCCGGCATAGGCACGATCATGAGCCGACCTGCGGCGGCAGCCAAACTCACGTCCGTAAAGAGCCCGCTGTCGACGACAGAAACCGCGACGCCGCTCAAAGATGTGTCGACTTACAACAACTACTACGAGTTCGGCACCGACAAGAGCGACCCAGCCCAAGCGGCAGGCAATTTCAAGCCCACACCATGGAGCGTCGAAATCGGCGGCATGGTCGCCAAACCCGGCACGCTGACGTTGGAAGACATTATGAAGCCAGTCACCCTCGAGGAGCGCATCTACCGGATGCGGTGCGTCGAAGGCTGGTCGATGGTGATCCCCTGGAACGGGTTTGCGCTGGCTGAACTGTTGAAGCGCGTCGAGCCGTTGGGCAGCGCCAAATTCGTCGCCTTCGAGACTGTCGTCCGACCGGCGGAAATGCCTGGCCAGCGCGGCTCGTTCCAGCCCTTGCCTTGGCCCTATCGCGAAGGCCTGCGCCTCGACGAAGCCATGCATCCCTTGACCATCCTTGCGACCGGTCTTTACGGCGAGACCCTGCCCAATCAGAACGGCGCTCCGCTTAGGCTCGTCGTGCCATGGAAATACGGCTTTAAGGGCATCAAGTCGATCGTGCGAATTACACTCGTCGACAAGATGCCGGAAACATCGTGGCAACTGCAGAACAAAAATGAATATGGCTTCTATTCCAACGTCAATCCCGACGTCGACCATCCCCGTTGGTCGCAAGCGACCGAGCGGCGCATCGGTGAAGGCGGGTTGCTTGCCAAGCGCCGGCCGACGCTGAAGTTCAATGGCTACGCTGATCAAGTTGCAAGCCTGTACGCAGGAATGGATTTGAAAGCCAGCTACTGACATGCCGACTTGCGGACCGCGGATATCCCAATGAAAGAGCCGAGCGCGGAACGCGGGTGGCACGAGCGTGCGTGGCAAACGGCCAGCAAGCCAGACACGATCAGGCGGGCGATTTATATAATTGGCGCGCTTCCCGCCGCGTGGGTCTTCTACCGCGGCTTCACCGATCAACTCGGCGCCGACCCCATTCGGACGCTGGAAAAAACGCTTGGCATCTGGGCGCTGAGGTTTCTCGTCGTTGGCCTGACAATCACTCCATTGAAGCGCCTTGGTGGTCCCAATTGGGTCCGCTATCGCCGTGCCATTGGTCTGCTGGCATTCTTCTACGCAGCGCTGCATCTCTACGCTTATTTGTGGTTCGACCAGAACCTGGATTTCGCCGCCATATGGAAGGATATCTTGAAGCGGCCCTATGTGACGATAGGTTTTGCTGCCTTTGTGATCCTCGTGCCGTTGGCGATCACCTCCAACAACAGCATGATCCGCAAACTCGGCGGACCCAACTGGAACCGGCTGCATAAAGGGGTTTATGCAGCATGCGCATTGGCCGCGATCCATTTCATCATGCTGCGCAAAGCCTGGCCACCGGAACCACTGATCTACGCAGGGCTCATTACAATTCTGCTGGCATTTCGGCTCTACGTCTATCTGCAGAAGCGCACCCAGCGCGCCCGTCGCGCGGCCTGACTGCCGGGGCGATAACACGAACCTCTTGACCTCAGCCGTGCGGCGCACGACGGTTGCGCTCGGACGTGAAGCCTGGGGGCCGCAGTAAACATGAGCGAAGCTAAATCCAATCCACTGCCCCTCGTGGGAGTGCGCGTACTCGACGTGGCGTCGTTTATTGCAGCCCCTGTCGCTGCCACCGTCATGGCCGACTACGGCGCCGACGTGATCAAGGTCGAACCGCCCGGCACCGGCGACCCCAACCGAAACATGCGCACTCTGTCGAGCTACCCGCCCAGCCCCGTCAATTATCCCTGGGAGATGGACAGCCGCGGCAAGCGCTCCATCGCCATCGACCTGAGAACCGCAGCGGGCCAGCAGGTGCTCTATCGCCTGATCGGCAACGCGGACGTGCTGATCACCAATTATCCGTTGGAAGTGCGCGGACGACTGAAGCTTGGTTACGAAACCGTCCGCCACATCAATCCGCGGCTGATCTACGCATCGTTCACCGGCTATGGTGAAACCGGTCCGGACGTGAACCAGGTGGGTTTTGATTCCACCGCCTATTTCGCCCGCTCCGGCTTGATGGATGCCAACCGTTACGAAGGTCAGCCGCCGGGTGTCGCCATGCCCGGCCAAGGCGATCGCGCTTCCGGCATGGCGTTGCTGGCCGGTATCATGCTGGCGCTGTGGACGCGCGAGCGCACCGGCGAGGGCCAGCACGTCTCAAGTTCGCTGATTGCCAACGGCTTGTGGTCGAACGGTGTCGGCGCCCAGGCAGCACTCCTCGGTTCGCACCTGCCGTCGCGACCGCCCCGTGACCGGCCGCGCAGCGCCATCGCCAATCCCTACCGCACGAGCGATGATCGCTGGATGCAGATGGCCGTCGTGCGCGAGGAAAAAACCTGGCCAGACTTCTGCCGCGCCATCGACCGACCCGACCTGGAGCACGATCCCCGCTTCGCCGATCTGCCGAGCCGGCGCAGGAATTCGGCAGCACTCGTCGCCATACTTGATCCGATCATCGCGGCGCACGATTGGGCGCACTGGCGCAATCAGTGGCGCGAATTCGGCATTCCCGTCGGCCTGATCGGCCGCCTGCAGGATCTGCCGGAGGACGAGCAAGCCGTCGCCGCCGGCGCCGTCGTGCCAACCAACATTCCGCATATGCCGTGGACCATCGCCGCGCCGTTCAATATTGCGTCAGCGGCAGTTCCGCCTGCCGAACCCGCGCCGAAGCTCGGCGAGCACACCGACGCCATCCTGCGCGCAGCCGGTCATTCCGCCACTGAAATCGCCACCCTGCGCGCCGACAAGATCGTCAGCTAGCGCGATGCCGCGCCGACCACGCCAGCCATTCCCGTGCGCGTGCGTCCGGCGACACCGCACCCAGCACGTCGCTGACCACCGCGCAGGATTGCGCGCCCGCCGCGATCATCGCATCGGCATCCGCTAATCCGATCCCGCCGATGACAACCAGCGGCATGCCAGGCCCGATCGCGGCACGCCATTCCCCAATCCGTGCGAGCCCCTGCGGCGCGCTTCCCGTCGCCTTCGTCGTGGTCGCAAAGATCGGCCCCAACGCCACGTAGTCGGGTTCGACCGCCAGCGCGATCGCCAACTCCTGCTGATCGTGCGTGGAAATGCCGATGCGCACGCCTGCCGCCTTCAGCGTCGGCACATCGGCATCCGCCAGATCTTCCTGCCCGAGATGGATATAGTCCGCGCCCGCCGACAGCGCCTCACGCCAATAATCGTTGACGATCAACTGGCAATCGGTGGCGACGGTTGCATCGAGGCAAGCGATGATCTCGCGCCGCGCCTGCTTCGACGTCAAACCCTTCGCGCGCAACTGGATCGTGTGCACCCCGAGGCCCGCGAACCGCGCCACCGCCGCCGCATCCGGCGCAATCAGATAAAAAGCATCAAGGCCGTCGCTCATCTGTGCCTCCGCTCTTGGTACACATCGGAACATCACGATAGCGCGGCGCTGACCACGGACCAAATGCCTTGCATCGACACTTAGGGCCACGCCCAAGGAACGACACCTTTTGCGCGGCAAAAATGAGATTTGAACGACCCTGCATCCTCCTCCGGGGAAACCGCCACTTCACTTCGGTGCGCGGAATTCCCAGTGCGTGCCTTTGTCGGTCTTGGTCTCGGCAAAATAGGGCGTGCGCTTCGATGGCGGCCGTTCGCCCGTGGCCATCAGACGGGCCATGTCGCCGAACACCATCGAACTCTGCACGAACGTGTTGTGGTTCCAGGAGAACCTCACGCCGAGCCCGGAGATATCGATGGCATCGACGCCGGACAGATGCACCGGCGCGCCGCCGACGCGGGCACCGTCGCCGCGCATCCAGTCAGAAGCCAGCATGGCGCGATCCTCGCCGCTCGAATAGCTCGTCACCGTCACGCCAAGCTTGCGCAGCGACGGCATGACGGCCGAAAGCCTGGTGGTGTTGACGTCGGCATGGGCGAGGATGACCTCGCCGAGCTTCACGCGCGGCCCGTTGGCGCTGCGGTCGGCAAGCCGTTCCAGCGCGTTGAGGACCACCTCGCCCCCCGTCGAGTGGCCGATGATGTGCACCTTCACGTCCGGGAAGGCCTGCCCCAGCGTTTCCAGCATGTGCAGCAGGAATGGCGCCGCCGTGGCCGCCCGGTCACGGTCACCCATGTAGGCGGCGACGCCACTACGGGCGGGCCAGGCGAAGGCTGCAGTGATCCCGTCAAACTCGAGATCGTAGCCGATTTGGGCTGCACGCCGGACGGCGTCGTCGAAGGTGTTGTTGTAGCCGTGCACATATATGAGCGCCTGCTTGGGAAAGCGGGCTGCGCGCGACAGACGTTCCCTGGCCTCGGCGATGAGGGAGGCGCCGTTGTCGGGTGAGAGGTCGATGCGGTGCACGGAGAGTGCGACCTCGCTCGTCTGGCGGCCGGCTGCCTTGTGCAGTTGGCCAAGGGCTTGCGCGCCACGCTCGGCCCGGTTGAGCACTTCGGGTTTTGGCGCGCGGATGGTGGCGCGACCGAGGACGACCGCCGCTGTGTCCGTCTGCTGGTCGTTGCCGAACTTGGGCGTAACGGCCTGTGGATCGCGGATGCGGTTGGTGGCGAAAAACACCGGCACATCGGCGACTTCCCAACCGGGCATGGCGGCGGCACGCGCACGGTAGGCAGCGGCTTCGGCGGGGCGATCGAGGCGATCGTAGAGCCCCGCCAGATTGTTCAGCGACGTTGCCACGTCCGAATGGTCAGGGCCATGGGCCTTCTCCCGGATAGCTAGGGAGCGCTTGTAGAGCCGCTCCGCATCAGCGTAGCGGCCTTGCGTCGCGTAGAGAACCGCCAGATTAGCCAGCGATGTTGCCACGTCAGAGTGGTCGGGACCGAGGCTCTTCTCCCGGATAGCAAGGGCGCGCCAGTACAACGCCTCCGCTTCGCCATAGCGGCTTTGCGTGGAGTAAAGCGATGCAAGAGTGTTCAGCGACTTCGCGACGTCTGTGTGGTCTGGATCGAGCGCCTTCTCCCGGATAACCAGCGCGCGCTTATACAGTGCCTCCGCATCGCCATAGCGGCTTTGCGCGTTGTCGAGCCCCCCAAATTGCTCAACGACACCGCAAGGTTCGGGTGGTCCGGACCGAGCGCCTTCTCCCAGATGGCTAAGGAGCGCACGTAGAGCGGTTCTGCATCGGCGAAGCGGCTCTGCGACCGGTAAAGCAGCGCCAAATTGTTCAACGGCGTGGCTACGTCAGGGTGGTCGGGGCCGAGGGCCTTCTCCAGGATAGTCAGGGAGCGCTTATACAATGGCTCCGCATCGGCGTAACGGTCCTGCGTGTTGTAATGCGACGCGAGATTGCTCAGCAACGACGCCACGTCCGGGTGGTCGGGCCCGAGCGCCTTCTCCCGGATAGCCAGGGCGTGCTTGTACACCGCCTCGGCATCGGCGTTTCGGGTTTGCATGCGATAGAGCCTTGCCAGACTTTCCAGCGGTTGCACCAGGTTCGGGTGGTTGGGACCGAGGGTCTTCTCCCAGATGGTCAAGGAGCGCTTGTAGTGCGGCTCCGCATCCGCGTAGCGGCCTTGTGTTTCAAAGAGGAACGCCAGAGCGCTTAGCGATGCAACCACGTCCGGATGGTCGGGGCCGAGGGCCTTTTCCCGTATAGCCAAGGCGCGCTTGAGCAGCACCTCCGCATCGCCATAGCGGCTTTGCATGCGGTACTGCACCGCTAGAAGTGTTGCCGACTTGGCCACATCAGGATGGTCAGGACCGTTCAGCCGCTCGGCAAGCGCCAGGCCGCGTTGCGCGATGGTAAACGCGTCGGCGTATTGGCCGGCTTGATACAGCCGCGCCACTTCCTGGTTCAGCGTGTCTAGCTCATCCGCCCCTTGCGCGCGCGCCGGGCAGAGGGCCAGCAGCACGGCAAAGATCAGCGCCAGCGCGAAGCGAGGGAAAAGCATCAAAACATTTGCAGACAACATCAGCTGATTCCGGAAATGATCGGATCGGCCTCCAAACTAGCCACAAACCGAGCCGGGTAGCAATCAAACGAGGTGGCCACGACGCAAAACACGCGCGGGGCCGCTGCACCACAACCCAGAAATGCTGGTAGTGGTTAAGTTTGAAAACCGGAATGAATTGTATGCACTTTCTTGCCTCTCCCCCCTCAAGTGGGAGGAAAAAACCTCGGAAGTTTTCAAACTGCACTGCCAACTGGAATGCATTATTGCCGCGTCACAAGTCCCGCGCCGCGCTATGACACCATCACCCGCCCTCGCCGAGCAAAGCTTCCGCGCCATGCCAACAGCCTCGCCGCCTCTGCTCGTTCACGGAGCCTCCGCGCGTCCCGAACTCGTCGCCGCGTTGCGCGCGGCACTGGCCGAGGCCGTCCGCGCGATGACACCACTCGGCGCCTTACCCGCCGATATCGTCGCCATGACCTGGAGCGCGCGCACACCCGCCGCCATCCACCCGAGCCGCGCCGTCGTCGATCTCGCCCAACGCGAAATTCTCGGCGGCGTCAGACCCGCCGTTACCATCCGCGCGGCAGACCACGCTGGCGTCCGCGTCGCGTTGCAGCTGCGCAGCCCCACGCCCCCCGATCCCACGCCCGTCTGGCGCGGGTTAAGCCGAGCGGCACTCGCACAGCAATACAGCCCGCGCGTCGGCGTGCCCGATATGGGCGCTGTGTTCGACGCGTGGCGCACCGACGGCGCTCAATTCCGCTCCGCGCATCTGATCGCCGAACTGCCTTACGGACCCAGCCACGCCGAAACGCTCGATCTCTATCTGCCCAACAACAGCAACGGCCCGCACCCGCTGTGGATCTTCATCCACGGCGGCTACTGGCAGGCCATCGACAAGGCGCACAACGCCCATTTCGCGCAGGGCATGCTCAGCGCCGGCTATGCCGTGGCCATGCTCAATTATGCGCTGGCGCCGCCGGCAAACCTCGCCGATATCGTCGCCCAGACCCAACGCGCGCTGCAATTTTTCGCGCGCGAGGCAACCGCACTTGGCTGTGATCCCACAGAGCTGCATCTCAGCGGCCACTCCGCCGGCGGGCATCTCGCCGCCCTGATGGCCTGCCTGCCCGAGGGACAGCTGATCCGTTCGTGCCTGCCGCTGTCCGGGCTGTTCGATCTGGCGCCACTGGCCAATTTGCCCATGGGCCGCCTGCTGGGCTTCGACACCGGCACCGCCATCGCCAACCTCAGCCCGCAGCATCTCCGGCCGCTTCCCCATATCCACGTCGGCCTCGCCGTCGGCGGCCTCGAAAGCGCAGAATTTCACCGCCAATCCACCGACCTCGCCGCCGCCTGGGGTCAGGCGCCCTGCCGCATCATCGCCGGGAAAAACCATTTTGACCTGCTCGACGGCCTCAACGGCGGCGAACTGCTCGACTTCGCCCGCCACGTCGCAACGATAGGCGCATCCCCGGGCTGAACGATCAAACCTGGGGGACGTGAATACAAATTGTTCGATTTGCCAACGATGTGGTTGCCCTGCAGGCACATCTGCTCGTAAAACAGGCATCAAGTGCATGCACAGGCCCAGGATCGCCCAATGACGGACAAAACCTACGCCGTACCCGCCGAATGGCAAAGCCGCGCCTGGATCGACGAGCAGAAATACCAAGCCATGTACAAGCGCTCGGTCGAGGACCCCAACGGCTTCTGGGGCGAGCACGGCAAGCGGCTCGATTGGATAAAGCCCTACACCAAGGTGAAAAATTCGACCTTCGCCGCGCCTGACGTGTCGATCAAATGGTACGAGGACGGCACCCTCAACGTGTCGGCCAACTGCATCGACCGCCACCTCGCCCGTCGCGGCGACCAGATCGCCATCATCTGGGAAGGCGACGACCCCACCCAGAGCGAGACCATCACCTATCGCCAACTGCACGAGCGCGTCTGCAAGTTCGCCAACGTGCTGTCAGCCAACGGCGTCAAGAAGGGCGACTGCGTCACCATCTATCTGCCGATGATCCCGGAAGCCGCCTACGCCATGCTGGCGTGTGCGCGCATCGGTGCGGTGCATTCGATCGTCTTCGCCGGATTTTCACCGGAGAGCCTGCAAAACCGCATCGAGGGCGCCGACAGCCGGCTCATCATCACCGCCGACGAAGGCCTGCGTGGCGGCAAGACCGTGCCGCTCAAGAAGAACACCGACGCGGCGCTGAAAATGTCCAAGGGCGGCGAGAAGGTGCTGGTCGTCCGCCGCACCGGCAACCCCGTGCCGTGGACAGAGGGCCGCGATCTGTGGCTACACGACGAACTGGTGAAAGTCTCGCCCGACTGCCCCGCCGTCGAGATGAGCGCCGAAGACCCGCTGTTCATTCTCTACACATCTGGCTCCACTGGCAAGCCGAAGGGCGTGCTCCACACCACCGGCGGCTATCTCGTCTATGCCTCCATGACGCACCAGTACGTGTTCGATTATCACGACGGCGACGTCTACTGGTGCACCGCCGATGTCGGCTGGGTCACCGGCCACAGCTACATCGTCTATGGCCCGCTCGCCAACGGCGCGACCACGCTGATGTTCGAGGGCATTCCCAATTACCCGACGGCCTCGCGCTTCTGGCACGTCATCGACAAATGGAAGGTCAACACATTTTACACCGCGCCTACTGCCCTTCGTTCGCTGATGGGCCTCGGTGACGATTGGGTGAAACGCTCCAGCCGGCAATCGCTGCGTCTGCTCGGCTCGGTGGGCGAGCCGATCAATCCCGAAGCCTGGGAGTGGTATCACCGCGTCGTCGGCGACGGACGCTGCCCCATCGTCGATACCTGGTGGCAGACCGAAACCGGCGGCATCATGATCACGCCGCTGCCCGGCGCCACCAAGACCAAGCCCGGCTCCGCTACCCTTCCCTTCTTCGGCGTCAAGCCGGCATTAGTGGACGATAAAGGCACAACACTGGAAGGCGAGGCCAGCGGCAACCTTGTGCTTACCGACAGTTGGCCGGGCATGATGCGCACCGTCTACGGCGACCACAAGCGCTTCGTGGAAACCTACTTCTCGACCTATCCCGGCACCTACTTCACCGGCGACGGCTGCCGCCGCGATGCGGACGGCTACTACTGGATCACCGGCCGCGTCGACGACGTGCTCAATGTCTCCGGCCACCGCCTCGGCACGGCAGAAGTGGAGAGCGCCCTCGTCAATCATCCGAAGGTCGCCGAAGCCGCCGTCGTCGGCTATCCGCACGACGTCAAAGGACAGGGCATCTACTGCTACGTCACCTTGAACTCCGGCGAACCGCCAACTGAGGAACTGCGCAAGGAGCTGGCCGCCCACGTCCGCAAGATCATAGGTCCGACGGCAACACCCGATCTCATCCAGTTTTCGCCCGGCCTGCCCAAGACGCGCTCAGGCAAGATCATGCGCCGCATCCTGCGCAAGATCGCCGAGGACGACTTCTCCAATCTCGGCGACACCTCCACGTTGGCCGAGCCTGCCGTCGTCGACGATCTCGTCTCCAACAGGCAGAACAAACGCAAGGAATAACGATCGCCGAGCGAATAGGGCTATCGTCCTATGACCCATTCGGGAGCACGGCTCCCGAACCCTCAGTCCTTTTAAAAACAAAAAATAGGCGTTTGGGGAAGTCATTCCCCGGGCGGGCTCGAAGGGCGGCAGCCCTTCTCGCGGCACGCAACGTTTCGGCGTGCGCAGCATGCGGACGCCGACTACACTAACCCATGTCCACCAGAGACCTTCTGCTCGCGCTCGTGATCGTGTTGATGTGGGGCGTCAACTTCATTGCCATGAAGCACGCCGTCACCGAGGTGCCGCCATTTCTGCTGACGGCCTTGCGTTTTGGACTCGCTACCGTCCCGGCTATTTTCTTCATCCCACGCCCGGCAGTGACGTGGCGTCTCCTCGCCGCCTATGGGGCTGCCTTCGGCATCGTCAAGTTCGGGTTGCTGTTCACAGCCTTCAGGCTCGGTAGTCCGTCGGGTCTGACTTCTGTCCTGCTGCAGACGCAGGCCTTCTTCACCGTCGCATTTGCAGCCGTCGTGCTCGACGAAATCGTCACCACCAGCCAACGCCGCGGCCTCGTCATTGCAGCCTTGGGCGTCGCTGTAATCGCCGCCGGCGCGACGCGCGATGCAGCTGGAGGTGTCACACTGTTGCCGGTGTTGCTGGTGATCGCTGCGGCCTCCGCGTGGGGCTTGGCCAACCTCGCGCTCAAATCGGCTGGCAAGGTCAACATGCTCGGCTTCACCGTGTGGAGCAGTGCGGTAGCGCCGTTGCCAATGCTGGCGCTGTCCTGGGTCTTTGAAGGGCCGGCTGCCTGGAGCCAAAGCTGGCAGCAACTGACCTGGACCGGCGTCGCAACCGTCCTCTATCTGGCTTGGCCGATCAGTCTTTTCACTGGTTGGGCGTGGGCCAACCTGCTGTCGCGTTATCCCGCAGCCACGCTGGCGCCGATGGCATTGCTCGTGCCCATCGTCGCCATGTCCGCTGGCGCGCTCGCCTATGGCGAACGTCTGACAGTCATGGGCGTGTCAGGCAGTCTGCTGGTGCTGCTCGGACTTGGCATAGGCGTTTTCCGACCGGCTGCCACGCGAAACGCGGCCTGATTTCGCACCGATCCGCGTCCCGCTTATACCGCCGAGCCGTCCGATGCGATGCCCGTGCTGGTCGCCAGGAAAACGGCCATCGCCGCCTTGGTCGCTGCAACATCGTGAACGCGCACGATCTGCGCCCCCTGCGCGACCGCCGCCAGCGCCGCGCCCACCGAGCCATGCACGCGATCGACCGCCACCCCGACACCCGTCAACGTGCCGATGAACTTTTTTCGCGACGCCCCCAACAGGACCGGCACGCCCAATCCGTGCAGTAGCGACAATCCGCTCATGATTGCAATATTGTGCTGCAACGTCTTGCCAAATCCGATACCCGGATCAACCAGCAGATGCTCGCGCGGAATCCCCGCCCGCACCGCCGCTTCGATGCGCGCCTCGAGAAAATCGAAAACATCGAGCACGACATCCTCGTAGTGCGGATTATCCTGCATCGTGCGCGGATCACCCTGCGCATGCATCAGCACAACAGGCACACCGAGATCGGCGGCTGTCTCCAGCGACAGAGGATCGTGCATCAGCGCCGACACGTCGTTGATGATATCGGCGCCGGCCGACACCGCCTCGCGCATGACGGCCGACTTGCGCGTATCGATGGAGATGCGCACGTCCGTCTTTGCGCGCAGACCGACGATGACAGGTACGATGCGGCGGATCTCCTCCGCTTCGCTCACCACTTCCGCACCCGGCCGCGTCGATTCCCCGCCCACATCGAGAATATCCGCACCCTCTGCCACCAGCTCCTGGCCATGCGCAACAGCGCCCGCGGCATCGGCATGTTGGCCGCCATCGGAAAAACTGTCGGGTGTTACGTTGATGATCCCCATGATGCGCGGCTGGTCGAGCGACAGGCCGGCGAGGCGATGTCGCGGCGCGCGAAGTGCTTCAAACATATCCGACGCGTTGAGCGTACGGCGCCCCCAATCACGCTCGAAAAATTCGCCGAGCCCGGCAATGAAGCGATCGGTGCGTGCGCCGTTCCGCTCTATGACTTCGAGCGCGGAGAAATCCAGCCAGCCGCCGGCGAGGGGCAAGCCGCCCCACACTTCCTTGGCCCGCTCATGCAGCGCTGCTGGAAACAAGCCCAACGGCCTCAGATAAATTTCTCGCAGCACGGCAGACCTACTGCGCCACGCGCATGCCGGCGGGACCGCCGGGCATCTTGATCGTACTGCCTGCGGTCAACGCGCCGGTGCTGCCGCTGCCCACCTTGAGCACGTGGATCTGCTCTTCGACCATGCATTGCGCCAGCAGTGTCTTGCCGTTGGCGCTCCAGGCGAGCCCCTGACACCACTTGCCGACCGGCACTTCGCCGACCTGCGTCATCTGCTTGCCGGCGATGCGATAGAGCTTCACCATGCCGTTGTCGTGATAGAACGGCGATGTCTTGGCCAGGTTCGTGCCATTGACGAGACCCACCGCCACCATGCGACCGTCCGGCGACAGCGCGATACCCTCCGGCGTCTGACCGACCGTGATCGTAGTGACCACGCGCGGCGGTTGCACCTTCAGGTCGATCATGCTGATGGTATCGGCATCGCCACTGCTGCGGCCGATGTTGGCAACCACAGCGAACTCACCATTTTTCGCGACATCGAGACCGTAGGGCCTGAGGCCCGCGCTGATCTCACGTTTAGTCACCGTTACTTTGGCGCCGTCGACGTCGAGCACCACGATCCGGTTCGCGCTTTCGCCGTCGAGCGACACCAGCGCCGACTTGCCGTCCGGCAGGAAAGACACCGCGCTCGGCCCGGCCTTATCGTTACCCAGGTCGACCTTGCCGGCGACGGCGACCTTGTTGCCATCGATCGTCAGCACGGAGATCGTACCCTCGCCGCGATTGGCCACCAGCGCCAAGGTCCCGGCCTTATTGAACGACACCCCGGCCGCGCCCTTGCCGACCGTCAACGTGGCCAGCACTTTCGGTTGTGCTTCGGCAGGTGCACGACGCACCGCATCGAGCAGGCGCTTGGAGACCGTCACCTTCAACGGCGTCAGGTCGATCACCGTCAGCTTGTCGTCCCAGATCAGTTTCGTCGCATCGGCGGGATCGATCTTCTGTGCGGCGGTGACCAGCGCGATATCTTCCTTCGGCGACACCGCCACCGACATTGGCGGACCCACCACGCTGGTCGGCGCCTCGATGGTCGCGACGATTTTGGGTGGTGTTTGCTTGAGATCGATGAACGACACCGTGTCCTTGCCGTCCTTGACGGCCTGCACGACGCCGTCGACCATCTTGACCTTGCCGTCGTTGGCCGACACGGCGATCTCAGCAGCTGCTACCGTACACGTCACCGCCAGCACTGCTGCCGCGTTGGCCACTGTTTTAAGACGCATCGACGTGTCTCCTGATTTGTCCCTCGGGGCGCAGCCCCACCAGTGCCTTCTTGCGCACTCCCGGTCCCGCATGCAAGCCTGCAGTACGTATTATATAGCTGCACGCGCGGCGAACTATGGTCGCTTTGTGTACAATCAGTCGCCTGCCTGCGCGTCGACTTCGCTATCCCTTCGATTGGATCGGTTCCATGCCATCGCCCATGCCGACCCGCATTCTCGGCGCCAGCGGCGCGCGCGTCTCCCGGATTTGTCTGGGCACCATGATGTTCGGCGACCAGACCGACGAGGCCACCGCCCGCCGCATCGTCGATCATGCCTTCGAGCACGGCGTCAATTTCATCGACACCGCCGACCAGTACGCCAAGGGTCGCTCCGAGGAGATCACTGGCCGCGCCATCAAGGCCAACCGCGACCGCTGGTTCCTCGCCACCAAATGCGGCAATCCTTCCGATAGCGGCGCCAACGATCGCGGCCAGTCCCGCAGCCATGTGATACGCGCTGTCGAAACCAGCCTGAGACGTCTTGGCACCGACACCATCGATCTGTTCTATGTGCATTTTTACGATAGCGAAACGCGATGGGAAAATGTCGTGGAAACCTATGGCGCGCTGATCCGCCAGGGCAAGATCCGTGAATGGGGCATCTCCAATGTGCGCGCCTGGCATATCCCGCACATCTGCCACATCGCCGATCGTCTCGGCGTGGCGCGGCCCGTGGCGCTGCAGCCCTATTACAATCTTTTGAACCGCCAGCCGGAGGTCGAACTGCTGCCCGCCGCCCGAGAATTCGGCCTCGGCGTCGTTCCCTATTCGCCCATTGCCCGCGGTGTTCTCTCCGGCAAATACAGGCTCAACGTCACGCCTGCCGCCGGCACCCGGGCCGCGCGCGCCGACCGCCGCATGATGGAAACCGAATGGCGTCCCGAAAGTCTCGAGATCGCCGAAAAACTCAAGGCCCACGCCGAGCAGCGCGCAGCCACCTTGGTGCATTGGGCGGTCGCCTGGGTCTTGAACAACAGCGCGATCACCAGCTGCATCGCCGGCCCGCGCACCTTCGAACAATGGACCGACTACCTCGCCGCACTTGATTACACCTGGACGTCCGAAGACGAAGCACTCGCCAATTCACTCGTGCCGGCCGGACACGCCTCCACGCCCGGCTTCAACGATCCAAAATATCCCGTCGAAGGCCGCTATCCGCGTATCGGTTGAGCCACGCCAGCTCATTGCCGACGTTGACATTCCCCAATCCCGCTCCGAAAATTATCCTCACGTCCGCACGCAGGCACTGAAAGCCGACAGATGCAGAAAACAGTCGCAATCATTGGTGCGGGCGCCGCCGGCATCTGCGCCGCAAAGCATATGCTCGAAGCCGGCTACGACGTCGTTGTCTACGAGATCGGCTCGCACATCGGCGGCATGTGGGTCTACAACAACGACAACAACCTATCGTCGGCCTACAAGACCCTGCACATCAACACCGCGCGCGACCTCACCGCCTTCAAGGACTTTCCGTTCGACCCCAACGTGCAGCCGTTTCCCGATCATCGCGACATGGCGACTTATCTTAAAGCCTATGCCGACCACTTCGCCATTACGCGCCACGTCCGCTTCAACACCCGCGTCACCGCAGTCGCGGCAGCCGACGACTATTCCGCTGCCCGGCCGCGCTGGCGCATCACCACCGACAGCGGCCACGGTGATGATTTTGACGCGGTCATCGTCGCCAGCGGCCACCTGAGCAAACCCGATGAAGTCGCCGACCTGCGCGACGGCTTCAGAGGCCGCTATTTGCACAGCCACTACTATAAGGACCCGGCGGCGTTCGGCGGCCAGCGCATCTGCATCGTCGGCGTCGGCAACAGTTCCTGCGACATTGCCAGCGATCTCTGCACGACTGCCGACCGCGTCGTCCTGGTCGGGCGCTCGACACCGCTCATCATTCCCAAATTGATTTTCGGCCGCCCTTTCTGGGAAATCGTCAAGCCGTTCTACAAACCGTGGATACCCGCCGCCGTGCGCGTGCGTGCGGTCAAGTTCTTCACCTGGATCGTGCACGGCAGCATGGCCGACCTCGGCTTCGCGCCGTCGACGAAGAAAGTGCACGCCACCTCCAATGCCAACATCGTCAATCACATCAGGTATCGCCGCGTCATCGGCAAACCAGGCATTGCCGCGGTCGATGGCACCAGCATCACCTTCACCGACGGAACGACAGAAGCCTTCGACACGCTGATCGCCGCGACCGGCTACCGGCTTGACCTGCCCTTCATCGCGCCGGAAATCGTCGCCACCCATAACAACAGCCTCGATCTCTACATGCGGATCGTGCCTCCGGACTGGCGCGGCCTTTATTTTCTCGGCTTTTTCAATTCCGACTCCGCTCTCAATTGGATCGTCGAGGGGCAGATCCGCTGGTTGCGCGAAATCGAACTCCGGCGGGCGACGCTTCCCGACAAAAAGCTGATGCTGGACGAAATCGCTGCCCGCAAGGATTGGGTCCGGCGCTATTTCAAAAACACGCCGCGACACGGCATCGAGGTGGAACACATGACGTATTTTCGCGAGCTTCGCAAAACCCTGCAGGAAGCGCAGGCGCGGGCTGGCATACCGGTGCACGATGTCGGCATCGGCGCTGAGCGCGTGACGCCGTTCATCCCTGCACCGCTCGCCCAGGCAGCCGAATAAAGCACTTCAAGTTACCTGCCGAACGTCAGCACTTGTCGCACGCCCTCGCCGGCAGCCAGCTTGTCGAAGCCGGCATTGAGGCCCGCGAAGCCGATCACGTCAGTTCGCAATTTACCGATGGGCAGCGAGCCGTCGAGCACGAGATCGACGAGCTTTGGAATGTCGCGCGACGGCACCGCCGATCCCATATAGCTGCCTTTGATGACGCGTTCATCGGCCACCAGTGCCGCCGAAGGCATCGGGAACGTCGCGCTGTGCCCCGGCAGACCCGCACAGATCGTTGTGCTGCCGCGGCGTCCCATCGCATAGACAAGCGTCATAGCCG
Organism: Hyphomicrobiaceae bacterium; assembly: GCA_025351355.1. Classification (GTDB taxonomy): domain Bacteria; phylum Pseudomonadota; class Alphaproteobacteria; order Rhizobiales; family Hyphomicrobiaceae; genus JABFRJ01. The sequence continues at coordinate 63,432 of JANXWC010000173.1, forward strand.
CGACCGAACCCGCCATCTCAAATCCGACATCGACGCCGCCGCCGGTCGCCTCGCGCACTTTCGCCGCGCAATCCGGATCGTCGCCGAAGAACACATGCGTCGCGCCGAGTTGCTTGGCCAGCTTGAGCTTGTCCGCTGACAGATCGATGGCCACGATCTGCTTCGCGCCGCCCTGCACGGCACCGAGCAGGGCAGAAAGGCCAACGCCACCGAGGCCGATCACGCCCACCGATTTGCCGCGCACGTCGCCAGCGGTATTGAACACCGCACCAACGCCGGTGATCACAGCGCAACCCATGATGGCCGCATCGAGCAGCGGCAATGCTTTCGGCACCCGCATCAGCGAACGCTCAGAAACCACTGCGTATTCAGCAAAACATGAAATGCCGCTGTAGTGATGCAACGGCCGGCCATTAAGGCTCAATCGCCGCGCGCCACTCGGCAGTGTCCCCTGCGCACGCGCCGACCACGACGCCTGGCAGAGATTGGGGCGTCCAGAGACGCACAGATCACAGGCGCCGCAACTGGCGACGAATAACATCACCACCGGATCGTCTACGGCCACGCGACTGACCGCCGGCCCCACCGCCCGCACCACGCCCGACGCCTCGTGGCCGACCACCGTCGGGACTGCGCGTGCACGATTGCCCTCGATCGCCGAAAGATCCGAATGGCACAACCCAGCACCCGCGATCTCGACCAGCACTTCGCCCTCGCCGGGGCCTTCAAGATCAACCGTTTCGATCTGCAACGGCAGGCTCTGCGCGTAGGGGCGCGGCAGGCCCTGTTCGAACATCACCGCCGCCGTCATCTTCATCAAACAAATCCTCCCCGATGCAATATTTTATGCGGCATGTGGTTGCATAACCTGTCGCAACCAAGCCGCTTGATCGCCGCCAAGTTCCGGGCTGGCTCGGCTCCAGTGTGGCGGCGTCTCGGACAGTTGCAGGATCGGACCGAGATGCCGCAGCGGCCCTGATTTGAGATGGCTTTCGACGCGCAGCGCTGCAAGCTCCGCTGGCTCGAGATCCATGTTCTCGGCGGGATACGCGACTTTGCCCTGCTGATAGATGAACATGCCGGACCGGCACAAAGAAACGCGCACATGATAGCTGCCGCCTTCACGCGCGCGACGGGCCAGCGCCAGCAGCGTGCCATAGGCCGCCAGATAACCCGTCGTGTAGTCGCACGCCGCGGCCGGAAGCAACGCCGGCCGGTCCGACCGGCCATCGTGACAGATACCCGTCACCGTCTGTGCCACTTGCTCCCAGCCGCCGCGATGACTGAATGGGCCATCCGCACCGAAGCAACTGATCGATACGTAAATCAGACCAGGACGCAGCGCTGCCAATTCAGCAGGCCCGAACCCCATCTGTTCCAGAGTGCCCGGTCGATATCCCTGCGAAAACACGTCGGCAGATTTGACGAGAACCTTAAGCCGTGCGGCATCCTCCGCCATCGATAAATCCAGAAAACAACTGCGCTTACCGTGGCTGGTATCGATCACGTGTTCCGGAATTTGCGGCAGGCGCTTAGCCGTCACCATCAGCACCTCGGCGCCGTGCTCAGCCAACGTGCGCGCGGCGATCGGCCCAGCCAGAATGCGCGTGAGATCCAGCGCTCGAATGCCGCTCAGCGGTCGCTCACCCGACGGCCCCGGCTCCGGCTCACTGTCGCCGATCTTGATAATTTCGACGATCGGCTTGGCCGCCAACACCTGCCCATGTGGATGCGCCAGCCACTCCGCGTTCGTCCGCACCATGGCGCCACAGGCGTGCGCCTTGTCGATCGCCGCTTCCAAATCGAGCGCGTCCCAACCCGCGACAGCCTTGGATACAGACGCCGGATTAGGCTCGCATTGCAGCACCTCCAACACGCGCCGTTGCAGATTGGGCAAGCCGAAGTGCGGCAGGAACCAGCGCCCATCGCGCGTCGGCCATGGCTGCGTTATGGCCCGCATCGCCTCGTGCGTTGCGCTGACAACAGTCTTGAATTGACCGTCTGGTCCGGGGCGCTGCAAATATCCAGTGCTGCGCAACGCCGCCGCCGCGTGCCGTACATCGACCGAGACCTGTTGACGCCGACCGGACTTTATCTGCCAGAGGTCGGCGACGGCCACGCCGACGCCAGCCAACACAGCCGCACACGTTTCGCCGATCTTGAACGAGGTCGACAGAACTGGATCGGCGCCGTTGATCGCCACCTCATCAAGTTGCGGACTGCTCTGCCTGCGCACCGCTAGAACTTCCTGCAACGCCGTCGCCATACGCTATCCCCTCGGCAATCCAGCGCCATCATGCCCGAATTGGAAACACTGTCGATAGCAGGACGATTGGGAAACGCCGCAACGCCCTCAGGCGATCAAGCCATCGACGCCCTTGACGCTGCCGCTGCCGGGGAAGATCGCGGTGGCCAGCGCGCCGTCGGGAATGCCGAGATGATCGCGCAGGACGCCCTTCAACATGGCACGCAGATCGGTCGTCGGCTTGAGATCGCGGTTCTCGTAAAGATTGGCATCCGCCAGTCCCGGCCAGTCCGCGTGCACGCGCCCGCCCTTGACCGCGCCACCGACGAACAGCGCCGTCGTCGCCGTGCCGTGATCGGTGCCGGCCGTGCCATTGACACGCGCCGTGCGTCCGAACTCGGTCACCACGATCACCACCGTGTCTTTCCACGCCTCGGGCCCGAGCCCGTCATGCAAAGTCTGCAGCGCCGCGTCGAGCCCGCCCAGACGATTGCCGAGCGCGCCTTGCACAACGCCTTCGTTAGCATGCGTATCCCAGCCGTTGTACGACAGCGCACCGATGCGCGGACCATCATGCGGCTTCATGAATTTGGCGGCCATTTCAGCAGCCTCGGTGAATTCGCGGAAGCGATTGGCGTTGAGCCCGCCGGGCTGCGGCTGCGGGACCGCCGGCACCGGCGCGCCGGGTATGGCGGCACTCGCGTCCGATACGCGCACCATCTCGAGTCCATTGGTGAGTGCCTGCGCCAGCCTGGGATCGGTGTGCACATAGAGTTCCATCAGCCGACCGACGGTGCTTTCGCGCAGCGGCAGATTGTAGACCTTTGGGATCCACGACAAGACCTCCGCCTGCCCGCGCATCACCAGTGGCACCACCGGCCCGAGCGACAACCCCTTCGGACTGATCTTGCCGGCAGCGGGCAATCCGGCGAGCGCCCGGTTGAGCCAGCCATCGCGCAACTTCGTACCATCGGCGCCGCCGTTTTCGAGCATGTCCTGGCCGTCGAAATGCGAGCGCTCGCGATAAGGCGTGTGCACCGCATGCACCACGAGCGCTTGTTTTTTCTGATAGAGCCCGTGCAGGAACGGCATGTTCGGATTGAACGCAAACAGATCATTGAGCGCCAGCCCGCCGCCGGCTTCTCCCGGCCTCGGCATGGCGATCAGCTGCCGCAATCGCACGTAGTCGGGATCGCCGACTGGGGCTGCCAGCGACAGCCCGTCGAGCCCGCCACGCAACACCATCGTCAGCAGTCGGGGATCACGCGTGCCGGCAATCGCGGCCCGCGGCATGAAGCTCCACAGCGCCAGACTTGCCGCGCCGCCGCGAAGCAGCCTGCGCCGGTTGAGATCGAGATTTTCGAGGCAGGAATGCGTGTCGGCCATGATCGGTGCTCTCGTGTCTTTGAACATTTCAACGGCGCTGGAAATCCGGACTCATGATCAGCAATTCAAGTCCCTGTTCGCGCGTTTCAGCACGCGCAATCGCCTCGCGTGTCTGTGGATGCATGTCGGCGCCGAGCACCGCTTCGGCGAGTTGCCGCGGATCGACCGTTTTATCCAGCACGCGCGCCACCTGCTCGGCGATGCGCAACCGCTCATTCAACGCCGACGGATTGGTCCAGCCGTTGTCATCGTCGGGAAATCCCTTCGGGCTGCCCGGTTGCCACAGTGGTTGACCGAGTTGGTTCGACAGCCGCAGCATTTCCCCGGCGCCCGTCGTGTAAGGCAGACTGCGCGACAAAGCGATGACCAGATCGATCGGCGGCAGCAGCTTTTTCGCTTCCGGCGCCCACGCCTCATCTGCCGTCACCAGCGTACGCGTCACTTCCGCAAGATTGCCGTCGCTGTCTTTGAAACTACGTTCAAGCTTCGCCACCAAACCAGGCGGCGGATCGTCGGCGACGAAATGGGCGGCCAGCTTGCGTGCAATGTGGCGCGCGGTCGCCGGATGCCGCGCAAAGTCTTCCAGGCACTCGATGCCCGTTTGCAAGCCGCGATTGATATAAGTCTTACCCAGCACAGCCCAATGGCCCGGTTCGTGCCGCGGCGCGCCGAAGATGAACCTTCCCGCGGTCGTGCCTGGCGTATTCAATCCCGCGACGGTCCACCCGGTGATGATGCGCGCAAAGTTTGTGACGTCGGACTGCGTATAGCCGCCATCGACGCCCAGCGTATGCAGTTCGAGAATTTCACGCGCCAGATTTTCGTTGAGACCCTTTTTCTGATTAATGCCGGCCGGACTGTTGGGACCAAATGATTGCTGGTTATCGAGATAAATCAGCATCGCCGGATGCTGTTCGGCGGCCTTCAACATATCGACGAAGCGGCCCAGTACATGTGGCCGGATCGCCTCGCGTTCGTAGGCGCCGGCGATGCCGCGCACGGGGCCACGCGCCAGCACGCAGAAATGGTTCGACCAGAACATCGCCAACCGCTCAGGGAATGCCGCGTCGGTCGTCGCCTGATGCCGGAAGCGCACTGTCGCCTCGTCGACGAAGTTCTCCACGCGGATGCGCGCCGCCTTTTGCATGGGCGTCTTGACGGTGGCCTTCTGCTCCATCTCCGTCAGCGGCCGTTGCGCGCGTGCGGCGGCGCGTTGTTCGGTGTTGTCGAGCTTCGAATTGTCGGCGATCACTTGCTGTGCATTGCTCAGCACTGTCTCGCGCGGAATGAGGCGGGCGAGGCGTTGCTGTTGCTGCGCCACCGCTGCGGCGGCAAACGTCACATGGCTCGGCTCCAGATCGGGATCGTCGAGCAGGATTTCATGGCGCCGGTCGAATGAGGCCAGCACGAAACCGCGCGGATCGGCACCGACCTTGGCGATATCGCCAGGGCGTGCGCCCAGACCAAAGCGCCTGAGCGCGATCATGGCCGTACGTGTCGACATTCCCTACCCCCGTCTGTCGTGCGCGCACCTTGCGTCGTGTGTGCAAACCTGATTACCAGCCCCAACGCGGTCGTCCGCGCAATTCCGTCGCAGCAGGGCACGACAAGGACTGAATGTGGCATGAATTTCGTGGCGAAACGACGATGACCTGGATCGCAGTTCTCGTTTTGGCCCTGCTCGCCGGCACCATCGGTGGCATCGTCGGCTTCGGCTCGTCGATCATGTTGATGCCGGCGCTGGTTTACACGGTCGGGGCCAAGGATGCCGTGCCGGTCATGGCGATCGCCGGGTTGATGGCCAACCTGTCGCGAACAGCGGTGTGGTGGCGCGAGGTCGACTGGCGCGTGGTTGCCGCGTTCTCAGCGACCGCCATTCCCATGACAGCCCTCGGTGCACGCACGCTGGTCGCGTTGGACGGGGCGCATATTCAAATCGCGCTTGGCGTCTTTTTTCTCGCCATGATCCCGGTGCGGCGCTGGTTGCTGGCGGCGGGCTTGCGGATTGGGCTCGCCGGCATGGCACTGGTCGGCCTCGGTATCGGCTTTCTATCGGGATTGGTGATTTCGATCGGACCGATCAATACGCCGTTTTTCCTCGCCTATGGACTGGTCAAGGGCGCGTTCGTATCGACTGAAGCGATGGCGTCACTGCTGATGGGCGCGACAAAAACCGGCGTCTTCCGTTCATTTGGCGCGCTGCCGCTGCCAACGATATTGCAAGGTCTGCTGGTCGGCACGGCACTGATGGTCGGCTCGTGGCTGTCAAAGCGGCTGATGCTGAAAATCGACGCCGATCACTTCCGCCTGTTGATGGATGCAATTTTGCTGCTGGCCGCCCTCGTGTTGCTGGGGGGAGCAATCTGAGGGCAGCCCGTCGGCGTTTTCTATCAACTCCAGCGCGAGATACCGATCGTCTGGACGCGCCGCTGCATGACGGCCAACAGGCACTTTGTATCGACACCGCACGCGTCACGGCTGGCGAGAAACTTCTGCTGATCCGTTTTCAGATGGCGCTTACCCACCCACCAGGCCCGCGCGTAGGCCTCGGAGTATCTTTGCGCGATCTTGTCGTCGAGAAAGCGCAAACCGTCGTGACGGCAGATGGCGTCGACTGCCGGCCCAAAATCTTTCTTGCAATCGATACCGCTGAAATAGGTGACGGGCGGGGCGGCACTGACAGGGGCACTCAGCAACAGAAACGGCAGGGGCACCAGGACGGGGATCATTCGGATCGTATGTGTGTGCATTGTCGTCTCCTCAAATACGAGGCCAATTGGTGGCGTTTATCAGCGATAGTAGTTGATGCGGGTCGAGCGCCGCCCCATCACCTCGGTCAAGCATTCCACGTCACGTCCGCAGGCCTCGCGACGCTTCAGGAAGTCGAGCTGGCTCTCGTGCACGGCGTGCTTGACGCTGCCCTTGATGTGGCTGTCGAGCATAATGTCCGCATACGATTCAGTTACCTGCGCATCCAACACTTGCAAACGTTGGCTGGAGCAGATCGTCCGCTCAGCGGGACTGCGATCGCGTGAACAATCGATGGTTTCGATGGCCGTCGCGGGCGTTGCAGCGGCAGCCGCCAGCAACAGGGCGGCGAAGGCGGTGGGGGCGATCGGGTGGCGCATGTCTCTCTCCAAGGCGGTTGTGCAGGGCGGATCATCTGCCGCCGATGCCCGACATTGCCGCGTCCGGCCGGGAATGTGCAGATCATCGGGGGACAGCCGCCGGCAAACACCGGGAATGCCAATTGCAAATTTGCCGCAAAAGCCGGTAAGTAAGAGCAATTGGAATTGGATCATCCGGGGTCGACGGCACATGCGAACAGGCAGCAGGAAAGGGCCTGCGACACCCCAGGACAAAGCCATCGCGCTCATCCGCACGGCCATGATCGAAAAGAAGATCAATCAGGCCGAGTTGGCGGACGCTGCCGATTGTCACGAAAAGACCGTACAAAATCTGCTGTCCGGCAAATCCGTGCGCGAGCAGACATTATTCGATATCTGCATGGTGTTGGGCCTCGATTACGAGGCCGTGCAGGCAACCTACCTGGGCGAGGTACCGGGCAGCGTGGCTGTGACGGGCGAACGGCCGTCACTGACCGTTGCACCAAGCCCCGCGGCCGGCATGGGCGGCGACATCGCGCCAGTCTACATGGGCGCTTACACTCGGCAAGGCGTTGATCACTATATCGGCTGCTACTTGACGCTACGGCCGGATTTTTCGCGCCCCGACCATATCATGGCTTTTCGCACCGACATCGTCTGGGAAGACGCATGGCCCAGCCTGACCTTCGAGGAGCGCAACCGGCCCGACCCCAGTTATGCCCATCGTGGCCGCGTCTACATTCCCGCCTCATCCATGTATATCCATCTGGTTTCGCTGACGAAAGGCGCCATGCGCATGGTCGTGCTATCGCAACCCGATCGGCTCGGCACGATGCGCGGCATCATCACCACCCAGCACAAATCAGGCGCCATGCTGATACCCGTCTCGGCACCCATCGTCTATGCGCAGCGCGCAAGCTTCGAAGGATTGCAGCTCGGCGAGGTGAAGCCGGCGGATGCCGCGTTCGCCACCTATCACACGCTGCTGCGGGAAACGATCGATCATGGCTATGCTCGTCTGCTTACCGTTGCGGGGGCGGCGGCAAAATGAAATGATCGTTGGACAGCAGTGGCAATCTGCGACAAAGCCGATATCGGCATCCTCGGGAGGGAATACAAAAATGGCAGGATTCAATCGACGCAAGTTCATCAAAGGCGCCGCGGCCGGTGGTATCGGCGCAACAGCGGTTGCAGCGCCCGCCATCGCACAGAGTTTACCGGAAGTGAAATGGCGGCAGACCACAAGCTGGACCAAGTCGCTTGATACGCTGCATGGCGGCGCCGAGTTGATCGGCAAACGCGTCGCTGAGCTGACCGACGGCAAGTTCCAGATCCAAACTTTTGCCGGTGGTGAGATCGTGCCTGGTCTGCAGGTGCTCGACGCAGTGCAAAATGGCACGGTCGAATGCGGCCACACGGCCATGTACTATTACTTCGGTAAGGACGACACGTTTGTGTTCGGCACGACGTTGCCGTTCGGCTTGAATCCACGCCAGCACAATGCCTGGCTGCAGCATGGCGGGGGCATCGAGCTACTCAACGATTTCCTGAAGGCCTACAACGTGACCATGTTCGCCGGCGGCAATACCAATTGCCAAATGGGTGGTTGGTTTTCCAAGGAGATCAAGACGATCGACGACCTCAAGGGTCTAAAGTTCCGTATCGGCGGCTTTGCCGGAAAAATCATGCAACGACTCGGAGTCGTGCCGCAGCAGATTGCCGCCGGTGACATCTATCCGGCGCTGGAAAAAGGCACCATCGATGGTGCCGAGTGGGTCGGCCCCTACGACGACGAAAAGCTCGGCTTCGTCAAGGTCGCCAAGTTCTATCATTATCCGGGCTGGTGGGAGCCGAATGCCTGCCTCGGCTTCATCTGCAACACCGAAAAATACAATGCATTGCCGAAGCTCTACAAGGAGGCCCTGACTTCCGCCTGCGCGGAAGCCAACAACTGGATGCCGGCGAAGTATGATGCCGTCAATACGAATGCCCTCAAACGGCTCGTTGCCGCAGGAGCGGTGCTCAAGCCCTTTTCGCCGGAGGTCATGGACGCCTGTTGGAAAGCGTCCAATGAGCTGTACGCGGAGATCAACGCGAAGAATCCGGCCTTCAAGAAGATCTACGACAGTTATGTCGGGTTCCGGGCCGACGCCTATTTGTGGACCAGCGTCGCCGACTTCACCATGGACAGCTACATGATCCGCTACCGCAACGCCGGTCAGCTCTGAGATCGGCGAAATCGATCGAGACGCCTCCCGGTCGGGAGGCGTCTTTTCTGTGATTTGGGAGGAATGAATGGCAGGTTTCAACAGGCGCAAGTTCATCAAGGGTGCAGCCGTCGGCGGCGTTGGCGCCACGACCGTTGCCGCGCCCGCGATCGCCCAATCCAACCCGGAGATCAAATGGCGGCTGACGACCAGCTGGCCAAAATCACTCGACGCGCTGCACGGCGGCGCGCTGCGGATAGGGGAACGCGTCGCCGAATTGACCGACAACAAATTCCAAATTCAGACGTTCGCGGCGGGCGAATTGGTGCCGGGATTGCAGGTGCTCGATGCCGTGCAGAACGGCACCGTCGAATGCGGCCATTCCGCCATGTATTATTATTTCGGCAAGGACGACACGTTCGTGTTTGCATCCGCACTGCCGTTCGGCTTGAACGTGCGCCAGCACAATGCCTGGCTGCAGGAGGGCGGCGGCATGAAGCTGCTCAATGACTTCCTTAAAGCCTACAACGTCACGATGTTCCCCGCCGGCAATTCCAATTGTCAGATGGGCGGCTGGTTCTCCAAGGAGATCAAAACCGTCGAAGACCTTAAGGGTCTGAAGTTCCGCATGGGCGGCTTTGCCGGCAAGATCATGCAGCGCCTCGGCGTGGTGCCGCAGCAGATCGCGGCGGGCGACATTTATCCGGCACTCGAAAAGGGCACCATCGACGGCGCCGAATGGATCGGCCCCTACGACGACGAAAAGCTCGGCTTCGTCAAGGTTGCCAAGTTCTATCACTATCCCGGCTGGTGGGAGCCGTCGTCGACGCTCGGCTTCATCTGCAACAACGACAAATATAACGAGTTGCCGAAGCAGTACAAGGAAGCGCTGGCGTCGGCCACCGCCGAGGTCAACAGCTGGATCGCCAACAAGTACGACGCGATCAATCCGGGGGCCCTGAAACGCCTCGTCGCGGCAGGTGCAGTGTTGAAGCCGTTCCCGCCGGAAGTCATGGACGCCAGTTGGAAAGCGGCCAACGATCTCTACAAGGAGATCGGCGAGAAAAACCTCGCGTTCAAGAAGATGTACGACAGTTACGTGGCGTTCCGCGCCGATGCCTATCTGTGGACCAGCGTCGCCGATTTCACCATGGACAGCTACATGATCCGCTACCGCAACGCGGGCCAACTCTGACGTTCGTCTGCTCGGTACCGATAGCGGATGCCGGGCACGCTGTCGGCGTGAGTCAAAAATCACCGAACCCAACCGCAATTAATCAAACATTAACCATGGCCACTCATAACAACGCCTTACAGTCTGCCGCAAAAAGCCATTTTTGTCCGGCACGACTGCATGACTTACCCGCTTGTGTAAGCGTTCACGGGGGTCGAAGGAAATGTGGTCTGGTGTTGTGCGGCGCATATTTTTGCACCGTGAGGTTCCTTGTCTGCGTGCACTCGCCGGCTATCTGGCGATTAGCACACTGTCTTGCCTGCCGATGCTGGCCAGCGCGTACGCTCAGGAGGCCTCGTCAGCCGTACTTGACGCGCCAGCTATGTTGGGTGGCAACAAAGCCGCTGCTCTCGCTGGCGATAACTCGCGCACGCGGTTCGTCATCGGCCTCGAGAAAACGGTCGATTTCCAGGTTTTCTCGCTTTCCAATCCCAATCGCGTCATCGTCGAACTGCCCGATCTCAAGGTCCAGCTGCCGATACTGACCGGCTCCACTCCCGTCGGCCTCGTACAATCGTTTCGCGGCGGCCTGTCGGCACCCGGCAAAATGCGCGTGGTGATCGACGTCACAGCGCCCGTGGTGGTCGAGAAGGCCGCCATCGAAAAAGCCAAGGACGGATCGCACGCACCCAGACTCGTGCTGGAAATCGTACCGGCCGAAAGTGCTGCGAAAATAGGTGTTACCACCGCCAAGCGTCCACTGCTGCAAAATGCAAGTGCATCCGGTCTCGGTGCTGCCGGCCTGCAACCGCCGTTGCCACGACCCGCGTTGCGCCCGGAGCAGCGCAACGTCAATATCTTCAAACCAATCATTGTCATCGACCCCGGCCATGGCGGGCACGACTCGGGCGCCAGCAAATACGGCACGGTCGAAAAGGACGTGGTGCTCGCGTTCTCGCTGAAGCTGCGCGACAAGTTGGAGGCCAGCGGCCGCTACAAAGTGCTCATGACGCGCGAGTCTGACACCTTCGTCGAACTCGACGAACGCCGCGATTTCGCCGACCGCTCCAAGGCCGCTTTGTTTATTGCCGTACATGCCGACTATGCCGGCTCCAGTGCACGCGGCGCCACGATCTACTCGCTGCGCGACAACGTAGCCAACGAACTGCAGCGCGCCGCCAAAGGTAAAGTCGGCTATGACGTGCTCTCCGGCAAGGAATTGAGCATGGTCAAGGCCCAAGGCGACGAGGACGTCAGTTCCGTGAAGGGCTTCCTGACCGACCTCGCGTTGAAGGAACTGGTCGTCAACAAGGAACGTACCAAGATTTTCGCCAACACCGTTGTCGAGACGATGGGCGCCACCACCAATATGATGAACAATCCCGATCGCGAAGCCGGCTTCCGCGTCCTGAAAAGCGCGAAGATGCCGTCGGTGCTGATCGAGTTGGCCTATGTCACCAACCGCGCCGATGCCGAGAATTTGCGCTCTGATACCTGGCGCGAGAAAGTTTCTGGCTCGATTGTATCGGCCCTCGACAACTATTTCTCCTACCACGGCTCACGCCTGCCCATGTGAGGCGGGGTGAGTGAGGCGGGGTGGGATGACCTTGGGGTGAGTTACAATGCAGGTCGTACATCTTGATGCATGAACCGGCCCAATCGGTGAATTTGTGAAATTATTCGGATCGCATTGCAGGCGAGCAATGGCGGTGTTCTCCACGCCGGTCCCAACGAGGCGCCGTCAACTAGGCACCTACCCAGTCGCGCAAACCCTGATTTTCTGCCAACAATCAGCGCATCCCAGGTCACGAGGGGGCGGCTCATGAGCGGGCATGACTTCCGGCCGGGAGCCGTGCCGCAGTTTTTTCGCCCGCATGCAAATGTGAGCGGACAATCCGGTCGAAGCCACCTTGGCGATACCGGAATGACGACCGCGGATTAATGCCGGTCCAA
>JANXWC010000031.1 GCA_025351355.1 Hyphomicrobiaceae bacterium
CCAATGAAATCAACAGCCCGAATTTTTTACGGTAAGGCTGACGGGAAATGCGATGCGGCTGGACAGGTTTTCCAAATGAAAACAGGCTCTTACGGGTCTGTTGAACAATTGAATGGGAATGAGGGGGTACCCTCGGCGGCAATAGCGCAGGTTCGGCGAAGTTTTCGCCGTCCGCTATCTGTACACCTGCGGTATTCGCCAAGTCCTTCCGCTCCGCTTCACCGCCTCAGACGAATTGAATGACCCGCGGTGCCGATCGTTAAGGGCGGATCTATGGGGCGGTGAGCCGCAACGAAGTCCGGCGTACAAATCGGCGGGGACGGTCGAGGCGCACGGCAGTGCGGGGCTGATACGCCTGATCGCGGGAAGTTTCCGATCGGGAAAATACGGGTAATATTGACGGCGACCGGTTATCATTTGCCCGTTCAGTAAAGATCATGACGCGACGCGTGCCCTAACGCCTGACCTGTCCCGCACGAAGTTGCGTCCAGCGATCCGGGCGGCTCTAGCGTCCCGTCAACCGATGGAAAGAGATGTTGCCGGCCGCGCATATCTGGCCAGCAAGTCGCCAGGAAGTTGGTTGGGAAACCGGCGGTTCTGAAGAATGGCGTAGAAGCTCTCCGTGAGCTGCGGGATCCTACAGTGTTCGACCAGTACCCCGGATTCCAGTTCGTCGCGCACGACGATCGGCGGCACGAGCGTTACCCCTTCGCGCTCACGAGCGAGCAGGCGCAACATCGCCATGTCGTCGACTTCAGCCAGGATGATGGGCCGGATGCCCGCCAGATCCAGTAGGCGGTCGAAGCCGACCCGGATGTCGCTATCGAGACTCGGTAGCAGGATCGGCTCGGTTCGCAGGTCGTCGGGAAAGCGGAACGGAGTCTTGTGGGATCTGGGCCGGCCGACCAGACTGACGGGCTGCTGGTTGAGCAGGTGATTTCGAAATGGCGCGCGTGCGTCTCGTTGGGCTGCGCTATTGGAAAGAACCACGTCGATAGCATGAGTTTCGAGCTGCGCGAGCAGGTCGCGTGTCGTGCCGGAACGCAAAATCAGCTCGACGTCCGCGCGACCGACCAGAGGGCGCAGGAACTCAAGCTGGAAGTTGCGCGACAGAGTCGTAAGCGCGCCGACCCTCAAGACTTGGCGGCTGGCCTGAGGCCGCCCGTCGAGGGTGCTCATCAATTCGTCGCCCGCCTTGAACACGGTGTCGGCATAGTCCAGCGAGATCTGTCCGGCCTCGGTCAGGACGAGCCGCTTGCCCACACGCTCGAATAGCGGGTGACCCATCTGGTGTTCGAGTTTTTGGATCTGCACCGATAGCGCAGACTGCGACAGATTCAGTCGCTCGGCGGCTCGCGTGAGGCTGCCTTCGTGCGCGACCGCCCAGAAATAGCGGAGATGATTGAAGTTCAGGCTTTTCATAACGTTCTATAAAACAGAACAATATGTCCAAAACAATGAATTTTTTAATGCCGGGCATGGCAGATACCTTTTTCCCCGACCCGCACGGTGCGTTGAAGGGGAAAACCTTTGCCAATCGATCTTCTGCCCAATGCCGCCCGCTTGGCGCTGCTTCTGAGCGCGGCCATCGGCTTCGTGAACCCTGGCCGCCGGCCGCGCATCCTTCCTCGGTTGGCTGAAGCCTCGGCACTTGTCGCCGTGGTGGTAGCGGCGGTCTCAGCAGGATTGCTTATCCTGCACGGGCCGGGGGACAGCCGCCTGATCGGGCTGCACGGCCTTGGTCTGTCGATCCGGCTCGACGCGGTCAGCGTCGCAATGTTCCTCCTGGTCTCGTTCATCGGCTGGGTCGTGGTGCGGTACGCCGCGACCTATCTGGACGGTGAGGCGCGGCAGGGCGCGTTCACTGGCTGGCTCTGCACGACGCTGGCCTCGGTGCTTCTCCTGGTGCTGTCGGGCAACCTAGTGCAGCTCGTGCTGGCCTGGGTAGCGACGAGCCTCTCCCTGCACCGACTTTTGCTGTTCTATCCGGACAGGATCGCTGCGCGGCGCGCGGCGGCCAAGAAGTTCTTGACCGCGCGGATGGGCGACGCATCGCTGATCGCCGCGACGGTGCTTCTCGCGCTCGCCTACGGCACGACTGACATTGCGCAAATCCTGAGCGCCGCACGCGCCGGACACGGCGGCGGACTGGTGATCGCTGGGGCGGGCTTCCTGGCGGCGGCGGCACTCTTGAAGTCCGCGCAGTTTCCGACGCACGGGTGGCTTACCGAGGTGATGGAAACCCCAACGCCCGTCTCGGCGCTCCTGCATGCGGGCGTCATCAATGCCGGCGGGTTTCTGCTGATCCGCTTCGCTGACGTGATGTTGCTGGCACCGGGTGCGCTGGCAATCCTCGTCATGATCGGCGGC
>JANXWC010000047.1 GCA_025351355.1 Hyphomicrobiaceae bacterium
CTAAGGGATTTTTTGCAAACAAAAGGATTTCACCGATGAAACATATTCGATCGATTGTTTTGGCAAGTTATTTTTTAGGTCTTTTCTCCCTCTCCGTCGCCGCGGAAAAAGCGGTAACCCTCGAAAAAGTGGATGTTGCCTGCGACATCACAGTTGCCGGTAAGTGCCGCGACCTTGACGCTATCGTATTTGTTCACGGCATTTGGGGAAGCAACGAAACGTTTTTAAACACGACCACTAATTTTGATTTTGTAAATCGGTTCCAAAGAACATTTAAAGGTCTTCCAAATAGAAAAATTGATATATTCAGATTGAATTATACCACAGAAATGTTGACTTGGGCAAAGCGCACCAATGGCAGCTTCAAATCCGTTGCAAAAGCCGTATTCGAAGAGATGAAACCGCTTCGAAGGGCAGAATATCGGACAATCGGATTCATAGCGCATAGCCTAGGTGGAAACGTCGTGGCCACCTACATCACACTTGTCAACGAGCAGCTTGGTCATCCCCAGAGGGCGCAAAATGGGTTTGTCATCACCCTTGGCACCCCCGTAGTCGGTGTGCAAATAGCGGACATGGCATCTTGGCTCAAATCTGTTCTGGGAATGTCAGACCCATTACTTGAGTCCTTGAAGAAGGATAATTTATACTTGGAAATGCTAAATGAATTTCGTGCCAGCCAAGGAGTGAAGGGTGATCGGAATGGATGCCGAAGCGTGCGCCTGCATGCGGCGATCGAGGACAAATATCTGAATGTCGTGGCGGTAGTCGGTGCAGCGTCGTCAGAGGAACCAATAAGGAATATAACGGACGACGTTCGCGCGTTCAGCCTTGATCACATCGCACTTGCAAAACCTGCCGACGTGCAGTCCCCAATTTACAAATGGGTAATCAAGGCAGCGGAGCAGGACCTCAGTGACATTGACCTTTTTCACCTGAATAACGGTCCTCAATATTGCAAACGAATCCCGTTCTTACGCGAGAAGTGAATAATTTGTTCTCGGCTTCGAGATCGCCGACATCCGCACTCCGTTTCCGGACATTGGCCAACCGCAAACAATGTCGGCATCAGAACTATAATTCCGACGGCACGGATGGTCGTGGCATCGTTTGCTGGAGCCCCGAGCCAAGCATCGCATTTCACTACATTGCTGTGCGCACAGCGAAATACGTCACGTCGGATTGATGCCGGCTTTGGTGATGATGGCGCGCCATTTGGGGACTTCGTCGCGGATGCGTTGGGCCATGCCGTCGGCGCCGTGGGCTATGACTTCAAAACCATTGGTCTGCAGCTGTTCGGCCACGACGGGTTCGCGGAGAATGGCAAGCACCGCACTCTCCAGTGCGTCGACGATCGCCTGCGGAAGCTTGGCTGGGGCGAGGAATGATTGGAACGTATCGGTCACGAAATCGGCGTAGCCGAGTTCGGTCATCGTCGGCACGTCCTTGAGATCGAACCAACGATTGCGGCTGGTCACGGCAAGCGGCTTCAGCTGACCACCAGCGATCAGCGCATGCGCCGGCGGCAACGATACGCACGCGACGGGCACCGAATTGCTCAACAACGCTTGGATGGCCGGACCGGCGCCGTTGTAGGACACGTGGACCATCTCAAAGCCGGCCGCCAGCTTGAGCAATTCGCCTGATAGATGCGGGGTCGTGCCAATGCCGGGGCTGGCATAGACGAGAGCTTTGGAATCGGCTTTGGCGCGGCGGACGATATCGGCCATCGACGTGATGCCCGATGCGGGCGTCGCAAGAAACACGTTCGGGGAGGTGCCGAGTTCGGCAATGGGGGTAAAATCAGTGGCCGGATTGTAAGGCACGTTCTTGTAAAGCGCGGGATTGACGACGAGCGCACTCGACATGATCATCAGCGTGTAGCCATCGGGTTCGGCATGGGACACGAGGCTCATGCCGATATTGCCACCAGCGCCCGGACGATTATCCACGACGAACGTGCCGTTGAAGCGTTCGCCAAGGCGCGCCGCCACGAGGCGTGCCATGATGTCGGTTGGCCCGCCGGGCGCGAATGGAACGACGATCCTGACCGTGCGCTCAGGGTATGCGGCAGCCGAGCCGCGGCTGCCCATCGCCGCCAGGGCTGCGGTGGCCAACAGGACACTGCGTCGCGTGACTGCTTTCATAGTGTGTCCCCTGCATTCCCGGTATGGGCTTTCGCAACGTAGACATGGCACTTGTTGCGTCAATCGTTGAATTCAACTCCGCGAATTCCGGCGGCGCTGGCCGAACTGATGAAGCGGTCCGCGCCTTGTGGCCAGCCCGTCGAGGCGTTATCGTTTAATAACTGGCTACAGATCCGATTGAGACTGATCGACCGGTCGATTTGCGTGCGCGGATTGGCAGGACGCTCGGTCGTCGTCACAGGGGCGGCAGCGGGTGGCGATTGCGTTGCAGATTCCATGAGTCCCAGTCGCCGAGGCAAATTGCATGTCCACCGCGCCCCACAAAACTGACGATCCGGCAACGCTGATCAGCACCCGATTGACTGACGGCGTGCTGGTGGCCACCATCGACATGCCCGGCCGCCGCATGAACGTGTTTTCGTGGGCGCTGATGGACGCGCTTGATGCGCTGATCGATCGCATTGCGACGGACGGCACGGTCGGCAGCGCGGTCATCACGTCGGGCAAGAGTTCGTTCCTGGCCGGCGCCGATCTCGACATGGTGCGTGGCTTCACGACGGCAGCGACGACGCTGTCGCGCGACGAATTACGGGCGATGACGGGCCGGCTCGGTCGCTTGTTCGTGCGATTGGAAGCGCTGGCGAAGCCGACGGTCGCGGCGATCAACGGACTGGCATTCGGCGGTGGACTGGAACTCACCATGGCGTGCACGTGCCGCATCGTCGCAGACAGTCCCGACGTGCAACTCGGCACACCTGAAATATTGCTGGGTCTGTTGCCCGGCGCCGGCGGCACACAGCGGCTGCCACGGTTGATCGGCACGGACAAAGGGTTGGAATATTTGCTGAGCGGCAGATCGATTGCGCCGCAAGAGGCGCTCGCGTGGGGATTAGTGGACGAACTGTCGCCGCCGCCCGAATTGCTGGCGCGCGCAAGCGTGAGGGCCAGCGAACTTGCCATGAGCCGCCGGCGCCGCGACCTCAAGAAAAAGCTCGATCCCAAGCCGTTCGACTTCGCCGCGCCCGATATCGTGCAGACTATCGCCGACCACTACGGTTATCCGGCTGCCGTCACTCAGCGATATCCCGCCTATCATGCTATCATTCGCGCGGTGATCGGCGGTGCCGCGTTGCAGATCGGCAAAGGCTCAGACCACGAGATCGAATGCTTCATGGATCTGATCGGCGACCCGACCGCGGGCCGCATGATCACGACGCTGTTCATCGACCGCCAACGGGCGGACAAGTTGACGGCGCCATTTGCGCGGGCCGGCACGCCACGCGTGGTGATGCTGGCCAATGGCCCGGCGGCGCAGCAACTGACTGTGGCCTTTGCCAAAGCCAGTATTGGGCTATTGCCGCCGCGTGCCGCTGCGACCGCAGACATGGTGATCGTGTCGCCGCATCAACAACGTGGCGATGGCAACAAATTCGTGTTGCTACAGTCGCCGCAAGAACGTGTGTCGGCGGCGTCAGGGATTTATGTGCGGGGCTCGCCGACACTGGGAACGGCTATGGAAATCGTACTCCCCGACGGCGATGAGGAGGCTCGCGCAAGGGCGTTGACGCTGGCTGCCAAATTACGCGCGACACCTTTTATCCGGCGCGGCGCGACATCGTTCCTGGCCAACCTCGTTGAGGCCGACAACAAGGCGCGTGCGGCGGGCCTGGATGACGACGGTGCGGTGATGGCCATGTCCGAGGCCGCGGTGCGGTTTGCGCTGCGCGAAGACATTGGCGACAAGGCACTGGCTGATGTGGCTGCCGTGGTCAGCGGTATTTTCCCGGCTTACGCTGGCGGACCATTCGCGACAGCCAATCGTGCGGGAAGCAAAAAAGCATGACGCACACACCTTTTCTCTTCGTGTCCGGTGACCGCGAGACGAAGCTCGGCAACAGGTTCGCCGCCAATGCCGACGCGCTCGTCAACGCGGCGTTATTGCCTTCTGCGTCGTCGGCCTCGACGGCAAGACGCTCGACATTCCCCATCTGAAGCAGGCACAACAGTTGCTGGCACGCGCCGCCCGGCTGGCGGGACAAGGTTAGCAGCAGCGCAATTGGATCAACCAGCATGGCGTATCGTCCGACCGTCAGCGGCCCGCGGCCGAAACATGCAGCATCGCTGCAGGCGTTGGTCGGTCTATTGGCACCCGGCGAGCGCGTTTATCTGCCGGGTTCCACCGCCGAGCCACGCGGATTGACCGAGGCGCTGTGTGGGGCGGATGCGCCGCCGCTGGCCATCACTGCGAGTTATGTGCCGGGCGTCAACGCCATTCCGTTGCAGCGCTTGCCCGAGAACACGACGTGGACCAGCATGTTCGCGCCACCTACGACAGCTGAAGCACAGGCAAGCGGCAGATATCGCCACCTGCCGATGAGTTACAGTGCATTTGGCCGCCATCTGCAGCGTGATCTGCAGTTCGATACGACGATCGTGCACGTATCGCTGCCGGATGCCGATGGACTTTGCTCGCTTGGCCCGGCCGTCGAGTTCACGCCCGCTGCCGTGGCTAAATCGCGGCGGGTGCTGGCGGTCATGAATGCGCGCGTGCCTCGCCTCAGGCACAGTGCCTCGATGCCGTTGGCGCGCTTTGCGGCGGTGGCCGAAATCGATGCGTCGCTTTGTGCGTATGATGTCGGCGCGCCATCGCCGCAGGCCGAGGCCATCGCCAGCGTGCTCGCCGGATTCGTGCACGACGGCGCGACGTTGCAGATCGGCCTCGGCAAAGTGCCGGACGCACTGATGGCACGATTGACGGATCGACGCGGGCTGAAGTTATTCTCGGGCATGCTGTCGGACGGCGCACGAAAACTCGCTGACAGCGGCAGTCTCGATCCCGACTTCAAGCACACCTGCTGCGTCCAACTCGGCACAGCCGCTTACTACGATTGGTTGGCGGATCGCGACGATTTCGCAGTGTTGGGCTGCGACATCACGCACGCTGCTGCATCGCTGTTGCGGCTCGACCGGTTTGTCGCGGTCAATTCGGCGCTCAGTGTCGATCTGTTCGGCCAAGCTAACCTGGAGATGCTCGGCGGGCGCATGGTGAGCGGATGTGGCGGCGCGCCGGACTATGCTGGTGGCGCAGGACTCTCGCCCGGCGGCGTCAGCATCGTCGCGCTGCCGGCAACGGGCGGCCGCGACGAAGTCACCCGCATCGTGTCGCGCCTCGACGGCATCTGCTCGCTGCCGCGCACCGCCATCGACGTCGTGGTGACCGAGCACGGCGCCGCCGATCTGCGCGGGCTGACGGTGGTCGAACGCGGTGAACGCTTGATCGCGGTCGCCGCACCGCAACACCGCGCGGCGTTAACCGAGGCGTGGCGCGCCATCGCTAAAAACCTGTAAAAATGCCAGGGCTCGATTTGGGGTTGCGAGGTTCCCTTAGCTGGCGCCGCCGTGCCCCGGGGATGGTCCGTAGAGCCCGTTTACCAACCGCTTGGCACCCGTCCCTAGCAAACACTAAAATCGCCGCCAGAATTCATTTGCGCGGCGGCGTTTGCATTAACAATGTTGGGTTGAACTCAAAGCCGTTACGCCCGGATCGGCAGGCCGCGGCATTTGGGCAACAGTGATCGGCAATTGACGCCTGCCAGATCGACTGGACAAAGCGCGGGGCCGCAAAACGAACAAGAAAAACGCTGATCGGTGAAATGCGCCGACATGCACCAAGGGGGAAGCATAGCGCGAAGCCAATAAATGCGGGGGATAGATGGTAAATCGACGTGTTGGTGCACTTTTGTGGTGCTGCCTTTCTGTTGCCGCTCGCGCGACTTCAGCCGAGGCACAGAATTTCATGGGTTTTGAGCTGCTGCAGTTGGAGGGCGCGACGGTCCGGTGGGCGAGTTCCAAACCCGGAGATCCGCCGCGCGTCACCTACGCCATTGCCCGAGATACGATGAGTTTTGATAAGGCGCGGAATTGTTCGGAAATCGTGTCGATAGATACCCTGCTGGGCGCATCACATATTGAGCGCCCGCAGTTTGAGCGCGAACTGAAGGCCGCATTTGATCTATGGCAGCAGGCGGCAAATATCGAGTTTGCGGAAATTGACGATGCCAAATCGGCCGATATTGTGATCGGCGCGCAAGCGGTCCCTACGGGTCGGGCATTTGCAAATGTCGATTACAAACCGAGCGGCGAACCGCACTCTATTCGCCGTTCGCTCATTTGTCTCAATCCCGATCAGCCGTGGAAAATCGGTTTCGACGGAAATCTCGCCGCCTACGATCTCCGATATACGCTCGCGCACGAGATCGGCCACGCCATTGGTCTCGATCATCCCTCACCGGAAGGCCAACTGATGTCGTTCAGGTATGCAGAAAACTTCCGCCAACTACAGCCTGGCGATTTGAGCGGCGTAACCCGGATCTATGGAACCAGGAACGCCGCTCCGCCAACTCGCAACTAATAACTATGGCTCACTTGGCAGCGCTTATTTAGAAATCGATTTTGCAGGCGCTGTCGTCGTTGCCGTGTCGGCAACCCAGGTTGCTGCGTTATTGTCATATCTCAGTCCGGGTGAACTCTTCAGCTGATCCTTTGTCGAGCTGATCGTCAGGTAGGCCTTGCCATCCCGCATGGTGGATTTCACCGCGTTGAACGGAACGGCGACATTGTGCTCGCCCATACCCAGGAAGCCGCCGACGCCGACGACAAGAGCGGTTGCCTTGCCGTCTTGATCCAACAGCACGTCCATGATCTGGCCCACGGAAGCGCTCGTCTGATCATAAACCGATTGCTTGTACCAATTGGTGACCGACATGCTTTGTGCCGGTGCTGACGAAAGGACGCGAGGTGCAGCACTAGGAATCGGCGCCGGCGGTGTCTGTGCAGCCGGCGGCGGCATGTCAGAATTGGTCTTCGGTTCAGTTGAACTTTGTGGAGTTGTCGGCGCGGTTTGGGCAACAGCCAACCCGCTCATCAATGACAACGCCAAAGCGGATACGTAAATTTTCTTCATGAGATTGCTCCTGGATTTTGGACAAACAGTCCGAAGCACTGCGGCTTTGCGCGGTGCGGCATCGGTGCTTTTGCTCGACTATTGACAGATCAACGAGTGACTGTCGTAGAGCCATTTCAACGCGACTTGACGAAAAACGTTCCGGTCACTCAACGGATCGTACGCCCCAGGTTGGCTGAGAAGTTCAAAGGTCGTTCCAGATTTCCCGTGGCGCGTCCGCGCGGGCGTCAGCGATTTATCGGCCACCCGACAGTCCTGAAGAGATCCGTAATAATAACGGCCGCGCGGTTTTCCGCAGCGCTCTTGCCGACAACGATGCGAAGCCCCACAGCACCGCTCGCCAGCGCAGAACAAATGCCCACCACGGCGCCCATCCATGGGCTGCGATGGCTTAAGGCCAACACCGACACCGTCAACGCGGCATGACCGCAAACGAGCCACAGGGAACGCGGTTGCCACACAAAGCCGATCGGCTTGTGCGCGGCGAAAGTCAGCGCCACGGTGTAAATTGCGAACGCCAACAGAAAAGCCGGGCCGGCGCTTTCGACACCGAAAGGCGTAAGGCCAAACCAAAGAAGAGCTAGAAATAACGCATTAAGCAGCACTTCGGCTGCCACAAATGTGCCCATCCGCGCGCCGGCGACGAACGTCAGACTGATTGGCAAACTCGCCAATCTGAAAATGTTGCCGGCCAACTGCCATTGCATGAGCGGTGCGGCAGGTTTGAAGTCATCGGAGAAAAGCCATACCACCAGCCATGGCGCCAACCCGATCAACAGCAGCAGAAAAGGCCCGGCGATCGCGAGGCTCAGTTGAACCTGATCATTGACCAACCGCACCACTGCTTTCGGCGCCGCAATGACCTCGGTCATGCGGGGATAAAAGTCCGCTGACATCGATGCGAAAAGAAAGCCGATCGACTGAATGGAGATGCCCCAAGAAGCTGCCAGGAAGCCGGCGGCTGCCAGTCCGATTTCATGAGCGACGATGGCGCGCGCGACTAACAAAGTGGCATTGGCGATAAGCCCGGCCAACATGAAGACGGCGCCTAGCTTCACCATTGTGCGCCACACGTCCAGCCGCTCCAACGCTGCGCGCATCGGCACTGCCTGAATGGGAATTCTGCGGACGTAGAGGAACGCCACGGTGGTTGCCGTCAATGGCTGGATGATCAGAAACAGAACCAATCCGTCCTCGCGCTTAATCCAGACGGCAACGAGACCGACGATGGTGCCGATGATGCTTGTCAAAATGGTCGCGCGGCTGAGATCGGCGACGTGTCGAAAGCCTTGAAGTACGGCCGTCTGAGATAGCGCCAGCAAAGTGAAAAATACCGCAACGCCGACCAACCCGACCTCATATGATCGTGCAGGGTCACCGAAAACGGCGACGGCAAGCTGCCGGCGCAATAACCAGACCGCCGACATGGCCAGCGCGCCTTGGGCCGCAAGCGAAAGCAGGAGCAGTCGGCGCACCGCCGACTGCTCGAGGCCGCCGCTGACGCGGGCAAGTTGGCGGACGCCGCTGGTGTTCATGCCGAGGCCGGCAAAAACGGCGATCGCTTCCATCAAGTTGCCGTACATGCCGAGCACACCGACCCCCACCGGGCCCAACATCACCGCAATGACTTTCATTCGCGCGATGGTCATGACGACATTGGCAAGTTGCGCGCCACCGAGCATCATCGTCGCCCGCACGAGCCCGCGCGACGGTGCATATGACAACGCGTCTTGTTGAGAGGACACTGCAAATTTCCTGCTGATTGACCGCGCACACCCGTCATGTCGCCGCCGCAACTGTCGTCTGAAGGGTCCACGCCACCCTTATGTCATAACCGGGCGGCCTTTGTGGCGCGAATTCAGGCGAGCTGGAAGCGGCCGAAGCGATCCAGCGCTGCCTCGATCAGCCGCCGCCGCTGCTTGGATTCACCCGCAATCCAGGTCCATTGCTGCAGCAGCATTTTTTTCTGCATCCGATCCGTTTTCAGATCGATCACCGCCGCCACCTGATCGCCGATCAGTACCGGAAGTGCGAAATACCCGAATACACGCCTTTGCTTCGGCAGATAGGCTTCGAACCTATGGTCATAGTCAAATAGCTGTGCCAGCCGCTTGCGCTGAATGATCAGGGGATCGAAGGGCGACAGCAGATGCACCAGGCCTGGAGCCCTTGTGTCAGTTTGATCCAAAGTCTCGGGCGCGGCCCAATACTCGAGTTGCCCCAAATGTTCGATCTCGACCGGTACCAGCTGGTTGCGCCGCATGCGCTTGTCGATGGCTGCGCGCACCGCGGCCTTGTTGCTGGCGGCTAGATAACAAATGGAATCGAGGCTGACGACGCCTTGCGACCGCAAGGCGCGCTCGAGCTGATAATCTGCCACCTCGACTGGCGACGCCGCCTTCGGTCGCGTCTCCCAACCAAAGTGACGATGCATGAGGTCGTAGCTTTTCAACATCCCGGTGCGCTCCGATACCGTCAGCTCGCCGGCGAAGAAGGCGAGTTGCAGCGCCCGCTTGGACGGCTTGCGGCTGGCCCACGGATGGTCCTTCTCGACTAGCACATCGTCATTGATGTCGCGGATGCTGAGTGGCCCGCTGGACTTGATCATGCCGAGGACCTTGCGCAGATCGCCCGGTTTCACAGTTTCGAACCAACTGCCGGGTTCCTTTTTGCGCTGCCGCATCGCGCTCAAGAAAAAGCGCAGGTCGCGCGTCGGCACATAAGCCAGAGCGTGCGTCCAATATTCGAACACCGACTTGTCACGGCTCTGTGCCGCCTGCAAATGAGCGCGCTGATAATCCGGAATGCGGGAAAAAAGAATGTGGTGGTGGCAGCGCTCGATGACATTGATCGTGTCGATCTGCACATACCCGAGATGCTCGACAGCGCGCCGCGTCGCCTCGGCGCCGCCACCGAAGGGCGCAATCTCGTGCAGCCGCTGCGCCGTGAGCCAGAAGCGCCGCGCGTCCGCCTTGGAGATCTTGCAGATCTGTTTCGTTAGCGCCACCATACCGGTTTATATCGGGCGACTGCGCGCCCGCCTAGTCGGAGCGGTGGCTATGCCGGTTCCGGCTTTCGTGCGACAAGAATACGCGGATCCAAGACGGTGGCAACGTGCGTCGAACGGGAGAGCGATATGACAGTCATCAAGCCGGTTTTTCATCACGTGACGATCAAGACGAGCCGTCTCGCCGAGATGGTCGCGTGGTATGAGAAGGTGCTCGGCGTCCGCGTGCAATTCAGAGACGCGAACAATGCCTGGACGACCAACGACGCAGCCAACCATCGCGTGGCTTTTCTCTCGACGCCGGCGCTCACCGACGATCCCGACAAGATGCGCCACAACGGCATGCACCATAGCGCCTTCGAATACGCAGGCTTCGGCGACCTGATTACTTCGTATGAACGGATGAAGACTGAGGGCATCGTACCATCGTTCTGTCTCGACCACGGACTGACCATCTCGTTCTACTACAAGGATCCCGAGGGCAATTTTGTCGAGCTGCAAAGCGACAATTTCGGCGACTGGGCCAAGTCGAGCGAGTTCATGCGCACC
Source organism: Hyphomicrobiaceae bacterium (assembly GCA_025351355.1). Taxonomy (GTDB): domain Bacteria; phylum Pseudomonadota; class Alphaproteobacteria; order Rhizobiales; family Hyphomicrobiaceae; genus JABFRJ01. The sequence goes on from JANXWC010000047.1 coordinate 10,667, forward strand.
TCGCCAGAATTTGCCGCAAACCCCATCGGCTATTTCTTCGACCCCGACAAGGTTGCCCACGCGCATCGCGCCGGCGTCGCGTTTAAAGAGATCCAGCAGGCCATTCGCGCCAACGAGTATCCGCCTGCAACTCCACCCGACCTCGGCATCGCCATGTGAGGGGTGCTGGCGAAAGGTGCCGCACATGTCGCTGCATGTAGTCCGCATCGAGCAGCTAAGACTTTGAATTCATTGGCTGGGGCGGGAGGACTCGAACCTCCGAATGGCGGAATCAAAATCCGCTGCCTTACCACTTGGCGACGCCCCAACGCTGCCCTGACTCATCTGGGAACCCGAGCGCGGCGGACCATAACCGCACCGCCGCGATCTCGCAAATGGTTTGATCGACGGCTCTGCGGTAAAAACGGGCGCCGACTTGCGGGCAGGTCGCCAGCTGTTACAAACTCCTCTGCATGACGCCTCCCGCTAAATCACTCGACCCTGCTTTGTCAGCATTGGCGACGGAAACTACGCCCGACCCAGTCTCGCTCACGGCTGCAGGCCTGCGCCGCGGCGCTCGCCTTGCGCTGCCATTCTGCGCAAGTTCCGTCGTCTATGGCTTGGCGTTCGGGCTACTAGCGACTGAGATTGGCCTCTCCTCGCTTGAAGCGACGCTGATGAGCCTGCTGGTCTTTTCCGGCAGTGCGCAAATCGCGGTTGTACAAGCGTGGCGTGACGAGCCGGTCGTGCTGGCCATATTCGTGACCGTGCTGGTCGCCAATATCCGCTATGTGCTGATGGGCGCGGCGCTGCGCAGTTGGCTGGCTCCGCTCGGCGCCTTCAAATCAACGCTGGCGCTGTTGCCGCTGGTCGACGGCAGCTTCGCGCTGTCGTTTCGCGAGCGCAGTCGCGGCAACCAGGATGCCGGTGTGCTGGTTGGCAGCAGCCTGGTGAGTTGGTTCGGCTGGGTCGTCGGCACGACTGTGGGTACGCTTGCCGGGCAGATCATCCCCAACCCTCGGGCGATCGGCCTGGATTTCGTGATTGTCGCTTTTTGTGCGGCTTCGGCGACAACGATGGCGCGGACACGCGCCGACTTGTTGCCGGCCCTGGCCGCCCTCATCGCGGTTGTGGCCTTTGAAAGATACGCGCCCGGGCCCTGGAGCGTCGTTGTCGCCGGCGCCACTGCTGCCATTTTTGCGATGCTCCGCTTCAAACCGGAGCCAAGCGCTGCATCGGACCCGACACTGTGAGCGCAGAACCCCGCACCCTGCTCATCATCGCGGCCATGACTGTTGCGGCAGCCCTGTGCCGGCTGGTGGGCTTCTGGTTCATGCGGTTTTTGCCCATAACGCCGCGCCTGGAAGCCGGTCTCAAGGCTATCCCGCTGGCGGTCATGGTCGGCATCATCGCGCCGCCTGTTCTACGCGGTGGAAGTGCCGAATGGGTGGGCCTGTTCATCACCATTGCCGTGGTCCGCCTGCTCGGCAACGATCTCCTTGCCATCATGACCGGGATGGGTGCAGTGGCTGCTGTCCGCTTTTTTTTGTAGGCAGCCTGCCGAAATGCCGCTCTCCCGCCGGTTAAAAACGGGCTTTTCGCCGGGGATCAGCTCTGCTAGACGACGCAATGATCCACGATAGATTCGGCGCCGCCTTAACGTTTTCGCTCTTTTGCAGAGCAGAGACGCGACCGCTGGCATTTTGGCCGCGCCGAACCCAATCCGCCCCATCGTCAGGAGAGCCCCATGGCCAAGCGTCCCGTTCTTGATGAAAGCTCGATCGGTTTGACGTTCGACGACGTGTTGCTGGTCCCCCGCGCGTCCGATGTTCTGCCGGCTCAGGTCAGCGTGGCGACGCGCCTGACCAAGGAGATTAGCCTCAACATACCGATCATCTCGTCTGCTATGGACACGGTGACGGAAGGTCGGCTGGCCATCGCGATGGCCCAGGCGGGCGGCATCGGCGTCATCCATCGCAATCTCGAACCCGCAGCGCAGGCTGAGCAGGTCGGCATGGTCAAGCGCTTCGTTTCCGGCATGGTCATCAATCCGATTACGATCGGACCGGACGCGCCTTTGGCCGATGCACTCAAGTTGATGGACGTGCACAACATATCCGGCATTCCGGTTGTTGAAAGCGGCAGAAACGGCCGCTTGGTGGGCATCGTCACCAACCGTGACGTGCGCTTCGCCACCAACCCCAATCAACCCGTATCTGAACTGATGACGAAAGATGATCTCATCACGGTGCGCGAAGGTGTCGAGCGCGAAGAAGCCAAACGCCTGCTGCATCAGAACCGCATCGAGAAGCTACTTGTGGTCGACGAGAGGTACCGCTGCATCGGCCTGATTACCGTCAAAGACATCGAGAAGGCGCATCGGCACCCGAACGCGTGCGTCGACGATCAGCAGCGGCTGCGTTGTGCGGCGGCCACCAGCGTCGGACCTGACGGCTTTGAACGCGCCGAGCGCCTGATAGCCGCGGGCGTCGATGTCGTGGTTGTCGACACGGCGCATGGTCACTCGGCTGGCGTGCTCAAGGCCGTAACCCGCATCAAAGCGCTATCGAACCGCGTGCAGGTGATTGCCGGCAACGTCGCGACGGCCGACGGCACCAAAGCGTTGATCGATGCGGGGGCGGATTGCATAAAAGTGGGCATTGGCCCCGGTTCCATCTGCACCACGCGCATCGTGGCCGGCGTCGGCGTGCCGCAACTGACAGCCGTGCTTGATGCCGCCGAGGAAGCGCAGAAACAGAATATTCCGATCATCGCCGACGGCGGCATCAAGTTTTCCGGCGACATGGTCAAGGCACTCGCCGCCGGTGCGAGCGCCGTCATGATCGGATCGCTGCTCGCCGGTACTGACGAAAGCCCCGGTGAGACCTACCTCTATCAAGGCCGCACCTACAAATCCTATCGCGGCATGGGCTCGGTGGGCGCGATGGCGCGTGGCTCCGCCGATCGTTACTTCCAGGCGGAGGTTCGTGATACGCTCAAGCTCGTCCCTGAAGGCATCGAAGGCCAAGTGCCTTACAAGGGCGCGGTCGACGCGGTACTGCACCAGCTTGTCGGCGGACTGCGCGCCGGCATGGGTTACGTCGGCGCGCACAATCTCGAGGACCTCAAGGAGCGCGCGCGATTCGTCCGCATTTCCCCCGCCGCCATGCGCGAGAGCCATACCCACGGCGTCACCATCACCCGCGAAGCGCCGAATTATCCAGGGAACGGGTGATTTTGCTGTAAATCCTGACACACAACTCACGTCATCATGGCCGCGGAGGCGGCCACCCAAGCAGGCAAACTAAAAGGCACCACTCCCTTCTGAATGTGACTTCCTTTTTTGTCGTACCAAACATCGAAACGCTTGGGTGGCCGCCTCCGCGGCCATGACAAAAAAGAAGACCATTCGCGAAGATGGATGCGGGCTCGTAACTTGTCACTGGAACCCCCATGCCCTTCTCTCCGCGCGTATTCTCCGGCATGCAGCCGACCGGCAATCTCCACTTGGGCAACTACCTCGGCGCGCTGACGCGGTGGGTTGAGATGCAGTCCACGCACGACTGCATCTATTGCATCGTCGATCTGCACGCGATCACCGCGTCCTGGCAGGATCCGATGGAACTGCGCCAGTCGATTCGTGACGTGGCGGCAGCCTATATCGCATCTGGCGTCGATCCGAAGCAGACGATCCTGTTCAACCAGAGCAAGGTGCCGGAGCACGCCGAACTCGCCTGGATCTTCAACTGCACCGCGCGCCTCGGGTGGCTTAATCGCATGACCCAGTTCAAGGAGAAGGCCGGCAAGGATCGTGAGAACGCGTCGATCGGACTTTACGATTATCCCGTGCTGATGGCGGCGGATATTCTCGTTTATCGCGCGACCCACGTGCCGGTCGGAGACGATCAGAAACAGCATCTCGAACTGACACGCGACATCGCGCAGAAGTTCAACAGCGACTACCGCGCGCAGATCACCGAGACCGGCCAGTACGCCGATGGGCAATTCTTCCCGCTGTGCGAACCCGTCATCATGGGGCCGGCGACTCGCGTCATGAGCCTGCGCGACGGCACCAAGAAGATGTCAAAATCTGACGCGTCCGATCTGTCACGCATCAACATGACCGACGACCACGACACCATCGCCAAAAAGATCCAGAAGGCGAAGACTGATGCCGACGGCATTCCTTCTGAAACTGCCGGTCTCGCCGGACGCCCCGAAGCCGACAATCTCGTCGGCATCTACGCCGCGCTGAAGAATGCCACCAAGGAAGCCGTGCTCACCGAATTCGGTGGTGCACAGTTCTCGACGTTCAAGAAAGCGCTCGCCGACCTCGCCGTCGCCAAGCTCACCCCGGTCAATGCCGAGATGCGTCGCCTCTCCGCTGACCCCGCCGAAATCGACCGCGTGTTGACCGACGGCGCCGACCGCGCCCGCGCCATCGCCGGCCCTATTCTCAGCGAAACGAAGCGATTAGTCGGATTTTTGTAGGCGCTCCTTCGCCGGGACCATGAAGCCGTCAAAGAACGCCGCGAGCTCGTCGTAGGCGTCGAGCGGCAGTACGTGCGCGATAAACTGGTCTGGGCGCACGACGACGACGCAGCCACGATCGCGATCGATGTCGCGCAGGTCGAAAATATCCTGCCCGCTCTTCAAATCAGGACAGAAAATCTTCTCGTAGTCGCGCAGCCCGTAGCGCCCTTTCGCCGGCAGCAACAGGTCGGGCATCGCCTCCAGTTTCAGTTCGCGATGTGCTTGCTGAAACACCGCGCGCACATCGATCACCGCATCGATATCCGACCCTGCGGGTGTAAATTTCCGCACCGGTGATTGTGCGTTACCGGCGAGAAAATCACACAACGCCCGCACGCGCGAGCCGGCGTCAGACGGTATGCGCCGATCTCCAAAGGCAAAGATGCGCCAACGGCCGTCGGCTTTGGCGGTATCGCCAAGACGCATCGGCATCGCATCGGCCAATCTGATCACTGGCGCCGAGTGCAACCGTGTGCCGATTTCGAAGCCTTTGGCCAAAGATTGAAAGGTCGGTTCGGCCGATATAAACGACGGCTTGTACTTGGTTGCCGTTCCCGCCGTGTAATGGCCGTGCTGGACGAAATAGCGCTGCACCTCGGCGGGATCGACGCCGTCGCTCTGAGGCGACGTCTTCAACGGCGCGCTCAGCATCTTCGCCCACTCGCGATCGAAGTCGATGAGTTGCTTGGCGATCGTCTGCCGCTCCGCCGAATAGGTCCGGAGGAGATTTGGGGTACAGTGCCCACGCAGCACCGACATTAGCTTCCAGCCGAGATTAAACGTATCCTGCATGGACACGTTCATGCCCTGCCCAGCCTTCGGACTGTGCGTGTGGCAGGCATCACCGGCAATGAAGATGCGCGGCAGCCGACCATTGCTTTCAGCAGCACCGACGTCGTCGAAAGTGTCGCACAGCCGTTGGCCGATTTCGTACACCGACCACCACGCCACTTCCTTCACGTCGAGCGTATAGGGGCGAAAGATCCGTTGCGCGGCCGCGATCAGCCGGTCGATGGTGATGTTGCGACTGGCGACGCGCTCGTCCTCATTGAGTTTGTCGAGTTCGACGTAGATGCGGACGAGGTAGCCGCCCTCGCGCGGGATCAGCACGATGCTGCCCTCGTCCGCCGATTGGATCAGCGCCTTCATGCGGATGTCCGGAAAATCGGTCACCGCCAGCACGTCCATTACTCCCCAGGCCTGGCTGGCGGAATCACCGCGCAAGGCCAGACCGATCGATTGGCGAACTGCGCTGCGTGCGCCATCGCAGCCGACGACATAACGAGCCTTGATCGTTTCGACATGCACCTGCTCCGCCGGATCGGTCCGCTCGAGCCTGACTGTCACGGGATGGCTCGACACATCGTCCACCTGAAGATCAAGTAAACGCCGCGAATAATATGGCTCCATGCGGTTCGCCGAATTGCGCATGACATCGAGATAGAAATCGTGCACGCGCGCCTGATTGAGGATGACGTGCGGAAACTCCGACAATCCGTCTTCCACATCCTGGACCCGCCCATTCCGGACGATCCTGTCTTTGGCCATGTCGTCCGGCTTCCAGAACGACGTCTCGTTGATCCAGCACGACTCTTTCAGCACGCGTTCGCTGAAGCCGAACGCCTCGAACATTTCCAACGTGCGGCAGGCAATGCCATCGGCCTGTCCGAGCTGTAACGGCCCCGGTTTCTGCTCGACAATGGCGCATTTGATATCTGGGAAGGCTGAGAGCTGAGCGGCCAGCGTCAAGCCAGCCGGGCCGCACCCGACGATCAGCACATCGACTTCATCCGGCACGCCAGCTGGTCGGGGCGTTGCTTTGCCCGGTTCCGACGGCTCCACAATCTCAGGATTTCCGGTTCTGAAGCCGTTGAGATGGAACTGCATGGGGCGCGCTCCGAAAGGTAAAATGAAATGATAAGTATGCTATCTATAAATGGGAACCGCCGGCGTGGCAAGCCTCAATCACACCGTTTATGCCGCCACCAATTACTCCAAGTCGCCGAACACCCGGGTGAATTCTGGAAGCTGCAAACGTGTCCTCTCACGTTCAAATTGCACAGAATTTAGTGGGCCAAATATTGCAAGCGGACGCACTGGGTCCCAATCGCTTTCCTGGCGCGTGACCAAACAGAATTGAACTTACGAATGGCCATCAGCGGCATGCGCAAAATCGTTATCCTGGGCCCACATGCAGAGCATGTCTCGAAATGATGTGCACAGGGTCACACCGGTGGTACTCGCCCTATTTAATCAACACGCTTGGCAGCCACGTCACGATGCCAGGGGCGAGGCAGCAGATCAGCACCGCGATGGCCATCAGCACGACGAACGGCAACGTGCCCCAGATGATGTCGGACAGCGGAATATCCGGTGCGATATTCTTGATGACGAAGATATTCAACCCGACTGGCGGATGGATCAGCCCCATCTCCATGACGATGGTCATCACCACGCCGAACCAGATCAGATCGAACCCCGCCGCGCGCAATGGCGGCAGCACGATCGGCGCCGTCATCAGAATGATCGATACCGGCGGTAGGAAGAAGCCGAGCACGATGACGAATAGCAGAATGGCGGCCAGCAGCACCCATTTCGAGAGACCGAGCGCGATTACCCAGTTCGCCGTCGACTGCGAGATCTGCAGATAGCTCATCACGTACGCGTAGAGCAGCGACATACCTATGATCATCAGCAGCATCGTGCTTTCGCGCAGCGTGCCGGTGAGGATCGGCATGATCTTCGACGGCCGCCAGATGCCGTACATGGCGCTGATCACCAACAGTGCCAGCACGGCGCCGACGCCAGCGGTTTCCGAAGGCGTCGCCCAACCCGCGTACAGCACGACCATCACACCGGCCAAAATCGACACGAATGGCGCCACCCACACGATCATGCCGATCTTCTGCCGGAACGTGTAGGTTTCCTCGGATAACATGGCCGACTTCACGCCGGTATCTGCGTGCGCCGCAATTGCCTGCCGGTGTTCCTTGCGATAGCGCAACATCGAATAGACGGCGAAGAACGTGATCAGCATCAGTCCCGGACCGATACCGGCGAGGAACAGCTTGCCGAGCGACACTTCAGCCGCGACCGCATAGAGCAGCATCGTCACAGATGGCGGCAGCAGAATCCCAAGCGTGCCACCCGCCGCGATGATGCCAGCGGCAAAGCCACCGGAGTAGCCGCGCACGCGCATCTCCGGAATGCCGGCAGAACCGATCGCGGAACACGTCGCGGGCGACGACCCCGCCATCGCAGCAAACAAACCGCAGGCGATGGTATTGGCGACGCCGAGCCCGCCGGGGATTTTGTAAAGCCAGGCATGCAACGCCGAGTACAGATCCTTGCCTGCGTTCGATCGCCCGATCGCCGCGCCTTTCAGAATGAACAGCGGGATCGCCAGGATAATGACGTTGGAAATTTCTTCGTAGAAGTTCTGCGCGATCGTATCGACCGATGCCGCCGGCATGAACAGGATCATGAACGTCAATGCGACGATGCCCAGCGCGAAGGCGATCGGCATGCCTGAGAACATCGCCACCAGCGTCGCCACGCAGTAAGCCACGCCGATCTGCCATTGCGGCAACCCACTCATCAGCACACCGGTGGGTCGTGGCCACAGCAACAATGCAGCGACAGCCGCTGCTATGAGCACTAACACGACCAGCGATCGCTGCCCGACTTGGAACGCCACCTGCATCGCCAGCAGCACCATGCCGGTTGTCAGGACGGTGTAGGGGACCCACAACGGCGGTCCCCAAGACGATTGAGAAGTTTGGCCTTCGGTCCAGGCCTCAATCAGCAACGCGCCGGATTTCCAAGCGAAAAACAGGCAGAATCCGAGTACCAGCGCATCGATTATGGCGCGCCGCCACGCGTTGACGGAGGCGGGGAGGATATGATCGAAAACTTCGATGCCGATATGGCCGCGCCGTGCCTGCACGGCCGCCGCCGAAAGAAAAATGGCGCCGGCGATGAGGTAGATCGTCACTTCGTCTTGCCAGACGACACCTCGCTGCGTGATGTGACTGTAGATAACGCCACCCGTCAGCACCAATGCCGCCACGACCAACGCGACGGCCGAAATCTTGAACATCAGATCGTTCAAGCCGGAGAAAAACCGCGCGATGCCCTGTTCCGACGTTGCCGGCGCAGTATCGGGTCCAGCCAGAATCGCGTCATGCGCAATGCCACCGGCCATGTGCTTACTCCATTACGAAAACTATTGGACGAGTATGGAAGCGGGCCATTCCCCTGCTCCCGTTAACTGTCGAGCAGTTGGATTCGGGTGAAACTCGGATGAGCGGCGCGTCAGTTCGACGATGTGGTGGCCCCTCATCCGCCCTATCGGGCACCTTCTCCCGATCGCAATGCGCGATAGGAAGATGGGACAAAACTACCCAACCGCGCGGGCCAGCTTGAGCAACTCAGCTGCATCGGTGCTTTTCGACGCGAAGTCCTTCCAAGCGCTGTCCTCGGCAACTTTTCGCCACGCAACGAGATCGGCATCGCTGAAGTCGGCGACCTGCACGCCCTTGTCCGCGTAAACCTTGGCAACCGCCGCGTCGTCCTTGCGCGACTCGTCCATCCCCCAAGCCTCGAGTTCGGCTCCCACGTCCAAGATTGCCTTCTGCTGATCTGCCGGGAGCGCGTCGAAAATCGCCTTTGACATCATCAACGGTTCGAGCATGAACCAGAACGAACCTTTACGCGCCGTGGTCAGCGACTTCGCCAACTCTTCCAGGCGGAACGAAATCAGGCTCGTCGAAGACGTTACTGCAACGTCGAGCGAGCCGGTCTGCATGCCGATGTAAATTTCGTTCGACAGCATGGTCGAAACCTGCGCGCCGGCAGCACCGAACATCAGATCCATCTCGCGACTGCCGCCACGAATCTTCAAGCCTTTGACGTCGTCGGGCGATGCAATCGGCTTGCCACGCGAAGCAGCGCCACCGGCTTGCCAGACCCAGGAAATCATCTTGATCCCCTTATCTTCCATGATTTTGTTCAGTGCTACGCCGATCGGCGCGGTTTTCCATTTCGTGCCCTGCTCGTAGCTGGTAACCAGGCAAGGCATCAGACCGAGATTGCAGGCGTGAATTTCACCGCCCGCATAGGGGAATGGATAAAACGACAGGTCGAGCGCGCCCTTGCGCATGGCCGAGAACTGCGCGTTGGTCTTCATCAGCGACGAGTTAGCGTAGATCTCGAATTTCAGCGCGCCCTTGGTCGCTTCTTCAACCTTCTTGGCGAAGATGCGGCACAGCCTGTCGCGAAAATCTCCCTGATCAATCGTACCACCGGGGAATTGATGCGAGATTTTAAGTGGGCCGGCTGCAGACGCGGTGCTGATGCCGACGGACGCTAATGTGGGCACAGCGACCAAGCCGGAGACGAGCCGGCGACGAGAAATTGACATGTGAACTCCCTTGGCGGTCCCTACCACGTCCGAGGTCTCAAGCCCCGGTCCGTACTCAAACTTCCATGCGCGGGTGGCGCGCGACGGGTGGTATGCCACAGACATTCGGCGTTTGCCACGGTCAAAATGGCGGTCTTGCGTAAAAATACCCACGCTGATGGATCGTCGTGCCGCTTGTAGTACAGCCGGTTTTTACCCTACCGGTTACGCACTATTCCGCCTGCAGCGACTGCCCGAGGCGGCCCGCCAGATCCTGGATAAATTGCCATGCCACACGTCCCGACCGACCGCCACGGGTCATGCTCCACTCGATTGCTTCAGCGATGAGTTGGTCATCGTCGATCTTGAGCTTGTGATGGGCGACATAGCCGCGGATCATATCGAAGTATTGATCCTGGCTGCCGTTGTGAAAACCCAACCAGAGGCCGAATCGATCGGAAAGTGAAACCTTTTCCTCCACGGCCTCACTGGGGTTGATCGCCGTCGAGCGTTCATTTTCCATCATGTCGCGTGGCATCAGATGACGACGATTGGAAGTTGCATAGAAAATCACATTTTCGGGGCGACCTTCGATGCCGCCGTCCAGAACGGCCTTCAATGATTTGTAACTGGTGTCGTCGCGATCGAACGAAAGGTCGTCGCAGAACACGATGAAGCGATGACCATCGCTGCGACCGGCGGCACGGAGGTGCGCAAGACACGCAGGCAGTGCGGCGATGTCTTCGCGATGGATTTCGACCAATTTGAGATCGTTTTTGTCGCGTTTTTTCCTGCCCGTTTGGCGCACTGTCGCATGCGCCGCCTTGACGAGCGAAGATTTTCCCATGCCGCGCGCGCCCCACAACAAGGCGTTGTTCGCAGGCAGCCCATCGGAAAATCTTTTAGTATTTTCAAGTAGCTGATTTGATACGGACGCAATGCCCTTCAATAATTGAAGCGGTTGTCGGCTGACCTGCTGCACCGGCATGAACGCTTCCGGCGACGACTGCCAAACGAACGCTTCCGCTTGGGCAAAGTCGGGCGTCGAGACAGCGGGCGGGGCAAGCCTCGACACGGCCTGCACCAGTTGAAGCAAGAGATTTTCAACGCGTTCGAGTTGCATTTTTTCCATCGTCATCCGCACTATTCCAACCGCCGCTTGAGCTAGCTGCGCGTCTATAATCGATCCCGGGAATTCTTGAAAGTTATCAAACGGAGCTCATCCGAGCTGAAAATTGTCTGGGCGAAGTCGCATTTTGACAACACTTAAGTCTTGAATGAGACTTGGAAATTGCGAAATTTACCGTCATGTTATGCGTTGTATAAGTGTGGGCGTTGTCGAATAAGCGGTCTTCTCAGAAACCGATATCATAATTGCACAGGGAGAGAGCCGACGATCATGCAGCACCGGATATTGCCGGGCCTTATCGAGGGACGCTGAATGGACATTAGGTTCTGTAAGCACGATGAGCGAATCATTCGAATTTCACGTCGAGGACGAGAACCGATCCGGATCGGTTAACGGGTTGGTGTGTGCGTTTGCGCTACTAATTGATGTGCTCGAAGCGAACCAAGCCCTGCGCCCGAAGCAGTTCGAAGGCGTGTTGAGTTCGGTTCTGCGCCACGCGGGCGATGACGGCGACGTAGCGGTTCTGCAGCAAATTCTGAGTCTTCTCGAGTCGCCCGAGCGGCCGCAACTGACGGTGATCGCGGGTGGCAATTCATAGAATCGGCTGCTGAATAACTATGAAATCCGCGGCATTCAATGCCTGTCCCACTCCCGCGGATTATCAGATCTGACCGATACGCCATCAAACGTGGCCTTTGCCATTTGGGACAGTAGGATCATTATACACGCCAAGCCGACGACGCTTGCCGCAAACAGCGGATTGGTCGCCAGCATCGGCAACAGGCCAACATCCGCCTTCGTCAGCCACAACATCGCATTGGCGCCGAGCGAGGTGATCCCAGCTATGGCCATGAGGAAGCCCGTTGCACCCAACAAGCCGGCAACGAAACGGCCCAGGCGATAACGTTTGCGTTGATGTGGCGGAGAAACAGAGTGGCCGGTTGGTGGCGAGCGCCGGGAACGGTCGGGTCGCGTCCGCGACTTTTGCGCCTGACTTTTGCGTATGGGGCCAGTGCCTGGATCCACTTGGGGCTGTCCTGCATTGTCAAAGCCGTTAGTCGTTATGGCCGGCAATGACTGCCCCCCGGCACGCTGCTGCGCTAATCCGCCAGGCTCCAATCGGCGCAAGCCTTCATTCGCCTCGGCTGCTTCAATTACGGAAGTCTGATGAGCAAGAACATGCATGTAGAATTGGATGGCATAGTCGTTCCGGCCATCGCTTTCTGCACGCCGCGCCGCGTCCAGAACTTGCCGAGGACTGAATTGTGATTGCACTCTCACCGCCAGCCCGGCGCCCAGCGCACCGGCCTCACCAGATCCACACACCAATAATCTTACATGTAAAGGCCACAGCTGTCTGCGCCGCAACGATGCCAGATTGCAGAACAGTTATTGCAAATGCGCAGGGGCCTAAATGCGCCCGCAAATTGCATGTAGAAAAAGTGCGAGCTTTAGTGGCGCCGACGGTTCGGTGGCTGCAAGTTTGCGGTGGGCAACTGTGTGTCCCATCATTTCGATCGTCGCGTCCTCTTCTGGAAGGCGTTCGACCTCGGACTTGCCTACGAGATCGACGATCAACCGCAGTCGCGCTTGCCCGATAGTTGGCAGGTTCAAGATGCCCACGCCGCGCACTTCCAGTTTGCCTGCGATCTGTGCCGGCGCGCTGGCAAAGAGGTGACCACCATACAAACTCAGAAGCGTCTGATCATCGGCAACCAAAGTGCGCGGTTCGGTCGAAGACGGCCAACGTCCATGATCGGCTAGGAATCGCAATGCCAAGTCCGATTTGCCAGAACCGGAGGCGCCTCGCAGCAGCACTGCAGTCGGGCCCAGCGCCACGGTCGTCCCGTGCACCAGCATGTTTTTGGTCAGCGATACATTGAGTTCGGCGCTCATATGCCCAATTTCGACGCAATTTTAAGACTTGCCAGTTTTCCGACTTTGGGATCGATCGCGAGCCGGGGCAAGCGCACCTCGAAGCGGGCGCCCGCAACGCCGGGAATTCGCCGGTTGGCGAGGCCCGGAAGATCGCGCGTGCCGCTGCCTTGTCCGTCGGCCGATGGCCTGTTCTCTGCGTGCACGGTGCCGCCATGGGCCTCGACGATTTCGCGCGTTATGCTCAAGCCTAAACCCGAATTCTTGGCGTTGCTACGGTCGCTCTGCGGACGATCCGAATAGAAGCGCTTGAATACGTCATCCAGTTTATTCGGGGGAATACCGGGCCCTTCGTCGTCGACGCGCACAATGATCTCGTGCGGTTCGGCCAGCACGGCTACGGTCACGCACCCCTCAGGGGGCGAAAACGACAAAGCATTATCGACCAGATTTGTGAGGACTTGGCCGAGCCGCCCCTCGTGCGCATCGATGACGAACGTTCCAGGAGGGGCATTCTCCGGTGCGACCGTCAGCACGACGCTGCACGGGACGTCTTCGCGACCCTTTTGAATGTCGCGGAATACGTCCGTAATATTGGTGGCCACGACCGCCACGTCGACAGGCTCCGTTTCCTGCAACGCCAATTCCGCGTCGAGCCGCGACGCGTTGGAGACATCGCTGATCAATCGATTCAGGCGTTTCAATTCGCCCTGTATTTGTCGCACCAGTTCGTCGCGTTTCTGATCCGTCTTGGCGTAACCCATCGATTCTGCTGTCGAGCGCGCAGCTGCGACCGGATTTTTCAGCTCATGTGCAACATCCTGGGCAAATCGATCGCTGGCCTCGATGCGGCGATAGAGTGCGGCGGTCATCTTGCGATAGGCGATCGCCATCTCGCCCACCTCGTCGCGACGACCGGTCAATTCGGGAATTTCATGGCGGGCGGTAATGTTGCGGCTGACGTGCTCCGCAGCCGTGGCGAGTTGCTTCATGGGCCCCCCGATCGTGCGGTTCAACATGATGGATGCAAACAAAGTCGCCAACAGTCCAACGAGGGAGAACGCAAAAAACGGACGCCGCTCGCGCCACAGGATGCTCTCCAAATCGCCTGGTCGGGTCGTCAGCCAGACAAATGCGGGGATAGCTTTCAGTCGTTGGATTGGTGCAAATACGGAAATGATCTGCTCGCCCTTATTGTTGAGCAGCAGCACGCTAGTGACTTGCCCGCTGAGGGCCTGCTGGACTTCCGGATAATCCGTGACTTTGCCGGAGCCGATTTCACGATAGACTTGGAGCGGACTCCGCATCATCCAAGCGTTGAACCGGGTCCAGGCATTGCGCAACTTCTCTGACTCGGTTGCCACGCCAGCGGTGGCTGCATCGGGCTGCGGCGCGCGCTCGACCAGGTTAGCCGAAGACATACCATCGGAATCAATCAGCTTGACGCTGTCGCGATTATATATTCGAACACGGACGTCGCCCGGTTGGATCAGTTTACGTATGATCGGTGCGACACGCTCCGGCGGAATCTCAAGCGCCAGCCGGTCCAGACTTTCGTCGCGCCAGTTCGGGTAGTTCCGGTCGACGTCGGCCATTCGATCGGGATCGATGACCATCGTTTCGGTTTCCATCTTGGCATTGGACGCAACAGCTACGGCAATCATGCGCGCTTGCGTCCGCAGGCTTTCGGCTTTGGCGTCAATCAGCCAGGTGTGTTGGAAGGTCAAGATGCCGAAGCCCGAAAGCAGGATGATCAAACCGACGAAGTTGGCCGTAAAAATGCGTCGGCTGAGCGTGCCCGTGAAGAACTGCCACAGCGGTTGTGCCTTCGCCCTCGGCAGAAGCCAGCCATGTGCGCCTTCAATCGCACGCCGACCGTGGGTCACGAACGGTGCCGCCCACGCGCGCCAATCTTCGACCATCGAGTGAATGCGGGCCTTCACGGCCTCGCCTGTTGCGCCCGTCCGGTTTGCGGGCTCACGCGACGCGATCGGATCACCTGTCGCAAATCGCGACGAATTGGGGATTGGCGAGCTTCCTGAACGACCTGCTGCTTCGCCAACACTCGACGGATCAGCAAACATCTTATCCGTCGCGGAAGTTCGAGCGCTATCGAGTGGCATCAATCGATCCTCTCACTCCTGCCGCGCCTGGCGGAAACAGCCAACACACGACATCCCTGACGCCCTACATGACTACGGGCGCATTCCAAGGCAACAATGGGGCAACCGACGTCGCCGATCTATTCTTTGAAACGATAGCCCACGCCATAAAGCGTTTCGATCACATCGAAGTCGTCGTCCACGACTTTGAATTTTTTCCGCAACCGCTTGATGTGACTGTCGATTGTACGATCGTCGACGTAGACTTGGTCATCGTAGGCGGCGTCCATGAGTGCATCGCGAGTTTTTACGACCCCAGGACGGGTTGCCAAAGCCTGCAGTATAAGAAATTCGGTTACTGTCAACGTTACAGGCAGGTTGTTCCAGTGGCAGGTGTGGCGCTCCGGATCAAGCTTGAGCTTGCCGCGTTCCAGAATGCGTGCCGCCTCGGTCACCGGAGCCGATGGGTCTTTGACCTGGAAGCGCCGCAATACGGCCTTCACCCGCTCGACGACCAGTCGTTGTGAGAAAGGCTTGGCAATGTAGTCGTCGGCGCCCATTTTGAGGCCGAATAGCTGATCGATCTCCTCGTCTTTGGATGTCAGAAAAATAACTGGCATATCAGTTTGTTGACGCAGTTTACGAAGGAGCTCCATACCGTCCATGCGGGGCATCTTAATGTCCAGAATGGCAAGATCGGCCGGTTCTTCTGTCAATCCTTCGAGCGCCGCCACTCCATCGCTGTATGTCCGCACACGATAGCCTTCAGCTTCCAAGGCCATGCACAACGACGTCAGGATGTTGCGTTCGTCATCGACGAGGCAAATTGTGCTCTTTTCTTTCATGGATCGATATCCCAGATTTCGTGTGTAGCCAGCGTCCAACGACAAAACTGTGTTCAGGCCGACGAGGCTGACCCATGGTTCAACTAAGCAGAGTGTCAGCTCAGAAAACGGCAAAACAGCCGAAAGCATTGGTGCTCGTCAGATACTCGTTGATGCTTGTTAGAACCTTTCGTGCAGCCTGCGGCCTCAACTCCGTCCAGAGGTCTCAAACATCGTTGAAACGACGAGGCGAAACGAGCCGCCATATATGTGGCAAAGTTGCACTGAATGGTAGCTGAATAGTGCGCCTGTGCAAACCCTCGGCCGTGGAGCGCTCTTCAGAAAAGCTTGCGAAAACATGGCAAACAGCTGGATTAGATAGATATTTACAAACTGTCGGACGTTATTGAGAGCGATACATGAACCCCGAGTCGACTGCCTTCGCCGCTCGCAATATGGTGCGCAAAGCCCTTAAAGGGGCGCTGGCGACGCGCGATGAGGTAACAGGGGCGCCTTACGCGTCGATGATACTGCTGGCAACCACCGTTAGTGGTGACCCGCTCAGCATCGTCTCGCGGCTGGCCCGCCATACCCAGAACCTACTTGCGTCATCCGCCGCAAGCATACTTATCGATACATCCAACATGCAGGGTGACGCCGCGAGTGGCGGCAGAATCAGTCTGCAAGGCCGATTTACAAAGGACATCTCAGTATCCGCACGCAGCCGCTTTTTGGCACGACACGCCGGCGCTCGCGTTTACGCCGATTTCGCCGATTTCGCTATTATCCGATTGGAGATCGAAAACGCACACTTGATCGAAGGCTTCGGACGTATTGTGAGCGTATCCGGAGACAAACTGCGGGCACCACTCGCCGACGACACGGGATTTCAAGAGGCAGAAGCCGATGCACTTGCGGCCTTGCGGCTGCGTTGGCCTGAGGTTACCGGCCTCGACGCCGAGGGAGTGGATCTGATCGTTGGCGGAAGCAGCCAACGGTTGCCATTTCCGACGGCTGTATCGGACATGCAGCAAGCACGAAAAGCAGCGGCCAATTGTCTCGCCACCCGAGGTGACGTCGCGTCAGCCTGAGGACAGGCTGCATAAAGCGCCAAATCTACTCATCACATTACTGTTTTGACTGATTTTTTTAATGACGCAGACTGCGACGTTTGCGTTGCCGCTCCGCCGAATGCCGTAGTGTAGCCATTAAGGTCATAGTGCTTAGTGGACGACGTTCGATTTGCGGGTTACGTTGACTGCCTATAGTTTGCGCACTACGGCAGCTTCGCGTACGTGGACAAGATGCCTTGCGGGACAGGAAATCAGAGGTGAAACGGGGTCGGGGTACTATTTTTGTTGCGCTCGCAGGAACCTCTCCGAGACCCAACAGAACGTCATCGATCAACAGCACAGACAAGTCTTCCGCGGGTTTCGAGTACATCAGCTCATGCAGTTCGTGCGTGAGTATTTAATCGCAGACAACGACGTACTTAAATCCAGTAACCGGCATCGCAGCAGTTCCCTTCAATATTGCAATGGCAGCCTCCATGACCATCGAAAGCTTCCCGCTGACCGCCGCCAAAAAGGTGCATCACAACCTTTTGGAAACGCCGTTGATCGAGTGCGCCATTGCCCATGGCGAGGGACGTTTTGCCTCCACGGGCGCATTTGCGGCCCAGACCGGCGTTCACACCGGGCGATCGCCGCAGGACAAATTTACCGTTCGCGACACAACTACCGAAAAAGAAATTTGGTGGGACAATAACAAGGCAATGACGCCTGAGCATTTCGATGTGCTTTATAAAGATTTTTTGGCGCATGCAAAATCCCGCGAATTGTATGTCCAGGACCTGATGGCCGGCGCCGATCCGCGTCATGAAATAAAGGCCCGCATTTTCACGGAGTATGCCTGGCACTCGCTGTTCATCCGGCACATGCTGCGGCGCCCGGAAGTGTCTCGACTGGCCGGCTTTGCGCCCGATGTGACGATTGTCAATCTGCCGAGTTTCAAGGCCGATCCGAAACGTCATGGCTGCCGGACGGAAACCGTCATCGCCGTTAATTTTGCCAAGAAAATAGTGCTGATCGGCGGCAGCGAATATGCCGGCGAAACCAAGAAATCAGTATTCACCTATCTCAACTACGTAATGCCAGCCAAGCATGTCATGCCGATGCATTGCTCAGCAAACGTCAGTCACGGCGGAGAGTCTGCCGTCTTTTTCGGACTTTCCGGCACTGGCAAGACCACGTTGTCGGCCGATCCGAAACGCATTCTTCTGGGGGACGACGAACACGGTTGGTCCGATCACGGCGTGTTCAATTTCGAGGGTGGCTGTTACGCCAAGACAATTCGGCTTTCGAAGGATGCCGAGCCGGAAATATGGGACGCATCCAATCGCTTCGGCACCGTGCTAGAGAATGTCATCCTGCAGGCCAATACGCATCATCCCGATTTCAACGATGGACGGCTGACCGAAAACACGCGATCCTGCTATCCGCTAGATTTCATTGCAAACGCCAGCACATCTGGCGCTGCCGGCCATCCGAAGAACGTCGTTATGTTGTGCGCCGATGCCTTCGGCGTGATGCCGCCCATCGCCAAGCTGACGCCAAGCCAAGCGATGTACCATTTCCTGTCAGGGTATACAGCGAAGGTTGCCGGAACAGAAAAGGGCATGGCTGCCGGCGAAGTCGGCGCCACGTTCTCGACGTGCTTCGGCGCACCATTCCTGCCGCGCCATCCAAGCACCTATGGCAACATGCTGCGGGACCTGATAGCCAACCACAATGTCGATTGCTGGCTGGTCAACACCGGCTGGACCGGAGGCAAGTACGGCACGGGCACTCGTATGCCAATCAAAGCAACGCGCGCACTGCTCGACGCGGCGCTCTCCGGCAAGCTGAAAACACAACCCATGCGCACGGACCCGGTATTCGGCTTCCAGGTGCCGCTGGCGCTCGACGGGGTCGATCCCAAAATCCTGACGCCGCGCGAGACCTGGGCCGACAAAGGCGCCTATGACGCGCAGGCAAAGGCGCTGGTTGATATGTTCATCAACAACTTCACCAAATTCGAGCAGCACGTCGACGCGGACGTGAAAAAGGCTGCCCCCGTGGTCCGCGCAGCTGCTGAATAAGCGACAGCAGTTCGGTGTTAAAAAAACAGGCCCGGTGTTCCGCACCGGGCCTTGCGCATACGTGACTGAGCAGTAACTTCAGTTCGACTTAACTTCGGATTGACCCGAATTCGCCTCTGGTTTCACGAACACGTCGACCCGCATACCCGGCAGCAGTGGCGTCGCGGCCGTGAGATCGATCGTCAGTTCGAGCACATCGACATCGGAAAGTTTGCGCGGCCCCTTCTGGCCTAGTCGGCTCGGAGCAAGGGCCTGCGCGAAGGATGCGACTTTGCCGGCGAAATCGCGGCCCGGGAACGCATCGGAACGAACAACGACAACCTGACCTTGGCGGATCTTGCCGATGTCGCGCTCTTCGATTTCGGCCTTGACGCGCAGCGAACTCACGTCACCCAGGACAACCATGACGTTCTCCGGCGACGGCGCAACGCTTTCGCCGACAGTAGCATTGAGCTGCAAGACTGTGCCATCCTGGGGCGCGCGAATTCGTGCGCGCTCTGACGCAGCGTCCGCCATCGACAATTCTGCGCGCGCGGCTGAAAGCGCAGCTTCGAGACGGGTTTGGGCGACCTGCGTATCGGCCAGCGAGCGGCGCAAGGCCATGCGTGTGGTTTCCATCGCTTCGCGCGCTTTGACCACAGTCTCCCTGGCTTTGGTCAAATCGGCATCCGACGCAAGGCCCGCCTTGCGCGCTTCAAACCAACGATCGAGTTCGGCCCGATTGAGACTGAACAGTCGCTCCGCTGAAAAAGCAGCATCTTCGGCCGTGCGGCGATCGCGCGCGGGTCCGGCGACATTTTCTTGATCACGATCGCGGCGTCGGACGGATGCCTCGGCGTCGGCTGCGGCCAGGCGCGCTTCGATTTCAGAGTCCTCCAATTTGATCAATAGATCACCAGCAGTGACCTTCTGGTTAAGCGACGCAAGCACCTGCACGATACGCCCGACGCTTTGCGGTGAGACGCGGATTTCACCGCCCTTTGGTTCGACGCGTCCAGGGGCTGAGAGGGCCCAACTGGACTTTGCCAGTGCTGCCACTGCCGCCACGCCGTTGGGCGCATGGGACGATAGGTCGACGGGGCGCATGCCGTTTGATCCGCGCGTCGCAAAAATCGCAATCGCGACGGCAACTGCTGCTGCAGCAAAGAGAGGGGCTAACGCACTTTCACGATTTAGCATCGGTCTTCCGTTTCTTGCCTCGGGCAATCTGATGAATGGTATCGACGCCATCCGGGCGCCGCTCTTCGCCGACAATGCGGCCATCTTCGATCTTCAGGATGCGATCTGCATATTTCATCGTGCGCGGGTCGTGGGTAACCGCCAATACGGCATGCTCGGCACCAACGCCCGAAGCGATCTCGCTCAACAGTTCCATCACCGCATTGCCATTCTCGCTATCGAGCGCGGCGGTCGGTTCGTCGGCGAGGATCACGCTCGGTTTTCCAGCGATTGCGCGCGCCACAGCGACTCGTTGCTGTTCACCGCCGCTCATATTGCCAGGATAGGATTTCATGCGGTGCCCAAGTCCAACCTGCTGCAACGCCCGCTGAGCGCGCGCTGCGACGTCGGCGCCACGTTCGCCGCGTACGTCGAGTGCAAGCCGCACGTTTTCCTCGGCTGTCAGCGTGGGAAAGAGATTGTAGGACTGAAAAATGAAGCCGACGTGCCGACGACGCAAATCGGCAAGCGCTTCGGCATTGAGCCCGCTGGTCGAATTACCCGCAACCGTCAACGTGCCTTCGGTCGGCGTCAAAATACAACCAAGTATGGACAACAAAGTCGTCTTACCCGATCCCGAAGGGCCCATCAGCAGCGTCAATTCACCTGCGCGCAAATCGAGGGAAACGCCTTTCAAGGCGCGCACAGACCCGGCGCCATGACCAAGGTCCTTGACGATGTTGCTGGCAACGAGAACGGACGGATGTGTCATCGAGCAAATACCATGGCTGGATCGATGCGAGTGACCTTGCTGATCGCCGCAATCGCCGAAACGGCGCACATGAACAGTGTCAGCCCGAACAGCAGTACTGCCAAGCCACCAGTCATTATGATAGGCAACGGTAACGCCATACTTTCCGTGACGAAGATAATGAGCATCGCAATTATCATGCCGAGGACGTAACCCAGCGCGGCCGAAAGCGCGGCCTGCGCCAGTATAACTTTATGAATGTAACCAGTCGACGAACCCAGAGCGCGCAGCGTTGCGAATTCGTTGAGATGGTCCTTGGTCGATGAATAAAGCGTCTGCGCAACAATCACCGTACCCACGATCAATCCCAGAATCGCGCCGCCAATCAGCGCGACACCGGCCCCAGTCGACAACATCCAGTAGTTCAGGCTGCGCATGCGGAACTCCGATTTCGTCAGCACCTGCAGATCCGGCAAACGCGCCTGTAGGGCGGCACTCACGGCGTCGGAGGATGCACCTGGGTCCAGTCTGACCAGCGCATAGGAAATTTGATCAGGACCAAGCCCCAGCAGCGAACGCGCGCGTGGCAGTGTGGTGAAAACGAAAGGCGTCGTCGTGAACGATCGAATTCCATCCGTCAGGCCGACAACCCTAACGCGACTGCCATTGACTTGAGCAATTTCGTTGACTGTTTTGATGCCGAGATCTTCGAGGTACGTCTTATCGACAATAACCGCATCGCGGGTTCCCAGTGCAGTGGTATCGCCTTCGACGATGTTCCATGGCACCATCGCGCCATCCTCGGGGTCGGCGCCAACGAGCACAATGTTGGCCGTGCCTCCGTCCGGCTTCTTCCAGTCGACAAACGAAGTGATCATCGGAATAACCGACGCTACTCCCGGAGTCGAAAGCGCCACGAAGCGTGCCCGCTGATTGATCGGCTGCGCTTCCTCGAAATTCTTATTGCCGTAACCCATTATCCAGACATCACCATTGGCGTGATCGATCGGCGACGCAATAATCTGGCGTGCGCCAAGATAAAGACCGAGTTGAACAGCAATCAATACAATGGCAAATAGGATACCAATCAGAGTTACTGCCAACCGAACGCGATCATGGAAAAGATTGCGAAATGCCAACGTGAAGGTCATTGAACGCTATTGCCTACTCATTAACCGAATTTGCGCATTTACAAGCATTACGAAATTTTATGGTCTTGATGGGCTTGTCCATTGAAAACGCGAGCGCGGTGCAATGGTCGTGTCTTGTAACGATGTTGAAGAAGGTGCCCTTATAACGCCTTTTTTGGGGAAATCGATCAACTGCTGAATACTAGCGTAAAGAAACGCTATTGGCGCATTGTGCGTTCAGGCCAATCAAACGATAAAGACTCCAACTGGTTGAACGCAAAAATCAGCACTAGCGAGACAGAACTTTCAGTTCATCTACGGCTTCAATGTGCCCAAGTTTTGTCGAACAGATGTCGACATCCAAAGGAAAAGAGCATGACGCATTTGTCGCGGTTGCATTGGAACCAAATACGCAACGCTGTGCGACTGGCTTTGCTTGGTGTGTACTGTACAGCCGCGTCGACGCCGGCCGATGCACAACCAGTATTACCACCAGCAGTTTCGGCACTTCCTTCCAATGTCACGGAGGTCACAGGGGTCTGGATTGATCACACTGGACGCGGAGCTGTAGAAATCGTCTCCTGTGGTGAGCAACTATGTGGTTATATTTATTGGACCAAAGATACTATTTCACGGCAGGGAAAACCACTTGTCGACGCAAAAAACCCCGATTCCGCACGCCGCAACAAACCAATTTGCGGTACCCGAATATTGGCGAACTTGGTCCGCCAGGGGCCGGCTCGCTTAGGTTACGTGTGGGGCAAAGGCACAATCTACGATCCGGAAGAAGGTGAAACCTTCGACGCGGAAATTAAGCTCACCAATCCAAACGAACTTTCGGTTTTCGGCTATGCTGGCGTGAGATTTCTGGGTGAAACGTACAGTTGGAAGCGAGCGCCTGCCGATCTTGTTCGATGCGGCCCGCCGCGAGTGTGACGGTGCAATTAAAGTCCAATAGCCCGTATTACGGCGCGAGGCGCTGTTTTGAATTACGGCGTTGCGGAATCGTTGTAGAGCGCTGATCGATTTTCTTAGCCGTGAGCGCGGATTGTTCGAGTTTCAGACCAAACTCGCGCGTTTCGTCCAACACAACATCACGTTGCTGATCCAGCGTTATCACATGATAGCAGTCTTCGAGAACAACGGTCGTTACTCTGCCGCCGAGATTTCGCTGCAAATGCTCGGCGTTACTCAGGCTTGCCCGATCATCCTCACGTGGATGCAGCACGAGCGTCGGTTGCCGTACTAAACCCAAAACGCGGTTTACCGATTTGGTAAGATAACGGAATTGTAGCAGCGAGCGCCCCGGCGTGCCTGGCAATCCGGCTTGCGAACTGTCGTCACTGTGAATGGCATTCATGACGAATTCGCGAAACCGCACGTTTTTTATTCCGTACGGCTCACGCTCAGTAAACAGAAATTTGTCGGCGCTCCAAGTATCGTTCACAAGAACGAAGAGGCGCGCGTACCACGGCATCGACCAACCGTCGAAGCGGAAAGTAGGAGCGAAAAGCGTGGTCCCATCAACGGTATCTGGATGCTCCGCGGCCAATCGCAAAGCGAGCACTGCGCCCATCGACAATCCGCCGACAATTACAAGATCACACGTCTTTCTCAGTTCCAGCAAAGCGTCTTCGGCACTTTGATACCAATCCTGCCAAGACGTGGCCTTCAAATCTTCGAGAGTTCCACAATGCCCTGCCAGTTGGGGAACGCTTACAGTAAAGCCCGCACGCGCCAATCCATTTGAAATATAGCGAAGTTCGATCGGTGTGCCGGTAAGACCATGGATCAAAAGAAATCCAGTTTTTGACCCAGCATGATAAAAACTGCGGTCTCGAATATTCGTTGTCACGCCTTGGACCTCGATACTAGGGCTCGGTGCATCCTGAAAGCTGCGTGATTGATTGGGGGATCAGTGTCGCAACGGGGGGAGATGGCCGGCATTTATAGGGGGCAATTGGAATTCTAGTGCCAAGATTTTTGTTAGATGTTCATCAAAGGCTGCCGAATTTGCGGAGTCATTTTTGTTGAACCCGTTGCGCTAGCCGGCAACGACGGTAACCGTTGGGCCTTGCCTAGGTTCCCGTGGTCGCCACGCTGAACGCTCATGACTTCGCGCACCCAAGAGTCGAAATTCGCGATCACGTCGCTAAAATCGATAAACGGGCGATGTGGCACGTTGTTGCGAGTGCAGTGCTCGGTCAGGCTTGCCTTCGAGAGCACATAGTCAGCGTTGGACGACACGCAAAAATCGGATCGACCGTCTCCGATAACAACGGTGCGCACGGGGCGCACGGCCAACTGTCGACATTTGCAATTGCCAGCTTCCGTCTTGCAGTCAGAATTTCGATGCGGGAACTCCAATCGCCAGCGCATGTCGCCAAGCGATTTCAGCCGGTTCGAGAAATAAGGCAGATCCAGCCCGTAACGCTCGAGCGTGGCTTCGATCGCCAGATCAAAGCCATCTGAAACAATGGTCACCGGAATCGCGCGGACGTGACATAACTCGGCAAATTCGAGGAAGCCTGGATCAACCGGTCTTTCGTGCACGCAGCGGTAAATGTCGGCCCGGCTGGCGCGGATAAGAGCGACCTGAGCCCCTAAACAATCTCTGGAATTCATGCGCCCGGCTTGCCACTCAGTTTCGAGTTTCAACCATTCGGGCGAGGCAAACGACTGCAGGATATGATCGGTTACGTCGCCGGGAACGATTGTTCCGTCGAAATCGACCAGCACGCGAAACTCTGCGGGAAAACTCGTCACTTAGGCATCTCATGGGTACGGGCTGGCCATCGAAAGTTGGCCAATTGACTGCGGATTAGATAACCCCGGAGGCACTTCGCCAAAACCGAGTTGTTCACACATCGTTAATGGCTGTCTTGTTGCAGCGCAACATAACGAGCGATATTGCAAAATCAATCGAGTTCATACGCGATTGAAGGTCGCAGGCCTTGTGCGCTGGAATTGCGACAAAACTTTCGACTTGTCCAGCACCTGGGCGACGCGCATCAGGATTGCAAGAGCGGGTTTGCCATTAACCAAATTTGAGCAAAAACCTACCGATGGCTGCATAAAGCCCGTCGGCAACCCGCCATGGCGAGTTGCGGTGCACTCTTCGTGAGCATTTGGATAAAACGCTAAATGTTTGGTTTTCGCCCGTTAATTCGCGAAATCAGAAATGTTTTGCGCTAATATGAAAAGCTAGTTTACCATATCCGACGCATTAAAAAAACGCTTGAAACCCGTGCTGATCGTCGTTCATAATTGCAAAAGATGCGACGACACGCCTCACACACACGGACCAAATTCCGATAACAAAATTGTTATTTGGCCTCCCCGTTCGAGCGCTCGGACACTGCGGCAGCGATCAGAGCGCGTGTTTCATCGCGGAGGGCCTTGCGGGATCCTTCGCGGCTGTAGTGCATATGTCCGCCTGGAAAAAGCCGCAATACGACGCGCCCGGGAGTTCGATCCGCATAGAATGGAAGTTGTTCGAGCAGCAGAACCGACCCGAGATAGGGCGTCCGCAAGTCAGTGGCGCCGTGCGTGACCAGGACGCGCAGGCGCGGATCGAGGGCCAGCACCGACTCCAACTGTGTGAAGCTCTCAACGCTATTGTTGGTATTGCCCCATTGCCATCCGCGCAAAGCATCACCGGCAGCTAGATTATAGGTGAGTTCCGTTTTCCAGCCGAGTTTGGCATAGAGATCCAGCATGGCGCCGGTTACAGGCGCCGTGAGACCGCTCGAAAATGGGTCTTCCCAGCGCGGAAAATAGGCGCTGCTGTCGGCATCATCGCCGGTGACAGTAGTGTCGTAACCGCTGGCTTGTTTACGGCTGGCGCGGTTGGCTTCGCGTAGGTAGATGAATTCGTCCAACCTGGCGCCGTACTGGCGCACCACAGCTTCGGACAAACCGGACAATTCTGCGACACGTTTTACGATACGATCAACCGCTGCCCCATCTCGGGGACCACGCATCAGATCATTCAGATAGTCACCGCGTGCATAAGCTTCGACACCGACGAGTTCGTCCCGGGATTTGAACACTTGGCCCTTGGCCTCGCGCGCGGCCGCCGCGATCGTCGGCAACGACTGGACGAACGTGTGCAACCGATGGCGCGGTCCGCGAAACATGCCAAAATCCATCACAGGTGAAATCAGGATCAACGCGCTCATGCCGATCCCGTTGACCGTCTGCAATCTTTGCAACGCTTTCGGCGCGCGAATGCCGCCATAACTCTCGCCGACGAGGATTTTCGGCGACGTCAACCGATCATGTTTGCGGAGCCACTTGGCGATCATATCGGCGACAGATTCAGCATCACCATTGACCGAATAAAAGTAACGCGCCCCACCTTGATTGCGCCCGCCTTCGCCGGCACTGGTGCCGCCATTGGCTGCGCCTTGGCCGTCGCCGCCACGCGCGATACGAGAAAACCCTGTGCCCGCAGGATCGATGAACACCAAATCAGTGAAGTCCAACCAAGTCTCGTTGTTGGGTACAAGTACAGGCAGGGCAGACGGGGAAAAGGCTGTATTTTCAATTGGCAGCCGCCATGGGCCAAAGCCACCGATATGCACCCAAGCTGATGCAGACCCGGGGCCGCCGTTGAAAAGAAATGCAACCGGGCGGGTTTGCGGTTCGGCGCCCTCAAGTTGATAGGCCACATATGCCAATTCACCGGTCACATGGCCATCGTCACCGGTGAGGGCGATCGAACCAGCGGTCGCTTTGAATTTTAGCGTACGCCCCGACAGTTCGAGAGAATGTGTTGTGGTGCTATCGGGCGGCAATTGCCGTGCGATGCTCGGCAAAGCTTGCGGCGCACCGCTTGGTCGATTCGCGGCGTTGCCGGTACGGGCGGGAGTGGCTGTATTTGCCGCCGAAGCCGGCGATTCCGGCGCTGTTTTTGGCGTGAATTCCTGGCCGAGCGCCGTCATATTCAGAAACTGCACCGTACTCGCAGCTAAAACGCCGGCGATCAAGCCCTTTAGCGATCGTCGATCAATGCAATGCATCACCGCACTCCCGAAACGTGGTGCCAACTGCTGCGTAATTTGACAGGGCCAAACCCTCCGGTCCAGTTGCTTCTGGGTTTGCTGGCGGAGTTGCGACATCACGAGAGAGCCACAGTCCCAGCATCGGCGGATCACAATAAAAAAAGCCCTGACAATTGTCAGGGCTTTAGCAATCAGCACTAAAAGGGCAAGGTTATTTAATCAGAAATTTTTCGCGTTTCGCGCCCTTGTCAGTCAAGGCCTTTATCCAAAGCGGCATACGCCCGCGGCCGGTCCATGTCTCCGACGGGTTTTGCGGATTTCTATACTTGGGTGCAACTTTGCCTTTACTGCCGGTCGTGCCATTGCGCCGGGCCTTACCGAACAATTCATCGACAGAAAAACCGCTCTTTTCCGCGAGCGCGGCCAACTTCTCTTTGACTTCGGCCTTCTCCGCCATCTTACGTGCGCCAATGGCGTCCTGCAATTCGATGGCTAGCGCCTCCAATTCTTTGACACTCATCTTATCCAGTTGAATTTCCTTCACTTCTCTCTCCATCGCATGAAAATGACCCGTATGCTGTGTCATTTGTTAGCCATTTACAGCAAGCCGGTCAATAATTTGCACGTATTCGGAAGGCGGAAATTGTAGAGCAAGCCAAAATACTCCGAACAAGGTGAAAGCAAGTTTATCAGAGGCGCGGTTATGCGCATTTATGATAGTAAGCAGAGTCACGGCACGTTTTTGTGACACATTATACGCGTTTCAGGTCATTGAAACTCCATTTCACGGAAACAATTTCTCTTGACAGAAGCCGCTTCGTTGCGGGTCAGGAAACGATCCACTAAGTCGCGTCGTCGTTGCACTGCACCAAAATCAATGACAACAACCTGGCGACCATTGTGAACCGATACTAATTTGGTCGTGCTGTTCGCGCGTTCGGGTTACGGAACTTCATTCGGCAAGCAAGCATAAGCTGTTCATGAATAGGCATTCCGATTTATCTTGGAACTGGAGTTCTATACGCTGTTGAACCGTTAAATTCGCACGGCGTTCTTGGTACAATCGCGAGCGTTCATGATCCTATATTAGCCAACGAACTCTTGAATTGAACTCTACGAAGTTCATGATTGGTGGGCGTTTGCAATTCAGAACCATGCTCTTGCAGGTGCGAGTTTTAAAAACTCGACGGTTGCAATCGCCCAGAAGTATTTCTGTCCGCTAGGAGTATGTAAAATGGCAAGGTCAAAATACTCACGCCCGTCGACTGACAGTCGAACTGACGCACAAAAAGATGCGTTCAAGAACGCTGGCCTTTTGTGTCGTCTCTGCGGCTTTCACCAGTGCGTAATCCTGCACCTTGGTCGCGCCCGTGTAGCCGTTGCCACGCGAAACAATCCGGTAAGTGTCGGCCGTCAATTGCTCTGCACTTACGCCGCCCGTGAAACCCATGTCTTGGTACTTTGTCGCGCACGCTGAGAGTGACAGTGCGAGGTAGGCAATAATCAATGGACGCATGATGCTGCTCCAGATGCCGTAGAGATCGGCAGAAGGTCTATCGCCTAACATGCTGAGGAGAGCCGCACTATCAGCACGCTACAGCAGCGCACAGATTGCGGTAAACAAGTGGCTTAGGAGCAATCAGCTACCGCTTGCACGACGTGAAAAGACCCGGCTTGGGGGCAAGCTGCGCAGCGCTCGCGACCGGAAGCGCGCGACCGGCGTGCAAGTTGAAGGGCGACGCCCGAGTGCTGTGACGCATCCCAACGCCGTGGCGATGGCAAGAAACCTTGCACACGGCAATCGTATGGAGCGGCTGTCGCTTCGCAAGATCGCAGCAAAGCTTGGCGAGGCCGGGCGACGATTGACAGTGAAAGACCGGCTCGCTGTAGGGAAGGGGGGGAGGTCCACGGCAAGCCGGAAGGCCTCGCTGGAGCGTACGCCAGCGGGCACGTAAAGTTATCCGTAGCCAATCCGTACAGCAACTGAATTTTTGCCGTGTACGCTTGTTCTTGCTGCGTTCTCGCGCTATCGCAATGCAATGCAGCCACCCGGGCCCGCCCCGACACTCGCCGACACGCCATATGGCTTTGGCTCGACTGCATCGCGTGCGACCATCGCCGCCCGGTCCTGATCGTACATCTGCAAATCGCGCTGGGCACCCATGCCGGGCTTGATCGCGTTCGAGCAGTGGCGACCTGTCCGGCGTGCGGGCAACGCGGCGCGCTTACCTATCTACCGAGCCATCAAGACAGCGTTGCCGGGATGGCAGGATGGCCGGGCAACGTATCTGCCGACTTCGTCGATAGCGAGACAGGTGCAACGCCATGGCCGGGCTACTGCCTTGGCAAAGGAGCCGGTCGCGTTGTCCCCCAAAAAACTGCGACCGGCTCGACGCCATGTCGCGCGGCGGGAGCGCAGTCTGACGCCCACTCAAGTTATGGCGGCAAATGGCGGCGCGCCAATCACGATTTGTATCGTGTCGGGCAAATTGCATGGCTCGCTACTGCCGTATCACGCAAGAAAAGGCCAAATCTTCGGCTGCTTCAGGCAGGTAACGAAAATAGGGCGAGCGCGTCGCAAAATCGCGCAGCGCCACGCTCGCCCAGGCCGCGCGAAAGGGGGGACAAACTCGCGGCCGAGCATAGGACATCGCAACGTGGACGGACGGCAATTCAAGTTCGCGTGATGTGAACCAAGTGGACCGCGAGGCAATCGCGGCGTCGCGGAAAATCCGGCGACGGAAATTCCGTCACTCGCGCGTTGCGAACCCAAGAGTGGGAAAGGGCGTCGTAGATGGAAAAGCAACCGCCGCCTTGGCTGCTGCTGGCGCTGATTTGCGGGATGGCTCTGGCCGGCATCGCGTGGGCGTACAGCGGAACGCTCACGAGGTAGCTACACGAACACGTCACAGCCCAACACTTTGCGAAGCGGGCATGGCAGGATGGCCAGGAGAGCGTGAACATTGCGCACTCGCAACGCACCACTGGAAACACCGGCTCGCTGCAGGAGGGGGCGTCCGCAGCAAGCCGGTGTGTCCGCGCCAGAGGCAAAAAGGCAGGGAACGTACTATCATAACAGCGGCCTCGCTGGTGACAATCGTGCATCCCCGTCTTGGCGGCGATGCACTTATGGGAACCTGTGCGTTGTACGCCGCAGCCGATTTTACTACACTCTAGGCGCAAAAAGACGACGCGACTGCGGTATTGATACCGACTAACAACCCGCCAAAAAGTGTTTTGCGTGAAAAAAGGATCAGTCAAAATGGCATCTGTTCGAAAGGAACTCGTGACCAATGCTCGGGTGGATGATGTTTGGTCCGCCATACGCGATGTCGGCGCGTTGCACACCCGCCTAGTTCCGGGCTTCGTCACAGACACGAGGCTTGAAGGATCTATCCGGATTGTGACTTTTGGGAACGGATTGATTGTGCGGGAACCGATTGTGACGATAGACGAAGACGCGAAACGCCTAGTTTGGACCGCCGAAGGTGGAAAGACGAAGCACTACAATGGCGCGGTACAGGTCACTGCTAATACTGACGGCACCAGCAGGGTTATTTGGATCGCCGATTTTCTGCCCGACGATGCTAAACCGGCAATCTCAGCCGCTATCGAGGCGGGAATGGGCGTGATGAAAATGACTTTGGACAAGCTGGCTTAGAACCCTGACCGACGCATGTGCAGGGCTTGATCGTGTTCGAGCGGCGGCGAAGTGCCAGCATTGCGCGAGACGTGGCGCGCGAACCTATCTGCCGAGCCATCAGAACAGTGAGGCAGGCATGTCGGCGTGGCCAGGAAGCGGACGTGATGTTACGCCTTTACCTTGCCTGCGTTCTCGGCTTCCAATCGCCCAACGTTGATGGCAATTGCCGGCGTGTCGAGTTTGGCGAGATATTTCCAAATCTGGTCACGCGTGTAGGGCAGGGACCACGGCCAACTCAAAGTCAGCTCGGTCGCGGTGATTTGCCATACTGAGACGCCACCATATCGCCGAGATAGATGCAAGTCGATCGCCCGCGCGCCACCGGGCGGTATCTCGCCATCGAAGGCAATGATGATAGCCAGCGCGTCAGAGTGGTAGGGTCCGACTTCTGGTTCGGGCTTGCCCGTGCGCCGCGCCACATAAGCGTTAAGGCTTTCGCTGGTCACAGCGGATCGACCGGCGCTGATCTTGACGCCGTGCAGCGCACCTTCCTCGATCAGCCGATTGACCGACCTGACAGTCAAGAGCAGCCTATCGGCAACGTCTTGCTTGCGGACAAATTGCGGCGTGCTTGTCATGCCAGCATAGGTCGCTGATTTGCTGCCCTATCGTCAAGACTAACGAGTTTACCGTGAGGCATTGAGGCACTGGCTTTGAGGCACTGGCTTTGAAGCCCGGGGGCATCGGCGGCATGAATGCACGTCCCGTGTTAGGGGTGACGCACGGTGTTCTGCGGCTCAATCATCACTTAGCCTGTGCTGAGAAGTCAGCAATCGCGGGGCTTTTGCCGCTTCGAGCCTCTGCTTCTGAGGCACGGCTGAGGCACTGGAAAATTTAAGGCAGCAAGGAAAAGCACTCAAACCCTTGAATTTATTGGTGAGCCCGGTGGGGTACGATCCCACGACCCTCTGATTAAAAGTCAGATGCTCTACCACTGAGCTACAGGCCCTACCGCGGCGGTGGATACTAGGGATCAGCGTAGTTG
>JANXWC010000065.1 GCA_025351355.1 Hyphomicrobiaceae bacterium
TCCGCCGAGCGAACCCAACCCTCTTCGCGCATTGGCCTTTATGTCATGGCAACGGCCGGACATCGGGAGCCGTGTGACTCGAGAGGGTCACGCACGGTTCTGGGAGCAGCCGGAGGTGAAATCCCTCCGGCTGACTCGACAAAAAGCGACTAAGTTTCCCGTTACCGCAAGTCGAATTTCACGGCAGCTTATCCTTCCCAATTGCGCAGAAGCAAGTTGGTTTCCGATGGTTTCCGATGCGTTGCCGCCCCCTAACCCTCTCCCCGTTGAAAAACGGGGCGAGGGGATCCGCGCGTGAATCGTTCCTGGAGCGTTCCATCGACGGTCGGTCTTGAGGCTTGAGCGGATGCGTTTCGGCCCGTGGCGGGGGACAATCCAACGGTTGCCAGTCTCCTTCAGTCGCCGCACCAAACAAAAAACCCCCGGCGATAGCCAGGGGTTCTTTGCACGCAATAGACTAGCTGCAAATCTCAGCCGCCGCAGACTTTGCAGCCGCCGGCTTTGCGGACGTCGCTGATATTGCCGGCCAGCACTTCCGCCAGATTTTCTGGCGCGCCGGCGATGACCTTATCGCCGACGAGGAAGTGCGGCGTGCCGCTGATGCCCATCTTCTGGGCCAGCGCGCGCGTCGCGTCGATCTCCTGTTTGACCTCTGCCGAGACCATGTCCTTCTTGATGCGCGTCATGTCGAGGCCGGCTTTTTCGGCGACCTTGAGTGCGCTGGCTTCGTTGGCCTGACCCTGCAGCCCCAGCATTGCCAGATGGAAATCCCAGTACTTGCCTTGCATCTTGGCGGCCAGCGCCACCTTAGACGCTTCTTCCGAGCCCTTCGACAGGATCGGGAATTCTTTCAGCACGACGCGGACGTTTTTGTCCGACTGCATCAGCGCCGCGAGATCAGGCAGCGCTTTTTTGCAATAGCCGCAGTTGTAATCGAAGAATTCGACAACGGTGATGTCGCCCTGCGGATTGCCGGCCACCGGTGCCGCCGCCGACTGGAACAGCTCCTTGGCGTTTTCCTTCAGCGCACTCGCCATCTTCTCGTTCGTGATCTTCTCCATCTTGGCTTCGAGCGCGGTCTGAACTTCCATCATCACTTCCGGGTTTTTCACCAGATAGTCTTTGATGAGCGATTCGAATTCGCGCCGCATTTCCGGCGACAGCGTCTTGGCTTCACCGGCTGAGGCAAGCGCGGTCATGCCCGAAGATATCGGCGACGAGGCTGCGACAGTCGTGTCGCCGGCGGCAAGACTGCTGATCGGGCCTGATGGCGTCGAGCGCACCATAAAAGTTCCGGCCACGGCGAGGGCAAGCACGGCGAGCAGCGGCGCGCGGTTGCTGAGGGTCGTGGTGGTGAGTATCTGCGTGTCCATGGTCACTCCTGGGCGCTCGCCGTAATCGGCTGTTACGCGGTTGTCTTCTGACTAGCTGGAAGGCGCTTCAGCCTTCTACGTCAGCCCTCCTGGGGCGGCGGCTTGAAGGTGATGATGTCTTCGGCGCGGATCCATTCCGGCGTGCCTTGTTTCAAACCAACCTGGGCACGCTTGGCAAAGATTGTCGCCTGTTTGTAGTTGCCTTCGATAAACAAACCCCGTGCTGCCGACAGCATCGCCAGGGGCTCCAGTTTCTTTTTATTATAGGCCGTCGCCATCAATTGAAAGGCGGTCGAGTTGTCTTCCTCGTTAACGGACGCTTTACGCAGCCTGTTCAACGCGTCGTCGAGCAGGGCCGGATCTTCGGTGCCGAGCATGGCTTGTGCCAGGTTAACCTCCATCATCGGCGCATAGGTCGGGATCAAGCTGACCGCCTTGCGCAGGCTCACCACCGCTTCTTTAGACTTGCCGGAAGCAAACAGCAGGTCGCCCTTGAGTTCATGGATGAACGGGTTCTGCGGCATTTCGGCGATCAAAGCGTCGACTTGCGCCATGGCCGTATCGCATCGCCCGGAGCAATTGGCGGCAATGGCGCGCGCGTAACGTGCCGGCAGCGACTTGTCGCTCGTCGGATAGCGGTTGGCGACGGATTGCGCTTGGTCGAGAAAACCGGCGATCTTGGCCCGCATCATATCGTGCCGGAGTTGCAACGCCGGATCGTCTTTCTGGTTGGCGTAAGGACTTTTTTCGACGCTGTCGCGCAGATTTGCCAGTCGCGCCGTAGCAACCGGGTGCGAGCGCATGAACGGGTCCATCTGCTGTTCGGAAATGTATTCCTGCTGCCGAAACCGCTCAAACACCTCAAGCATCCCGCGGCCCGACTGCTGGGTGGCGATGAGGAAGCTGAGACCGGCCTGATCGGCTGCCGACTCCTGCGACCGCCGCTCCGACAGAATGCCGCGCGTGATGACCGAGTTGCCGCCGAAGATCACACCTTGTCCGACGTTGCCCATCTCGCGGCCATTGTCCGTCTTGGATGTCGCGCCGGCCACCATCGCGCCGATGCCGAGAATGCCGACCAGAAGTGCCTTGGTCTGGTCACGTGCGATCCGCGCCCGCAATGCCGCCAGATGCCCGCCGGTGATATGCCCGGTTTCGTGCGCGATCACGCCGATCACTTCGTTCGGCGTCTTGGACTGGGTCAAGGTCCCGGTGTTGACGAACACGTTGCGGCCGTCAGCCACGAACGCATTGAAACTGTCGGCGCGAATGACCCGCATGGTGATGTTTTGCGACGCCACGTTGGCCGCTTTGAAGATCGGGCGCGCGTAGTCTTTGAGCAAGTTCTCGATTTCGGTATCGCGGATCAACGGCAGTCCCTGTGCCGCGGCCGGCGAGAATGCGCTACAGCCGATGGCACCGACCAGGGTCAAGGTGGCGCAAATCTTCCCGACGGCACTTGATCTTGACCGCATTATGCATTGCGCAGTCTGCATTGACGCACGCTTTGTCCCCTTAATCATGCTCGTCGCTTCCTAATCGAGACCCTACTTGGCATTGTTGCAGGGCCTATCGCCTCGACGTCCAAGTCGTTGATCTGGCTTTCGACGCACTGGTCACGAGTGACGTGCCCCACTATAGAGCGGGCCGGTGGACTATGTCACGGCGGCCATCAGGGATATGACAGGCAATGGTGCAGGGAATGCGGCAGCACCATGACCGCCGCCGAGATAATCTGCCGAGATAATCGATCGAGTTGGCCGCCGACAGGAACAGATGATGGACATGCCGCTCCCTACTCCTGGCCGTGACATCAACCGGGCGCTGGCCACCGCGGCCCGTGCCGATATCGCCCCGTTCATCGTCATGGACGTCATGCGGGCGGCGGCGGCTCGCGAAGCGGCGGGCCATCGCGTCATTCACATGGAAGTCGGACAACCCGCGACAGCCGCCCCCAAGGCTGCCCGGCAAAAAGTCGCTGCAGCACTGGAACGGGAGAACCTGGGTTATACTGTCGCGCTGGGGATGCCGGAACTGCGCCAGCGTGTCGCCGGCCTTTACAAGTCCTGGTATGGCATCGACATCGACCCTGCACGTGTCATCATCACCAGCGGTTCGTCGGCGGCTTTCGTGCTGGCCTTTACGGCGCTGTTCGACGTGGGTGCTACCGTCGGGCTGCCGTGCCCCGGTTATCCCTGCTACCGGCATATTCTGACGGCCCTCGGCGTCAAGTCGCATCTGCTGGTAACATCGGCTGAACATCGCTGGATGCCGACCGCTGCCGACATTCATCAAGCCTCAGTCGATCACAATCTTGCGGGCCTGCTGCTGGCATCGCCTAACAACCCGACCGGCACGATGCTGTCACCTGAACGGCTGGCTGCCGTTGTTGAAACCTGCCGTGCGCGGGGAATGTGGTTCATCTCTGATGAGATCTACCATGGCCTGACCTGGGGTGTCGCGCAGGACACCGCGCTCAGGTATTCGGACGAGGCCATCGTCATCAACAGTTTCTCGAAGTATTTCTCCATGACCGGCTGGCGCGTGGGCTGGATGGTGGTGCCGGAGAGCTTGGTGCGCACCGTCGAGCGATTGGCGCAGAACCTTTACATATGTCCGCCCACGGTGGCCCAGGTTGCAGCACTGGGCGCATTCGACGCGGTCGAGGAATTGGAGGCCAACCGGCGCGTCTACGCAACCAACCGCGACCTGTTGCTGGCCGAATTTCCCAAGGCCGGGCTATCGAAGATCGTCCCCGCCGACGGCGCCTTTTATCTGTACGTCGATGTCGGCGCCTACACCTCTGACAGCCTCGCCTTTACCAAGTTGATGTTGGACGAAACCGGCGTTGCCGCCACGCCTGGCTTGGACTTCGACCCGGGCCGTGGCGGCCAATACGTGCGCTTTTCCTACGCTGGCGCCACGACGGAGATGGCCGAAACGGCGCGGCGCCTGCAAGCCTGGTCGCGATTGCATTCGAAGGGCTGAATTGGCGCGGCCGGCGGCATTGGCACGGCAAATGCAACGACCTCCACGCAGTCTTTCCGCCGTGGAGTTCGCCGATGGGTAGCAGTCGTCTTCCGAGACAATCCGCGCAGCTGTTGCGCGAGCTGCCGCCGCAGCACGCCAAGCGTATGGCGCGGCAGACGCCGCTGCCGTTTGCCGGCGAATTGGCTGGTATCGCGAAGGCCTGGGCGAATGCTCCCCGTCTCGCTGAAGTTCTCGATGCGCAGCACAACAACTTCAGCGTGTTGCGGCTGCTCATGGCGCTGGCTGTCCTGATTTCGCACACGATGTTTCTCGCCAGCGGCAGTTTCATGGCTGAGCCGCTGGTCGGTTCGACCGGCTACAGTCTCGGCCAATACGGCGTCCAGGGCTTCTTTATTCTATCGGGCATCCTGGTGACGCAGAGCCTCGTCAAACGCGGCGATCTCGTCGACTATGGCCGCGCGCGTGCGTTTCGCATCTTTCCGGCGTTGCTCGTTTGCGTGGCGCTGACGGTGCTGACCATTGGTCCGGCGCTGTCGATTTTTGGTGCCGCGAGCTATTTTAAATCGTTCGGCGTGATCGCGTATGTCGGCAAGACGCTGACGCTCAGTACGGGATCGGCTGGCCTGCCGGGTTTGTTCGTCGGCAATCCGGCGTCGGGTGTCATCAACCAGTCGCTGTGGACCCTCAAATACGAAGTTGCCTGCTACCTGTTGCTCGGCGGGCTCGCCGCGCTGATTTGGCGCGCCCCCTATCAGCGCACCGCGACAATGATTGCGCTGGCGGGTTGGGCCGCACTGATGCTGCTGGCGCGTCCAACCCTCACGCATGCCGGTAATTTCCTTGAGACGCTGACTTATTTCGCGCTGTTCTTCGGTACGGGCGTGGCGGCTTTCCTGCTGCGCGACACGCTGCGTATCGTCTGGTATCCGCTGGTGCCGCTGGTACTGTTCTTTGTCACCAGCTTCGGCACCGAGCTTGCGGAAATCAGCGCCGCGCTCTTTTTCGGGTATGCCATTCTGTGGCTGGCGACGCTGTCGTTCTTCTGGCTGCGCACGTACTGCAACAGCAACGACTATTCCTACGGCACCTATATCTACGGCTATCCCGTCACGCAGGCCATCCTGACCTTGTGGCCGGGGATCAATATCGTGTCGCTGCTGTTGATGACGCTCGGCTGCACATTGGCGCTGGCGTTTCTGTCCTGGGAACTGGTCGAACGCCCCGCGCTGGCCTGGGTCCACCGCCGCCGCACAAAATCCTCTGCACCGTTGCGGCTATCGCTGGACACGCAGGTCATCCGCCGTGCAACCATTGCGACCTGATCGCCGGTGCCACTCCCCCCTTGCAGTTGCTACGGCGAACGTGGTTTGACTGCGTCGCCGCAGGCAAGTCTAAGCAAGGGTGGACCCATGTCGAGAACTACGCGCCGTCAATTCATCCGCACGGGGATGGCCACCAGCCTCGGGTCGCTGGCCATGCCGCACCTGGCAGGCGCGCAGGCCTATCCCGGTGCACAGACCATCAAGTTCATCGTGCCCTATCCGCCCGCCGGTGCCACCGACATCGTGGGTCGTGCCGTCGCCGACGTGATGGGCGCCTACTGGAAAACAACCACGATCGTCGACAACGTGCCGGGCGCGGGCGGCAATATCGGCATGGATCGTGTGTCCAAGGGCGTTACCGACGGTACGCAAATTCTGATTGTGCCGCCCAACATCACGACCAACCAGTTTCTCTACAAAACCATGCCGTTCAATCCCGACGCGGACATCATCCCGGTGTCGCAGGTGGCGGCGTTGCCCAATCTGCTGTGCGTGCGCAAGGGACTGCCGATCAAATCGGTGGCTGATCTCATCGCCTATGCCAAGGCCAATCCGGGCAAGCTCAATTTCGCGTCCTCGGGCGTCGGCACGACGATCCATCTCTCCGGCGAGATGTTCAAGAAGCTCGCCGGCCTCGACATCGTTCACGTCGCCTATCGCGGCTCGGCGCCGGCCGTGAACGACATGATCGCCGGCCATGTCGACCTGATGTTCGACAACCTGCCGTCCATCGAGCCGCAGGCGCGCGCGGGTAACGTCGTTGGAATCGCCGTCACTTCAGCCGAGAAGTCGCCGTTCGCGCCGACCTACCCGACGGTGGCGGAAGTTATTCCGGGCTTCGACGTGACATCCTGGTTCGGCGTCGGTGTGCGCGCCGGCACCCCGCAGGCGATCGTCGATAAGCTGGAAGCCGATGTGATCGCGGTGTGCAAGGAAGACGCGTTGAAGGCGCGGCTGTCCGGGCAATCGATCAACGTCGTCGGTTCCTCGCGCAAGGATTTCACCGCGTACGTCGCGGCCGAGCGGAAGCGCTGGGGCGACCTCATCACCGAGCTCAAGATCAAAGTGGAATGAACTTTCCCTTTTTCCACGCTCTCGATGCTCTCGACGCACCGGGATCCACACATCTTTGATCGCCCAAGCCCACCCAACGCGTTCCCGGCCGCGGTGCCATTCGGCGCGGAGAGCCGGGAGCTTTACAAGGTAGAGGGAAGCAATAGCTGGCCAGTTGCACATCAATCCGGCTGGTAAAGATGCCGGATATTTGACCAGCGCAAAAAAGCGCCGCCCAAATTCCGGGACAGCGGCGGGAGAGAGGTTGCGAACCGGACAACGGCTCACTTGTGTGAATGCGGGAGGCTCTCTACGGGGAGAACGGAAATTGTGAGCAACGCAGCGCGTTGGGTCATTCAACTGAAACCGGAACAACCCCAGCATGTCCGCACGCTTGGCATCCTCTCTTGCGGCACTCAAATCGCACTACGATGTCGTCGTCGTCGGCTCCGGCTACGGCGGCGGCATCGCTGCGGCTCGCCTCGCGCGCGCCGGCAAGTCGGTGTGTGTGCTCGAGCGCGGTCGCGAATTCTTGGCGGGTGAATTTCCCGGCCGCTTCCCCGATCTGCGCCGCGAGATGCAGGTCGAGGCGCGCAGTTGGAGCAGCGGTTCGCCCTCGGCGCTCTATGACGTACGCATGGGCGACGACGTGCACGTTCTCGTCGGGTGTGGGTTGGGTGGCGGATCGCTCGTCAATGCCGGCGTCACTCTCCGACCCGACCCGCGCGTTTTCGCCGATCCGATCTGGCCGGGGCAGCTTGCTCAAGATGGCCTGCT
Organism: Hyphomicrobiaceae bacterium; assembly: GCA_025351355.1. Lineage (GTDB taxonomy): Bacteria > Pseudomonadota > Alphaproteobacteria > Rhizobiales > Hyphomicrobiaceae > JABFRJ01. Next base: position 7,517 of record JANXWC010000065.1, read on the forward strand.
CGATGAAGGTTACGCACGCGCCCGTCGCTGGCTACGGCCCGCCCGCGATCCGCGCGCGCAAGAGCGGACCAAATACAAGGCGTTGCAGCGCTCCAGCGCAGCGCTTGGCGTGTCCCCGATTGCGCCGGAAGTCGCCGTCAGTTTCGAAGCCACCATCAACCCTGCCGGCATCGCGCAAGCCGCCTGCACCGGTTGCGGCGATTGCTGCGGCGGCTGCAATGTCGGCGCCAAGAACACCGTGGCGCTGACCTATCTCCCGGAAGCCCGTCGCAATGGCGCCGAGATCTTCACCCAAGCCAAGGTGCGCCACATCGCCAAGTCCGCGGACGGCAGTTGGCAAGTCACGCTCCGCCGTCTCGACGATCAAAAATCCGTAACCTCCGAAATAGCCGTGACCGCCGATATCGTCGTGCTCGCCGCCGGCACACTCGGCTCGACGGAAATATTGTTGCGCTCGCGGGAACGAGGCTTGGCGCTGTCGGATCGCATCGGCCAGCGCTTTTCGGCGAACGGCGATATCATCGCATTCGGGTACGGCGCCAAGATCCCCGTCGGCAGCGTCGGCGTCGGGCATCCGTCGAAGGTGCCGGACAGCGAGATCGGCGCTGCCGTTTCCGGCCAGATCGAACTGCGCGACGCCGATGATCTCGCCAACGAACTGACGATCCAGGAAGGCGTCGTGCCGTCCGCGCTGGCGCCGATGTTGCCGGTGCTGTTCGTGCCTAACGGGCGCTTGCTGGGCGCGTTGCACTCGCTGGTGGCCGGCGTCTACAAGGGTCCCTTCGCAGGCTTGCAGACGTACTTTGCAGTTTCGCACGACACCGCTGATGGCCGGTTCACGCTTCAAAACGACAAGCTGGTGTTGTCGTGGCCGGGCGCCAAGGACCAACCCGTCTACGCACGGCTCGATCAAGCTTTGTCGAAACTGGTGACCGCCGTCGGTGGCAGCTATGTGCGCAATCCGCTAGCCGGCACCGTCATGGGGCATCAACCCGCCACCGCGCATCCGCTCGGCGGCGCCGGCATGGGCGAGACCTGCGACAGCGGCGTCGTCGATCACAAATGCCGCGTTTTCGATGGCTCCGCCGGCGCCGGGCCGGACGCCGTGCACGAAGGCCTCTATGTCATCGACGGCTCGATCATTCCGCGCTCGCTCGGCTGCAATCCGCTGCTGACCATCTCGGCGCTGGCCGAACGCGCCATGCTGCACTTCGGGCGCGATCACGGACTGCCGATGGTCGATTGACGGCCTGCCGAATGATCAACTCTTTGGCGTCATCGGCACCAGCATGCCCGTCGATGTCGCCTGCGCCGCCAGTTTGCCATCGGGATTGAAGAGGTCGCCTTCCATGAAGGCCACGCGCTTGCCGCGCCTGACAACACGTCCGTGCACGATGCCTTCGCCGGGGCCGACGCGTTCGAGAAAGCTGACCTTTATTTCCAGGCTGGCGACGCTCAAGACGTGATCGGTGTCGTGCAGCACGGCCTGTGCCATTGCTGCGTCCAGCCACGCCGTGATGAAGCCGCCCTGGGCGATGGTGCCGTTGGTGTGGCAATACTCACGCCGCACCGTGAACGCCGCCGTCGCTTCTTTGTTCGCTGCGTCCCAACCGGTGACGTGAAAGCCGCCCATCGATTCAAACAGTGCTTTGCCCGAGCGGATGCGGGCTTCGAGTTCATCGTCCATCACGGTTTTTCCTGCCTTACGCGATTGTCACGCCGCCGTCGGCGACGATGATCTGGCCGGTGATGAAGGCGGCCGCCTTCGACGCCAGGAATGCGGCGACGCCGCCGATATCGTCGGGTTCGCCCAAACGGCGCAGCGGTGTGGTGGCTTCCGTGCGCTTGCGGCGCGTATCGTCCTCCCACAGCGCTTTGGCGAAATCCGTCTTCACGAGACCAGGCGCGATACAGTTGATACGGATGTTGTCGACACCCCATTCTGATGCCAGCGCACGCGCCAGTCCGAAGTCCGCCGCCTTCGAGATCCCGTAGCCGCCGAGATTGCCACCCGAGCGGATGCCGCCGATCGACGAGATGATGATGATCGTCCCACCACCGACCTTCATCATGTGTGGCCTCGACAGCTTCGCCAGCCACAGGCTCGAGCGCACGTTGTTGTTCATGAGCTTTTCGAAGGCATCGTCTTCCAGGCCAACGATCGGTCCGAAGTAAGGCGACACTGCCGCGTTCGATACCATGCAGTCGAGCCGGCCGTATTTCTCGACCGTCTTGGCGACGAGCGCCTCGACCTCGTCCTTGCGCGAGATGTTGGCGGCAATCACTGTCGCCTCGCCGCCCGCCTTGCGAATGCCGGCCGCGACCTCCTCGCAGGCTTCCGGCTTGCGGCTGGACACCACCACCTTGGCGCCCATGCGCGCCATGTTCTCGGCGATGGAGCGACCGATGCCGCGCGACGAACCGGTGATGACCGCGACTTGTCCGGTAAGATCGAAAGGATGGGTGGGGGACATGATGAGGTATCCTTTAATAGTGGCGGCCAAATCAGATTGGCGCTTGCATGGGGCTGGCGCTGTCCCGTAGCTTTCCCGGAAACGGGTATAAACACAAGCCCGGTGCCTTGCGCTCAGCCGGGCCGCTCGAGGGAGACAGGAAATCATGGCGTCCACTGCGCAATCGTACTCGCTGGCCCGTCCGTTCCCTTGGGAAAAGAGCTATCCGCCCGGCGTCGACTGGGGAGCGCCGTTGCGCGTCGGCACCCTGAACGAACTATTTGATGAGGCGTGTGCGCGCTTCGCCGATTTGCCCGCGCTCAGCTATGGCCCGGTCACTGCCAGCTATGCCGAACTGGCTTCGCTTGTCGACAGCGCCGCAGCGGGCTTGCGCGCACTCGGCGTCGGCCCCGACAATCCGCTGGCGTTATTTCTGCCCAATACGGCCTGGCATCCCGTGCTGTTCTTTGCCGCGCTCAAGCTCGGCGGTCGCCTGGTGCACATCTCGCCGCTCGATCCGGAGCGCGAGATCGTGCACAAGCTCAAAGATACCGGCGCGCGCATTCTGGCGACCACCGACGTCGGTGCCATGGCGGGTGCTGGCCAAAAGCTTGCGGCCGGGTTGGGCGCTGCCGGATTGATCGACACAGTCATCATCGGCGAGGATGCCTTCTGGCGGCAAGGTCCCAATGCGCCACGCGCACCAGCTGGCGAGCGCATCGTTTCCGGTGCCAGCCTGCTGGATGCGGTGCCGCTGCCCGCCTCGGCGTTCCCGAAAGTCACCGCGTCGGATGTGGCGCTGATGCAGTTCACCGGTGGCACCACGGGCCTGTCGAAGGCGGCGTTGCTGACCCATGGCAACCTGTTTGCGACCATCGAGATTTATCGCTCGTGGGGCGAACAGCAGGGCACGATCACCTATGGCGCCGGCAAGGTTCTGTGTGTATTGCCGCTGTTCCACATCTTCGCGCTCAGCGCCGTGATGCTGTCCACCTTCCAGACCGGCGCCGAACTTGTCCTGCATCCCCGCTTCGACCCCGACGCTGTCATCACCGACATCGAGCAACGGAAGATCACCTTCTTCCCCGGCGTGCCCACCATGTGGATCGCCATCGTCAACACCCAGGGCATCGAGGGCCGCGATCTGAGTTCGTTGACGCGGCTGGCGTCGGGCGGCGCGCCCTGCCCGGTCGAGGTCGAGCAGAAAATCGGCAAGCTGACCAAGCTGCCGCTTGGCGGCGGTTGGGGCATGACGGAAACCGCGCCCGCCGGAACTGGGATTCCCGAGCACGGCACGATGCGCTTCGGCACGATCGGTGTACCATTGCCGGGCATCTTCATGGACATCGTCGCGCTCGACGATCCGAAAAAAGTTTTGCCCGTTGGTGAGGTCGGCGAGATCCGCATCAAGGGACCCAATGTCGTCGCCGGCTATCACAACCGTGCGGAAGAAAATGCGCGCGCCTTCGTCGACGGCTACCTGCTCACCGGCGATATGGGCACGATGGACGCTGACGGCTATTTCACCATCGTTGACCGCAAGAAGGATATGATCATTTCCGGCGGCTTCAACGTCTATCCCCGCCATATCGAAGAAGCCATCTACGAGCATCCCGCCGTTGCCGAAGTCACCGTCATCGGCGTGCCCGACGGCTATCGCGGCGAAGCGGCCATGGCGTTCGTCGCGCTGAAGCCGGGCGCCGAAGAATTCACCCTCGATGAATTGCGCGCCTTCCTTGCCGACAAGGTCGCCAAGTACGAGCAACCCGCCCACCTCGAATTCCGCCAGCAACTGCCGAAAACCGCTGTCGGCAAACTGAGCAAGAAGGAACTCGTCGCCGAAGAACGCGCCAAGGCTGCGAAGGTGTGATGGCGGGCGGCTTCCCTGCAACTCAGCAACCACCGCACTTTCTTCTTCCCCCATCTTGCCGGAGGTGAGTCTCCGACTCTACGAGGGGGAGGAAGAAAAGGGCCATGCGGGCCGACAGGGTAAACTGGTTAACGCTACGGGGTGGCGAAAATTCGAATCAGCCGCAACAGCGTCTGAGAGCGGAGCGCGAATGGCGCCATCAGTGGGATTACACCACTCCTACTCGTCCGGGTTTACACCGGCCTTGGTCGTCGGGGTTCTCACCCGCCTTGTTCGTCGGCGCTTGCAACCGCTTTAGTTGGTCACCGTCTCAGCGAGCGGGCCGTTGTTCAGATGGGTTCCATCCGCGCTCCTGTCTCAGACGCCGCGTGAGCCACCACACAACCGATGGCGACCGGGGCTTCCGTTGGAGCGAAACATCCGCGCGGGCCCTGCGCATCACGTCCGCTCCGGTTAGGAGTGAATTCACAATGCACAATCTGTGGTGGCAATGCAAGAATGAGGCTGGGATATGATTAATCGTCGAATGGGTCCGACATATAGAATTGCTTGAAATGCAGGTGGAGGTTCAAGTTGCGAAGATGCAGCCCCCAATGAGTTTTGAAAAGGAACTTGAAATGCCAAAGCGCATCGTTTGCGCCTAGATATTCAAAACGCCACATCACCTCGCGCAAGTCGCCTAGAATGTCGGCGAGATCGCCGATGGCATCACTCGTTACAACACCTCGGTCAGGCCAGGCCAATTCGTAATAACCGAGATAAGGGAAACGGAGGCGAAGTTGGTTGCAGCTTGTCGAGTGTTTACGCGCCGGTGGCTTATCATCGCTTTCCGAAAACGAACCATCCTCAGCTTCGTTATACGCCTGCGCCAAAGTATCGAGCGCGATCGATAGCTGTTTGATGGTCGGCAATTCACCCTCTGTTACGAAGTGTATAAAATTTTGCGCTGCAAATATCGTCGATGGAATTTCCACGATGGTGTTCTCAACCTGAGGCGTTAGCCCACGCTCAATCATTGTCATGACCGCGAGGGCGACCACCCAAGCAAGAATTTTGTTCACACAAACAGTCAAGACGTCGTGTTAATCTGATAGTGTCTTTGGTAACCGCTTACGTACAATTTTGGCTTGCTTGGATGGCCGCCGTCGCGGCCATGACGCGCGCGCCGCGCCTGTGGACAGCCACCAAATCGCGGCGCATTTTAGAGCAGTTTCCACAGACGCTCCCAAGTCGGTGGCTGTCCCCCGCCTCACATCATCCCCTGCAGCTGCCGGAGTTCCTCCAGGTTCAGATCCGACACGGCCCAATAGGTGACGCCGGCCTTGTTCCAATGCAGCACGTTGTAGCCTTTCGTCACCTGACGTTGCACGCCCATTTCAGCACCGCCCGCGGCCGGCCACATGAACACGTTCACGAGGTGCAGGTTGCGCTTGTAGACCACCGCGCCGACGCGCCGGTCGCCGACATAATCGATGCGCCCGCCCACCAGTGGAAATCCCTGCGCCGCGAAGTCACGCACGTCAGGCGCAAAGTCGATGCGTCCGGCGAACCATGGTTTGACCGTGTGACTATCCGACGACGCGACCTGGATCGGGCTGTCCTGCAACAGCGAGCGGATGTGCGCCGACACCACGTCCTGCTCGACATGGGCCGTCGCATCGGTCCACGTCAGCGCCGACCAGGTGATCAGCGACGACACTACGCAGGCCGCCGCCAGCGCCGCGACTTGCTTGAAGACAGCAGTCTGCCGCCACCGCATCGCTGCAACACCCTGCGCCGGAAGCGCTTCCATCGCAGCTGCCTCGCGCGCCAGTGCCGCGCGCACGCGCAGCGCCAAGCCTGCCGGCATCGCCTCGCGACCGGTTGTCCGGAGCTGCTGACTCATGCGCTGCAGATCCTCCACGGTCGCCCGACACTCCGCACAGGTCGCCACATGCTCGGTCACTGCGTGCTGCTCGTTGTGGGTCAGTTCGCCGTCGACATAGGCGCCCAGCAGATCGCGCGCGTGCTCACAGTGCATTGCTCTCGTCCTTCTCGATCAGTCGCGTCAATATAATCTTCAGATCGGCCCGCGCCCGTGACAGCCGCGACATCACCGTGCCGATGGGGATGCCGGTCACGTCGGCGATTTCGCGGTAGGCAAGGCCTTCCATTTCGCGCAGCACGACGATTTCGCGAAACGCGGCCGGCAATTGCGCCAGTGCCGCCATCACCAGCGTGCGATCACCGGCGCCGATCAGTAGCGTCTCCGCCGACGGCGTATCAGCCGCGACGTTGAGCTCACCGGCACCTTCACCACCGCGGCCGGGAAACGCCTCGCCGAAGGAAACCACGTTGCTGTTGCGACCGCGTCGTGCCAGCGCGCGGTAGGCCACGTTGCGCACGATCGCCAGCAGCCACGGCCGGATATCCGCACCCTTCAGGCTGGCGTGCGCGCGAAACGCCCGGATATAAGCATCTTGTACCACATCCTCGGCATCGGCGCGATTGCGCATCAGCCAGAACGCCAGATTGTAGGCCGCTTCCATGTGCGGCAGCGTTGCGCGTTCGAAGCTGGATGGTGCGGCCATGTCGCTCCCGGCGGCCTATGAAGTCCCTATTTTCCCGGCATTCATGGTCATGATCCACAAGCCTACGACTTTATTCCCTACCTCGTACGGGACGCTACGCGGACGCACACGCTTTTGTTACCAAAATCTGAATCGCGTCGGGAATAAGCTGGCGCCTCCGAGGGTCTTACAAACCGTAGGTCATGGTTGCGCAACCAGCCTACGCCGCTTGCAAATAAACTTCTGAGGGATCAGCCTATGTCCAAACTATCGCGTCGCGACGTCATCGTATCCGCCGGCATGGCCACGGCGTTCGGGCTTTCGTCCCGCCTCGCCATCGATATGTCGCCAGCCTACGCTCAAGCCGCCGCCCAAGCCGCGCTCGAGCCGACTGTGGGCTTCAAGAAATACAAGGTCGGCGATATCGAAGTCACAGCCGTTTACGACGGCATCTGGAAAAAGCCGCACGATCCAGGCTTCATCAAGAACGCCTCCGTTGAGGAAACCAAGGCCGCGCTCACCGCCGCCGGACAAACCACCGAGTTCATGCCCATTCCGCTGACCGTCTATGTGCTCAACATCGGCGGCAAATTCTACATGATCGATTCGGGTTCTGGCGTTGGTCAATGGCAGCCGAATGCTGTCAATCTCCCCGGCAACATGGAAAAGGCTGGTATCGACTTCAAGAAAATCTCCACCATCCTGATCTCGCATTTCCATCCCGATCACATCTCCGGCTTGATGGAAAAGGGCACCAACAATCCAGTATTTCCGAACGCCGAGATCATTGTGCAGGACGTTGAATACAACTGGTGGACCGAACCCGGCCGCGTCGAGAAACTGCCGGAAGCCCGCAAGGGTCTGGGCACACGCATAAATGCTGTGTTCCCGAACTGGAAAAACTTTAAACTGGTCAAAGACGGCACGGAGGTCGCGCCCGGCGTCCGCTTGATCAATGCGCCCGGTCATACACCCGGCCACGCCGCCTTCCATCTCAGTTCCGGTGCGAAGCAGTTGATGTTGTCCAATGACGTGATGTACGTGCCGGCGTTGCTGGCGCCGCATCCGGAATGGCAGGGTGCTTATGATCAAGACGGCGCTTTGGCCATCGAAACACGCCGCAACCTCGTCAACCGCGTCATCGCCGAGAAGATGATGATCTGCGGCGCGCACTTCCCGTTCCCCGGCTTCGGCAGTTTCGCCAAGGACGGCAACGGCTACATATTCACACCAGAAACGGCGTAATCCGACCGGTAATTCAATAACCCTAAGGAGATGATCATGAGCAAAAAAAACATCGCCCGTCTCGCCGCAGTCTTTTTGTCAGCAGCGCTGGCACTACCGATCCTGCCCGCCTTCGCCGTCGACACGACCGTCAGCAAGGATGCGCCTGACTTGACGGCCATCCGCGCCAAGATCAAAGCCAAGGACTACAAGACCGCCGCTGCCGATCTCTATGCGATCGTCGATGGCGGCGTTCAACACGCCGACGTCTACAACCTGCTCGGCTTCAGTCTGCGCAAAAGCGGCGATCGCAAGACCGGCGCGACCTTCTACGCCAAGGCGCTTGACTTCGATCCCAACCACAAGGGTGCGCTCGAATATCAGGGCGAGCTGTTCGTCGAAATCGGCGAAATGGACAAAGCTAAAGCCAATCTCGCCAAGCTCGTCACGTTGTGCCCGACCGGATGCGAGGAGCGCGAGGACCTTGAGAAGGCCATCGCCGGCGCTGCAACAGCACCGAAAACGAACTGAAGCAGAGGCTCACTTTTATTCAGATAGCAGATCATGGCCGCTGCAGGGTGGCCATGATCAGTTCTTGCGCTTGCGAGGTAATACCTATGTCCGATCATCTGCAAAATACGCTGCGTGCCGGCGCGCTGCTGCTCGGACGCCTGCTGGTCGGCGGCATGTTTCTGTATGAGGGCGCGAGCAAGATCGCCATCTACGGGGCAGCCGGCGCCTACATGCAGAGATTCGGCGTGCCGAGCGAACTGTTGCCCTTCGTGATTGTCATGGAAATAGCCACTGGCCTGTGCCTCATCGTCGGCTGGCAAACGCGCTGGGCAGCGTTTCTGCTTGCCGGCTTTACCGCGATGGCCGCTCTGATATTTCACCACAACTTCTCTAATTTCAACGAGATGCAATTTTTCGAGAAGGATCTGGCCATCGCTGGCGGCTTGCTCGCACTGTTCGCCGCCGGCGGCGGCGAGTGGTCGCTGGATCAATATTGGCGCCAATAAATCTCATCGCCTTTCGTCTCTCAATGCCTTATTCCCCGCACGGTCTGCTGTGATTGGTAGGGCGTGCGCGGGCCAGCGCAAAGTGCTTCCAGGAAAGTGTTCTGCGGTGTTCCTGTTAAGATGCACGAAAACAGAGGGAGAGCGAAATGCAACTTGAGCCGTTGCCTTATCACGTAGCCGTTGCCGCTCGACTTGAGGCAGTCGAACCCGACTTATGGAGTTGGTTTCGCTCAGACGCGTTCGCCGAAAAATACAAGACTGCCACGACCGAGGATTTACTTCGCACCGCCATAAGGTTGGATCGCAGCGGTCCCAACGAACGGCGCTACGCGTTGGCCGAGCAGGCGCGCGATGCCCTAGGGCTGGCTGATCCCATCACCTTGCATCAGATGCAGGATGCCAGCGGCACGCCGAACGCCTTTCTGATTTACATGCCCGGTGAGATCATCATCGCCTTCGTCGGCCGTATCCTCGAACTGCTTGATACCGACGCTGAACTGCTGGATCTGTTGGGTCACGAAATCTCGCATTACAAACTCTATACCGAGGCAGACGGTCGCTTTCACACCGTCGAACGATTGCTGGCGTGGCTGATGCAACGCGATCAATGTCCTGCAGAGTTTGCCGAAACGTGGCGTCGCAACCGACTCTACACCGAAATCTATTGTGATCTCGGCGGTCTGCAGGCGTGTGGCGATCGCGATGCCACCGTGCGCGGCCTGGTAAAGTCATTGGCCGACTTCAAGGACGCGGACGCTGCAAGCTACATCAAGCAGGCCGAGGAATTGCTGGCCAAGGGGCCAGGGCCGTCGCGCGGCACTACGCATCCCGAATTGCATGTGCGCGCGCTGGCCATTGCTAATGCCGAAACCATGCCGCCGGACGAATTTGATGACTTGATCACGCGTCTGATCTGCGGCCCGATCGAGTTGGGCGGCCTGGATCTCATCGAGCAGCAGCGGCTTGGCGACCTCACTCGGCAAGTCGTCGATCGCATGCTGAGCGAATCCGACGCCCGCAACGATCACGCGATTGCCCAGGCGGCGCAGATGTTCGCCGGTTACGTGCCGCCCACGACAGAAATGCTGCCCTTGACGAAATTGTCAGAAAACCTGGCACCGAGTGCCGTCGACTATTTCGCCTACGTGCTGCTCGATTTCGCGACTGTCGAGGACAGTGCTTCCCGCGCCGCTTTGACGGTTGCTGCAACGGTTGCCGACGAACTCGGTATCAGCGCAAGGTTCCGCGAATTGGCCCGGCAGGAACTCAAAGGCAAGCGCGCAATTCTTTCCGGCCTGACGTCACGCGCCGCCTGACCGCGTCGCACATCAAACTCCCAATGCTGAGTTCATTCATGCTCGACAGTTCGGCCCCAGGCAAACGTGCGGCTTTTGACGATCTGCTGGAAAAATTCCGCGTCGCGCAGTCAATTGGCAGTGACGATATCGTCGGTGCCGTGCGCGCGCTGCTCGAAGACGTGCGCGAAATTCACGACGCAGGTCAAGTCGCCGATCTCGACCGGGTGGATCTGCTCAGCCTCCGCGGTGCCGGTGAGTTGCGGTTGGACGGTTGTCCCGTTTCTTCGCCGGCCGCCAACGCGGCACGCGTGCGCGCGATCGAGAAGCCTTCGTCCGATGCGGTGGCCATCGTGCGGCAGGTCGGTGTGCGCGAAGAAAAAGGCCAGGTGTCGGCCTGGGATCGCAGCATCGCCGAGCCTGGCCAGGACCCGGAACGTCCGATGTTCTATCGCAACTACGGTAGCTGGGAGCGCGCGGTCGGGCATCACGATGCGCTCACCGACATTTTCCATCTCGGTTTGATCGTGGCCAGCCTCGCGACCGGTTTGGATTTTCGCGATCCCGGGCAATTCGCAGCTTTCGTGCAGAACCGATCGAACCTGATCAAACTCAATCCGCGACTGCATCCGGTGCTTGCTCGCGCGATCGCTGACATGACCGAATTGACGCGCGCTCAGCGCGCCGCCGATCTCGGTGCAGTGATCGACGTGCTCGATGATTATCGCGCTGTCGAAGTCGATGATATCAGCAATCGTAGCGGCGAATTGGCATCGCTTGCAGATCCTGTCGTTCGTCGCCAACGGACACAGGAGTATTTTCGCAACCGGCTGTTCGAAGTCAGCAAACGCAATAAGCTGCTCTATTACGCAGATCGCCACGGTGTCGATCTCACGCGCGGTTCGTTTCCGTTGATGCTTGACTATCGAACCTTGAAGGCGCGCCAACTTCTCATCACCGGCCCGGACCTGCTGTCGCAGCTGGCGGCGCGAAACGACGGCGATGCTGCTGTCGGCGAGCTCGATCTGCGGCGCTGGCTGCAATGCGTCGACTATCCTTTTCTCGCGCCCAACCTCGACAAAGTGCGTGCCGCGGCGCGCAAGGATCTACGCGAGCTGGGTTTTAATCAATTGCGGCTGGTGCTGGCGATGTTGCGCTGGCATGACGACGACAAAGGCGAGCGTATTCATTCTCCGCTCGTGATGCTGCCGGTAACGTTGAAGAAACAACCCGGCACCGCCGATGGCTTCAGCCTGGGCGTCGATGGCGCGGTTGCGGAAGCCGAAGTCAATCCGGTGTTGCGCTATGTGTTGGCTGAGAAGTTCAAAATCACGCTGCCGGAAACCCTAGACCTCACCAATCTTGCGGCCATCGCGGACCTGCGCGCCTCTCTCGAGCGGGGAATGCGGCGGGTCAAGGGCGGCGTTGGCGTTGCTCTGATCGACAAGCCGCGCGTGCAGTTGATCCAGAAAACAATCAAGCGCCAACTTGACGAGCATCGTCGTCGCACTAAGCGCGCCGGCCAACAGCTGAAGGACTGGCGGGGCGTTTCCTATTCCTACGCGGCCGAGGCCTATCAACCGCTCGGCTACGAACTCTATGACCGTTTTGTGCGCTCGAAACCTGCACCCGGTCGCGAATTCGCCAATGGCAGCGCGTCAGTCGAAAGTGGCGTCGGCGCGGGTGCCGCCGAACAGACGGCCACTGCCGACACTTATGCGTTCGAGAGCGTAGATCAGCGCGATCCCTTGAATTGGGAGATCGACTTGTGCGCGGTTTCGTTGGCCAATTTCAACACGCGCAAGATGAGCCTTGTCCGCGACTATGAACTTCTGCTTGGTGATTTTTCTGGTCGTCATGCCAACTATGAGCGGCTGTTTGAGCACGGCGCCAGACCGCAATTGACCGCCATCGATAAGCCCCCGCACAGCGCGCGCAATTTGGTGTTGCCGTCCGATCCCAGCCAAGATGAGGCCATCCTTCGGGCTGGACAGGGCGAGAGCTACGTCATTCAGGGGCCGCCCGGCACCGGCAAATCGCAGACTATCGCCAACCTGCTGGCGGATCTGGCCGCCCAAGGCAAATCCGTGCTGTTTGTCTGCGAGAAGCGCGTCGCTCTCGATGTCGTGCACAACAGGCTCAAGGAGGCCGGTCTCGGTGAACTTGCCTGCCTGATCCACGATGCGCGTGAGGATCGTGCTGAATTCATTGCTGATTTGAAAGTGCTTTATGAAACCTGGGGCAGCGCTCGGGCGAGCCGCACGGCGCGCGATCGCCGCACCAAGATTGCTGCCGAGATCGACGAACGGGTCGCCCGCTTGCGCGCTTTCTCTGATGCCATGCAGTTGCCTGCCGGCGCTGCCGGTCCGGTGCGCGCGCTGATGACGCACGCCATCGCTGAGCGCATTGTCCCCGTCGAACTTGCCAGCCGCGACCGCGAGCGCGTCCCTTCGTGGGATGACTTCCGCGCCGGCGAGGCGGAATTGCACAATGTGGAGGTTTTGGTGGATGCAGCGGGCAGCGAACGACTGGAGATTGCCGCGTTGACCCGCGTCCTGCGCACAGACCTCGCGCTTAAAGATCGCCCGATCGCGTTTCTGGAAAAGATCGTTCCCGAGGTGCGCCTCGAACTCAAACAACTGCAGTCATCGAGCCGGGCGGCTGTCGCCACTGACGGCGTGGTAACGATCGGGACATTGGCCGCACAAGCCAAGCTTGCCTCCGAGCTGCGCGTGCTGGCCGAACTCGGCAAGCTAAATTGGATCGATACTTCGGATCCTGAAACGGCCCGATTGCAGAAACAATTGCAAGCGCTCAGCAAGCTCGAGGCGGCGCTGGCGACTGCCACGGTGCCGAACGCAAGTTGGCTGCGCAAGCCTTCGCCGGCCGAGACGGATGCCGCGTTGAAACTGGCGCGGCAGAAGGAAAATCGGTTCTGGTCCTTCCTGTCGAGCGAGTGGCGGGCGTTGCGGCGCATGGTCGGCGAGCATCACAAGGGCGCCGCCAACGCTATCGCTGTGCTGATGGAGCAGCTGGCGGCCGAACATGCGGCCCGTGCCGCGCGCGACACGCATGAAACGACTGTTAAGACAACATTCGGGATGGACGATGTTGCTCTTGTACGGGGAGCTGTCGAGCCGCTCTGGCGCGGTGAGATCGGAGCGTCCGTGTCAGAGAAGGCGCTGATCGATGCTTGCCTTGCGGCACCGCAGGCCAAGGGGCGCGCCGTGCTGCAATTGGCGGGAGAACATGGCCGGCTTGCTCGCTCACGCGCGACCGTTGATCAAGCTTTCCAGGGCTATGAGGGCATGACGCCAGCCGATCTCGAGCAGCGGTTGGCGACGCTCGAAGCAATCAAGGACCGCGCGGTCGAACTGGCGCGGCGCATGAATGCACTGGAATCAATTTCGCCGACATTGGCGGAAGCATGGCGGGATCTGCAATACGACGTCGCCAAATTTCGGGCGGCATCATTGCACACGAACATCGACCGCGTGCTCGAAGGGGCGTCCGACGTGCGTCACATGAAGGTTGCCGATTTGCAGGCGGTCGCCGATGACCTCGGTGGCAAGCTCGGCGAGTTGCGTCAGCTTAATGCCAAGCGTACCGTCGAAGAGCAGCGCGCGCGATTCAAGTCGAAAATTGGCGCCAAAGACAAAGGCTATGATGCTGGTCGTTCATTCCTGGAGCATCAGTTTTCGCTGCAGCGGCCGAGCGCGGCGATGCGCGATTTCCTCGCCGGCGACCCCGCTCGCGTCGTGCGCGACTTGAAGCCGATCTGGATGATGAGTCCGCTGAGCGTCGCCGACACATTGCCGCTGCATGATCGTTTGTTCGATGTCGTGGTGTTCGATGAGGCGAGCCAGATCCCGATCGAGGATGCAGTTCCGACGCTCTATCGCGCGCCGCAAGCAATCGTCGTCGGCGACGAAATGCAGTTGCCCCCGCCCAGCTATTTCTCGAAAAAACTCGACACGGACAGCGAGGACCTGCCTGACTACATCGCCTTTGGCATGCAGGCGGAAAGCCTGCTCGACAAAGCCGTCGTGGCACTGCCTTCGACGCGACTAGATTGGCATTATCGCAGCCGCCACGAAGGTCTGATCGGTTTCTGCAATCAGGCGTTTTACGCTGGTCAGCTTAAGACTATTCCGAGCCGTCAACTGCTGGAGCCGATGCCGCCCATCGACACCTCCGTCGCCCTCAACATGAAGCAGCAGGCGGCACTCGTGTTGGAGCGACCGATCAGCTATCACAAGATTGAGGGCGGTGTTTTTTTGGGCCAACAGAATCTCAAGGAGGCATCCTATATCGCCGAACTCGTCAAGTCGCTGCTGACGCAGAAAGACGACATGAGCATCGGCATCGTCGCCTTCTCACAGCCTCAGCAAGCCGCCATCGAAGACGCCTTGGACAAACTGGCTGCCACCAATCAATCTTTCCGCGCGCGACTGGACCAGTCTTTCGGGCTCGAGCATGAAGAACTGTTCGTCAAGAACCTCGAAAACGTGCAGGGCGACGAACGCGACATCATGATCGTCAGCATCGCCTATGGGCCCTCCGCGAGCGGGCGTTTCATCATGAACTTCGGACCCATCAATCAGGAGGGCGGCGAGAAACGCCTCAACGTCATTTTCAGTCGCGCCAAGCATCACATGGTTGTGGTGACGTCGATTGCGCCGTCGCAGATCACCAACGATTACAACAAGGGCGCCAACGCACTGAAGCGTTATCTAATGTATGCTACAGCCGCATCCACCGGCGACACCGCCGCTATGCGCGCAGCTCTCGCCGGCTATCCCGGCGCCGAGCATGTGGATCGTGCGACACTGCTGCCTGATCCGCTCGCCGACGCACTCGCAGACACCACGCGTGCCGGCGGTTTGGAAGCGGTGCGCTCGTTTGGCCAGTCGACGGCGCGGTGCGATGTTGCGGTGCGTGATCCAAAGGCCGCGCTTTTCAGTACGGCCATCCTGACCGACAATGACGCCCACTACGACGTCAAGGATGTCGTCGACCGTTACGTGACGTATCCCGCGTTGCTGCGCGCGTCCGGCTGGAAAGTTCGTTTTGCGCTGGCCAAGGATTGGCTAGCCCAAAAGAGCAAGCCTTGACGGTCATGTGCCGCAGAAAGTCGCCCGCACTATTTCGTCAGGTTTTGGTGGCAGTGAGTAGCGTTGCGCCACTGGCTGATCCTGGAACGGTTTCTCAAGCACCTTGAGCAACCTTTCGAACGGCGCGAAATCATCCTTGTTGACGGCTGCGGCGATAGTCTCCTCGACCAGGTGATTGCGCGGAATGAAGGCTGGATTGACGGCACGCATGGCCTCGCGCCGCGCCTGTGGTGTCGTCGTTTCCAGTTGGAGCCGTTGCCGCCACGTAATTGCCCAGGCATCGAAGTCGGCGGGATTGGCGAACAACGCGCGCACATTTTGATCGTTGCCTTCATCCGCTGCGGCATCGCACAGCGCGCGAAAAGTCTGGGTCATGTCGCAGCCATTGCGATGCATCCGTTGCAGCAGATCTTGTCCCAGAGCGAGATCATCTGCGTGCGCGGTGCTGAAGCCGATCTTGGCTCTCAATCCGTCGCTATAGGTTGTGCTGTACAGGCTACTGAAAGCGTCCAATGCGGCTTGCGCTTGGGCGATCGCAATCGTGGTGTCGTCGGCGATGAGCGGCAGCAATGTTTCGGCCAATCGCGTCAGGTTCCATTGGATAATCGTCGGCTGATTGCCGTACGCGTAGCGGCCCTGTTCGTCGATCGAACTGTACACTGTCGCTGGATCATAGATGTCCATGAACGCGCACGGCCCGTAGTCGATCGTTTCGCCCGCGATCGAGGTGTTGTCGGTATTCATGACGCCGTGGATAAAGCCGATCAGCATCCACTGTGCTACCAACTGCGCCTGCCGCGCGATGATACCGTCCAGCAACGCGAGATAAGGACTGGCTGAGCGCGCTGCGTCCGGATAATGACGGGCAATAACATGGTCGGCGAGTTCGCGGACGCCGTCGATATCCTTGCGTACGGCAAAATACTGGAACGTGCCGATGCGGATATGGCTGCTGGCAACGCGCGTCAGTACCGCACCGGGCAACGGCGTCTCGCGTTGCACTGTTTCGCCCGTCGTCACAGCGGCCAGCGATCGGGTGGTCGCAATGCCGAGCGCGACCATTGCCTCGCTGATAATGTATTCGCGCAATACCGGACCCAACGCCGCTCTGCCATCGCCACGACGCGAAAACGCCGTGGGGCCAGAGCCCTTCAATTGCAGATCGAAGCGTCGTCCATCGGGTGCGATCAATTCGCCCAACAAAATGGCGCGACCGTCACCGAGTTTCGGATTGAAGCCGCCGAATTGATGGCCCGCGTAGGCGGTGGCGATCGGTTCGGCGCCGCTGGGAATGCGATTACCAGCAAAAATCGACGCGGCGGCGGACTGCGATAGCGCTTCCGCATTGAGGCCAAGTTCGCGTGCCAGCGCGCGGTTGAGATGGATCAGGCGAGGTGCAGCCACCGGCGTCGGGTTCGTTCGCACGAAGAAGCGATCGGACATGCGCGCATAGGAGTTGTCGAACGCGAAGGTCGGTTCAAGACTGCTGACAGGTTTCGGCGGGGCATCGATGGTCATGATAATTTCTGCCTGTCCTAGCTTGTCCGCTTGGGCTTACGTGCCTTTGGTATTGGCGATTGCGGCTGCAATGGCAACGCTGTCTTGAACTTTACCTGCTTGAGCGCAAAACTCGACCGGATATTGGAAACGCCGGCAATTTTCGTCAGACGATCGACGATAAACCGCTGCAGCGCCGGTACGTCTGCAACCACCACACGCAGCATATAGTCGCTATCCCCGGTCATCAAATAGCATTCCATAACCTCCGGCATGTGGGTGATGGCCGCTTCAAAACGCGTGAGGGCCGCGTCGATTTGCTTCTCAAGTTTTACTTGCATGAACACCGACACATTGAGGCCGACCGCCGCCGGATCAAGCAAGGTCACATACTTTGCTATCAGCCCGGACGCCTCCAGCGCCCGTACGCGTGCCAGGCACGGTGAAGGTGACAAGCCCACCCTGGCCGCTAATTCGACATTGCTGAGCCGTGCGTTCTCCTGCAGTTCGGAAACCAGGCGCAAATCTATGGCGTCGAGCTTAAGCAAAATTTCATTCCTATCTTGGTATTTTATGCGGTTGATAAGCTGTATTATAGCATAATATACTAAATTGTTGCTATATAACATCGTGAACAGCGAGATCTGCGGTTAGTATTGACGTATAAGTGGATTGTTCTCTGCCGGAGCAATTTCATGAACATCCATGCCAAGCTTGAATCGGTGCCGCAAGCGGTCGCTGCCGATGAAGATCCAGACGAGACACGCGACTGGCTCGGCGCGTTTGATGCGCTGCACGCGCATGGGGGGCGAGAACGGGCGCAATTCCTGTTGGAGCGGCTGGAAGAGAAAGCCAAGGACCTTGGCATCATTTCCGAACTGCCGCCCTTCTCGCCGTACCGCAATACCATTCCGCTCGAGGCACAGCAGCCTTATCCCGGCGATCTCGCACTGGAGGAGCGCATCACGGCTATCGTCCGCTGGAACGCGCTGGCGATGGTCATGCGTGCCAACGCCGCGCATGGCGATCTCGGGGGGCATATTGCAAGTTATGCCTCCGCAGCAGAGATCTTCGAGATCGGTTTCAATCATTTTTTTCGTGCGGGGACGAACGCGGGGGATGGTGACCTGGTATTTTTCCAACCGCACTCCGCGCCGGGGATCTATGCCCGCGCTTTTCTGGAAGGACGGCTTAGCGAGGTTCAACTGGCGCATTACCGTCAGGAGGTGGGTGGGAAAGGCCAAGGCCTCAGTTCGTATCCGCACCCGTGGCTGATGCCGGACTTCTGGCAATTTCCGACGGGGTCGATGGGGCTGGGTCCCATCAACGCTGTTTATCAGGCGCGCTTTCTCAGATATTTGCGTGACCGTGGGCTGGCAGCGACGGACCACCGCCACGTCTGGGGTGTATTCGGCGACGGCGAAATGGATGAGCCGGAAAGCATCGCCGGACTGTCACTGGCGGCGCGTGAAGGCCTCGACAACCTGACCTTCGTCATCAATTGCAATTTGCAGCGGCTCGACGGACCCGTGCGCGGCAATGGCCAGATCATCCAGGAATTGGAGTCGACCTTTCGCGGCGCTGGCTGGAACGTGATCAAGGTGCTGTGGGGCTCGGACTGGGATCCGCTGTTCACGCGCGATACAGATCACGCGCTGCTCCGGCGTTTTGCGGCAACCGTGGATGGAAAGTATCAGACGCTCGGCGCCAAGGACGGAGCCTATAATCTCGCGCATTTCTTCGGTGAAGATGTTGCCGTCAAAGCACTGGTCAGCCACATGTCAGATGCCGAAATCGACGCCTTGAAACGTGGCGGCCACGACTTCCGCAAACTGCACGCGGCGTTCGCTGCGGCGCAAGCGCACAAGGGCAGGCCGACGGTCATCCTTGCTAAGACGAAGAAGGGGTATGGCATGGGCGGGGCCGCCGAAAGCCGCATGACCGCCCACCAAGCCAAGAAGCTTGATGTGGATGCGCTGAAGGTGTTGCGCGACAGGTTCTCGCTCGCATTGACCGATGACGATGTCGCCAACCTGCGGTTCTACCAGCCAACTGAGACCAGCCCGGAAATGTCCTATCTGCGTGAGCGGCGTGCGGCACTCGGTGGCCCATTGCCGCGCCGGCATCGCAAAGCGTTATCGATCGACGTCCCGCCACTCGAAAGCTACGCGAAGTTCGCGCTTGAAGCCGATGGCAAGGCAATGTCGACGACCACCGCGCTGGTGCGCATGATCGGTGGGCTGTTGCGCGACAAGACGCTTGGCCCACGTATCGTGCCGATCGTCGCCGACGAAGCCCGCACCTTCGGCATGGCCAACTTGTTTCGCCAGATCGGCATCTACTCCCCTGTGGGACAGTTGTACGAGCCGGAAGATGCAAGCTCGATGCTCAGCTATCGTGAAGCGAAAGACGGCCAGTTGCTCGAAGAGGGCATCACCGAAGCCGGCTCTCTCTCATCCTGGACTGCGGCGGCCACTGCCTACAGCGCGCACGGTATAGCCATGCTGCCGATGTATATCTACTACTCGATGTTCGGTTTCCAGCGCGTCGGCGATCTCATCTGGGCGGCGGCTGATCAGCGCGCGCGCGGCTTTCTATTCGGTGCGACGGCAGGACGAACGACGCTCGGCGGCGAGGGCCTGCAGCATCAGGACGGCAGTAGTCATCTTATCGCTGCGACCATTCCGAACTGCCGCGCGTACGATCCAGCATTCGCCGGCGAGCTTGCCGTTATACTCGATCATGGCGCCCGCTCGATGCTGGGCCAGCAGCGTGACGAATTTTATTACATCACGGTCATGAACGAGAATTACGCGCAGCCGTCGCTGCCTGCAGGTGTGGCGGATGACGTTATAAAGGGGCTGTATCGTTTCGGCGCACAGCAGCCGAGGCTCCAGCCACGCGGGTCGGTGCGCTTGCTGGGTGCCGGTGCCATCATGGGAGAAGTGATCGCTGCGGCTGAGCTATTGGCGCGGGACTGGCAAATCGCGTCAGAGATCTTTTCGGCAACCAGTTTCAGCGAACTCGCTAAGGACGCTCGCGAGATCGAGCGATGTAATCGCCTGTCTGCGTCGGGCTCGCTGCAAGAAAGCCATGTTGGCCGCATGTTGCCTGGAAAAGTACCGATCATCGCCGCCACCGACTATGTGCGTGCATTGCCGGCGATGATTGCGCCCTATCTCGACGCGCGCCTGACGATACTCGGCACCGATGGGTTCGGACGCAGCGATACGCGCAGCCAATTGCGCAGGTTCTTCGAAGTCGATCGGCAACATGTCGTGTTGGCGGCGCTGGAAGCGTTGGTGCGCGACGGCACGTTGCCGCGCACAAGTGTCGGCGAAGCCATCACAAAATACGGCATAGACGCCGAAGCCCCGGCCCCTTGGACGATTTGATCCTATCCCATGCATATAAGCACTTCTCCGCCACCCTATGCGAGTCCGCCCGTGCAACTCTACGCGCGCAAGCTCGGTATTGATCTTACCACGGTCGGCGCCACCGGACCGCGCGGGCGCATCCTGCAGGAAGATGTGGAACGTTACATTCGTGCCGCGCTAAGCAGGGCGAATGCGATCGTGACACCATCAGCTAACACGCTGTTGCGCGGCGATACCGCACCCGAAATCGACTTCGCCAAATTTGGCAGCATCGAGCGGCAACCGCTCTCGCGTGTTCGTCGGCTTTCTGGGCCGGCGCTCACTCGCAGTTGGCAAACCATCCCGCACGTCACCAATTTCGATCAAGCTGATGTGACCGATCTCGAGGCGTTTCGTGTGTCGCTCAGTGGCGCGGCGCTGGCGGGCGAAGCCAAGGTGACGATGCTGGCTTTTCTGATCAAGGCGGCGGCCGCGGCGCTCAAGACATTTCCTGAGTTGAACGCTTCCTTGAGCGGCGGGGATATCATCCTCAAGCGTTACGTCCACATCGGTTTTGCGGTTGACACGCCCGGTGGCTTGTTGGTGCCAGTAATCCGCGATTGCGATGCGAAGGGCGTACGCGAACTGGCGGCGGAAATGGCTGGTCTCGCCGGACGTGCCCGCGACGGCAAGCTGAAGGCCACAGAAATGCACGGCGGTTGTTTCTCGATTTCATCGCTCGGCGGTATCGGCGGCACCGGCTTCACGCCGATCATCAATGCGCCGGAAGTGGCCATCCTTGGCGCCGCACGTACGGCGATGAAGCCGCAATGGAACGGCAGCGCATTCGTGCCCCGCCTGATGCTGCCGCTCTGTCTGTCGTGGGATCATCGCGTCATCGACGGCGCACTCGCAGCACGTTTTCTATCGCACCTCTGCGGTTTGCTCGCCGACCTGCGCCGCGTCGGCCTTTAAGCAGGTTTGATCGGCCTGCGATGACGTATCGACGTTTGGAAAATCAAGCCAATCTAAGAAGGGGACACTCATGGCCACCAAGCCTAAGACCAAGATCGCCGCGGCGAAGACATCACACGTGGGAGCGAAAACTATCCGCGTCACGACACATGCCGGTCCCGGCGCCAACGCGACGATGCACGAGGTGCCTTGGCCAAAGGTGCCGCCGAAAGGGGCGTTGATCAAGATCGGCGCCTGTGGTGTGTGCGGTACCGATCAGCACATTCTCAAGGGGCACTGGCCCAAACCCTTGCCGTGGCCGTTCACGCTCGGGCATGAATTGGCGGGCGTGATCGTCGAAATCGGTGCCGAACTGAAGACCGATCATTCAGGAAAGCCGATCAACGTCGGCTCCAAGCTGATGTTGCCGCCGCTGATGCCGTGCGGGTTCTGCGACTGGTGCAAGCGCTACCCCGAGCAATCCAACAAATGCCTGACGCCGGTCTACTACGGGCGCTATCTCGGCTTCGACAAGCCGCCGCATCTGTGGGGTGGCTGGGCCGAATACGTCTACGTCGACTTCGAGGAATTGCCGGGTACCAAGATCTACAAACTGCCCGATGACATGAGTTTGTTGCTTGGCTCGTTGTCGGAACCGCTGACATCGTGCATTCGCGGATTCAATCGCGCCATCCGGGCCGGCGGTTTTAAATGGGGCGACACGGTCGTCATCCAGGGCACGGGCCCGATCGGCATTCTCGCCATTGCGGCGGCTCAGGAAATGGGGGCATCTCGCGTCATTGCGGTCGGCGCACCAGAAGCGCCCCGCCTGAAGTTGGCCCGCGCGTTCGGCGCTGAAGCCACCGTCGACATCGAAAAGTTCGTCTCCGCGGACGCACGCATCAAGCGTGTGCGCGACATCGTCGGCGGCTACGGCGCCGATGTGGTAATGGATTGCTCCGGTCATCCGACGGCTGGTCCGGAAGGCATCGAATTCCTGCGTGACGGCGGCACCTATATCGAGATGGGGCAGTTCACCGACGCCGGTCCGATCATGACAAACTGGCACCGCATCTGCACCAAGGACATTACCTTGCTGGGCTCGTGGGCCTTCACGGCGAACGATTTGCCACTTGGCGTGGACATGCTGCACCGAGCGCGCGACAAGTATCCCTGGCGCAAAATGCAAACATTATTTCCGTTCACGCTGGAGGGCATCAACGATGCCGTGGCGCAGGCGATGGCGATGAAAACCGTCAAGAGCACGATCGTGCCGTTTCCGGATCTGGAATGATCCACCGGTGAGGTGGGCGTATTACTCCGGGCGCAACAGGCGGGTGGCGATCGGGTAAAGCCCTTCCTGGCCGATGACTATGACGTTGAGGCCATCCGGGCCGAACAACGGATCGAAGGCCTTGTCGAGCACATTGAGGCCGCCGGTAAATGCGCCGAATGCGGGCATGACGAGGCGGCGGCCGTTGCCGATAAAGCAGGGACGCCGGATGGTGTGCCCATATAACGAAATGCGTGCCGACGGGTGCAGGTGGCCGCCGATCTCATGCGTCACGCGCGCTTCGCGTGGTGCGTGCCGCAGGGTGATGCCGGAGAGTGCCAGCTCGGCGCAGACCGTGCCGCCAAGTGACGGGGCAATTTCCGGATCATGGTTGCCGGTGATCCAGATCCAACGGCGACCTTCCTGCAGCATGGCAATGATCCGCACGTCGTCATCTTCAATGCGATCGGCCGCGCGTGCATCGTGCAGGCTGTCGCCGAGCGCGATGATTGTCTCGGGTGCGTGCCTGTCGATGGCTTCGGCCAACTTCACCAATGTCGCACGGGTGTCATAAGGTGGCAGCATGCGGCCGCGTGCGGCATGTGATGAACCTTTTTCCAGATGCAAGTCTGCGACCAGTAGTGCCCGCTCGGCCGGCCAGTAGAGTGAGCCGGTTATGTCGGCGATCAGAACCTTGCCGCAAACGGTAAACGCGTGCGTGGTCCCGTCACGTGGGTCGAAGCGATCGGCGGCGAGTTTGAGCATCTTATGATCCAGACTGAGGTGCACATGTGATAGCCGCGTCGTCAGCCGATGTCAGCTGGTGGCGATTTATTTGCACTTCTGTTTCCGTGTGCACGCCCGTTCTGATCGACTGATTGCGGCGCCGGCGTGTCGAGATGACGGGAAATCCGCGGGTTTACAGTTGGACAGTTGACGCAGGCCGCGCGCAATCAGATAGTGTTGTAATTTCGCACGTCAGTTTTACATTTCGGAGATATTGGGAGAAGTTCGCGATGAGACGTTTCTCGCTTGGCTTGATTTTATTGATTGCAGGTTCCGGCGTATTTGCGCGCGCCGACACAAACGCTGATTGTGTCCAGAACAGTGATCGCGAGCTGCAAATCAGGGCGTGCAACAAGGTCCTCCGCGAAGACGATGAAGCGGCTTGGGCGCTGTTCAATCGCGGCCTCGCCTACAACGCCACCAAGCGACACGAAGAGGCGCTCAAGGATTTCACGCGTTACATCGCGCTGAAGCCGAACGATCACACCGGATACAACGATCGCGGTAACGCCAAGGTGCGGCTCGGTAAAGAAGAAGACGCGCTGCTCGACTATGCCAAGGCGATCAAGATCAAGCCGGACTACGCGCGCGGCTACAACAATCGCGGTGAGGCCTACGAGAACATGGAAAAGCTGGATCTGGCACTCGAGGCCTATTCGAAAGCCATCGAACTCGATCCGAAATATGCCCGCGCGTACTCCAATCGCGGGGATATCTACCGCAAGAAAGAGATGCGCGACAAAGCCATCGCCGACTATGGCCGCGCGCTTGGCATCGATCCCAATCTGGCGAGTGCGCGCGAGGAATTGATCAAGCTTGGTGTTGCGCCGTAATGCGCCTATCCCTCGTTCGCTTCGCGGACCAGATCGTCGGCGGCGAGCCGCAGCAGATCTTCGCGCGCGCTACCTCCGAACACCAGCTCCTTGCCGATGTCGAGCAGCACGGGCACGGCCAACGGTGAAACGTGGCTGAGCTGTTGGTGACGGATGTGGCCCTTGATGCGCCGCAAGAAGTCGCCGAGCCGCCCGATGTCAAGCAGACCGGTGGAGGCATCGGCCCAGGCGGCTTCGAGCAGGATATGGTGGGGCTCATGCTGGCGCAGCACATTGTAAATCAAGTCGGATGACACGGTTACCTGCCGACCGTTTTTCTCTTTGCCGGGATGTCTCCGCTCGATCAGCCCGGCGATGACGGCACACATGCGGAACGTGCGCTTCATCATGCTGCTTTCGGCCAGCCAGGCATCGAGATCGTCGCCCAGCATGTCTTCCTCGAACAAGTGGGCGAGGTTCAATCGACCGTTGCCAATCATGGCGTTGAGGTTGCCAAGGCCCCAGATGGCCAGCGCATAGTCGCTGGCGACAAAGCCCAGGGGGGCCGCACCGGCGCGATCAAGACGTCGTGTCAGCAGCATGCCAAGTGTCTGATGCGCCAACCGGCCCTCGAACGGATAAGCGACGAGAAAATGATGGTTGCCGCGCGGAAAAGTTTCAATCAACACTTGGTCAGGAGCGGGAATGACCGAACGCTGCGCCTGCATTTCCAGCCATTCGGCCACCGGCTGCGGCAGACCCGACCAGGCGGCGTGATCGGCGAGCATCGTGCGGACGCGAGCAGCCAAATGCGTGGAGAGCGGAAACTTGCCGCCGCCATAGCTGGGAATCTTGGCATCGTTCGAGGGACTGCGCGTTACGTACGCCTCCATTTCGCGCATGCCCTCAAAACGGAGGATTTCTCCCGCAAAAATAAAGGTATCACCGGGTGTCAGTTGTTCGAGAAACCATTCCTCCATTTCGCCAAGCATGCGGCCGCCGGTCAGCAGGCGCGGTTGCCCGGGTTTGCCGTGCCGCGCGCGTCCGCCAAGACGAACCTTGATCATGGGAGCTTCGACGATGGTGCCGGCATTGAGCCTGTAAAGTTGAGCAAGACGGGGATGGGAAAGTCGGAGCAGCCCGTCGCCGGCGGGGCGCAGCCGCGCAAAACGCTCATACGCCTTGAGCGCGTAACCTCCGGTCGACACGAAAGCCAATACGCGGTCGAAGGTCGCGCGGTCCAGGCTGGCGTAGGGGGTAGCCGAGCGGACTTCGTCGTAGAGCGCAGCGGGATGGAACGGGCCTGCGCACGCCGTCCCCCAGACATGCTGCGCCAGCACATCCAAGGCGCCGGTGCGCGATTGGACAGCATCCTGGGCACCGGCAGCCGCCGCATCGAGGGCTGCGCGACATTCGAGAACCTCAAATCGATTGGCTGGAACCAAGATCGCGCGGCTGGGTTCGTCGAGCCGGTGATTGGCGCGTCCGATGCGCTGGATGAGGCGGCTCGCGCCCTTCGGCGCGCCGACGTTGATGACCAGGTCGACGTCGCCCCAGTCGATGCCCAGATCGAGTGTGGACGTCGCGACGACGGCGCGCAAGGTGCCTGCCACCATCGCCGCCTCGACTTTGCGCCGCTGATTGGCGTCGAGTGAGCCGTGATGCAGCGCGATCGGCAGGGTGTCTTCGTTGATCTGCCATAGCGCCTGGAATACCAATTCGGCCTGGCTGCGCGTGTTGACGAAAATCAGCGCCAGCCGCGCCCGTTTGATGGCGGCGTAGATTTCCGGCATCGCGTAGCGCGCGCTGTGACCAGCCCAGGGCAACGGATTGTCTGTCTGGAGAATACTGAGTTCTGGCGCTGCGCCGCCGGCGATTTGGATATGGTCGGCGAGTCCGATCCTGTTTGCGCCATCTGCCTGGGGGCAGAGATAGGCGCATAACTCAGACGGTCGCGCCACCGTCGCCGAGAGGCCGATGCGGATATGATCGGGGGCAAGTTTGGTCAGGCGCGCTAACCCCAGGGCCAACAGGTCGCCGCGCTTGGATGCGGCGAGCGAATGCAGTTCGTCCAGCAGGACGGTTCGCAGGCCGCGGAACAAGTGCGCGGCGTCGGCATGACTAAGCATCAGCGCGAGTTGTTCGGGCGTGGTAAGCAAAATATCCGGTGGCTTTATGCGCTGGCGTTGGCGCACAGCTGCCGAGGTGTCGCCCGTCCGCAGTTCGATTTTGACTTTCAGGCCCATGTCGCCGACTGGAGCGAGCAGATTGCGCCCGACGTCGGCGGCGAGAGCCTTGAGCGGCGAAATATAGAGCGTGTGCAGCGGACGTGATGGCTGCCGCTGCTTGCCACTCGCCGCTGCGGAGGCCAGCTCGATCAGCGACGGCAGAAACCCAGCCAGCGTTTTGCCGGCTCCGGTCGGCGCGATCAGCAATGTCGACCGCCGCCGTTGAGATTGCGCGATCAGCCGCAGCTGATGTTGCCGGGGCTGCCAGCCACGTTGCTGAAACCACGCTTGAAAAACGGGCGGCAGCAGCTCTGCCACGGCCTTCGTCGCAGGTTCCCCGTGCGATGCCGTCAGCGTCTGCGGACCGACCGCATTGCGAACCGCTTGCTTTGAGGCTCGCGGATTTCCCATGTCGTTCGTGTGCTCTCGGGTTTGCCGCGATATCGGCTATCGATGCCTCATGACCAATCAACGCATATTGGCGGCTGAAGAACCATGCCGCGCAATTGATCAGGCGTCGAGATTGCAGGCGGCCCATTGCTTGGCCTGCCGTCCGGTCAGTGCCGCGAGCGACGGCAGCTTGGGCTCTATCACGGAACGGACCAGATGCCTTTTGATGCGCCCGATGAGCGCCGGACCTTCGTAGACCATGGCCGTATAGAGCTGCACCAGCGACGCTCCGGCCTCGATCTTTTGCAGCGCTGTTTCGCCGCAGTTGACGCCGCCGATGCCGATCAAAGGCATGCGTCCGCCAGTCAGTTCGAATACGCGCGCCAACACCACCGTCGAGCGGTGAAACAGCGGCTTGCCCGAAAGCCCCCCAGTCTGGCCGCCGTTACGATCCGCTTTCAGGCCGGGCCGGCTCAAGGTGGTATTCGATATGGCGATTCCGTCGATCGCGTTTGCTAACAACCGCGCAACGATGGGCTCAAGGTCTGCTTCCGCGATGTCCGGCGCAATCTTCACCACAATCGGCCGTGACGGTGCGCCTCGCGCAACCAGCGCGGCGCGCGCCGCCATCACGCGCCCCAGCAGTGCGTCAAGCGCGGCAGGTGCCTGAAGATCGCGCAAGCCAGGCGTGTTGGGGGACGAGATGTTGATCACGAAATAGCTTGCGAGATCGTAGAACGCGTTGATGCCTGCAACATAATCCGCCGGTTTGTCGATCGTGTCCTTGTTCGCTCCGATATTGATTGCGACGATCCCGCCGCGGCCCCGTCGGGCCTCAAGACGGCGGCGCGCGGCCGCGTGTCCACCGTTGTTGAAGCCGAGGCGATTGATCATGGCCTCGTCAGCCGTCAGCCGGAAAATACGCGGTTGCGGATTGCCCGTTTGGGCCATTGGAGTGACGGTGCCGATTTCGGCAAAACCGCAACCCATTCCGAGTACTGCATCGGGAACGCGGGCGTCCTTGTCGAAGCCTGCGGCGATGCCGATCGGATTGGGGAATTGTAAGCCGAACGCGGTGACCGCGAGCCGGGGATCGCTGTTTTCGCCGGCGCGCGGGTAAAGCCCGGCTTCGAGCGCGCGCAGCGTCATCTCATGTGCCTGCTCGGGTTCCAAACCGAATAACAGTGGTCGTGCCAATCCATACGCGAACGACAGCATCGGATATTCCTATTCAGATCATTTCCGGCGGCAAAACGTGGCGCCCACCGGTAGGTGGCGGCAGAGGCCGCCACCAGATTACCGCGCTGATCGGCAGCGAGGCGTAGAGGTGTGGAAATTCCTGGCTGCCGCGCGACTTTTCCCACTTCAGGTTTGCGCCGAGCCGATCGGCGTCGACCGCGGCGATAATGAGATCGGCGCGGCCCGCGAAGTGCTTCGCCAGCGTCCCTGCCGTCTGCGCCGCCGACGAGAAATGGATAAAGCCGTCGCGCTTGTCGTCCGACGATCCGTTGAAGTGGCCAACGGCCTGTGCCTGACGCCAGCTTGCCTCGTCGATGATCTTGTAAATCAGCATCAGTTTCCAGGGCGTGGAATTTGCAAAACCGGCGACGAAGGGGCACCAATCATATCGCGCGTTGAGATGCAACCGCAAGATGCCGCTCGATCAGAATGAAAACTGTTTCATTGCAAGCATATTGTAGTTCCGGCAAGACGCGCGAATAATGCACGCGAAGAGTTCATGCGTGGAGATTGTGGTCCCAGATGATCCCCCAACTTGCCTCCCAATCGCTCACAATCGAGCAACTGTTTTCTGCGCCCTTCCTGTTCGTTTCGCCGAGCTTTCAGCGACCGTACTCGTGGCAGGTCGAGACTGCCGAACGGCTGCTCGGCGATCTGCTGGCAGCTTCGTCGTGCAGCCACGGCGAGGTCTATTTTCTCGGCGCCCTATTGTTGGTCGATGCGCCTGTGATGGGCGACATAAAATCAAACCCGCCTGCGGACGGTGGCGCGCGCGTTTTTGAAATTATCGATGGCCAGCAGAGGATTGTGACACTGGCCATCCTGGCCGCGGTGCTCCGCGATCTCTGGGCCGAGGCGAACCCGATGATGTCGAAACGGTTCGCTGCGGCAGTGACCACGGCGGGAAGCGACCATGCGCGCGTGCGGTTGCGTCGGTTGGACGATGAGTTCTTGCGACTTTGCATCAGTGCGCCCGGCGCCGTGATCCGGGCGCCGCAGGTCGAACCAATTTCCGATCCACAGCGCCGCATTCTCGATATTCGCGATTTCTTCGTGCGACAATTGCAAGTCATCGAGCCCGAGGACTTGCAGCGCCTGGCCGTCTATCTCTTGGAAAAATGCGCGGTCGTTGCGATTGTGACCAATACTATCGACCGTGCCTATCAGATGTTCACGGTGTTGAACGATTCAGGGGAGCCGCTGACCAGGAACGATATCCTGAAGGCCGAACTGATCGGCCAGATTGCGCAGGCCGATCGCGCCCGCGCCACGGAAGTATGGGAAGAGGCTGAGCAAAGGCTTGGCAACGACTTCGAACAGCTCTTCAGCTTCCTGCGCTCACGATCGGCGCATGCCAATGAACCCATTGTGGAGGCGTTGCGCGCAGAGGTTGCCGAGATGCCGGGCGGTGCCGCAGCGTTCGTTTTCGATGTCTTGGTACCGGCCAGCCGCATTGTGGCGCGTATTCTCGGTGCCAATCACCAGGGCGCACCGGAGTCGCCGAGAATCAATAATTTGTTGCGCTATCTTGGCTGGCTGCCGGGACAGGAATGGATTCCGCCGGTGCTGGCATTCTGGTCGCGGTACGGTGCCGATGCAGCGGCGCTGCTCGAATTCCTAACGGCAATGGATCGATTTGCCTATGGCGCGAGGTTGCAGGGGCTGGGCGCGGGCAAGCGCACGCAACGGATGGCAGCTACGACGGCGCTGATCGAGTCGGGCCGGGCAGCGCGGGGCCCGTGGCTGCCCCTACAGTTCGGCCGCGATGAATTGCGCGCCATCCAGTTCAGCCTGCGCGACCTGCATAAGCGCAGCCCGCAAATCTGCCGTTTATTGTTGATGCGGCTCGACGAGTATTTCGGTGGCCCGCCGCTGTCGCCCGTGGCGCCGATGACGGTCGAGCATATTCTACCGTTGCGGGTTGCGTCCGGTGCGCGATGGAGCACGGATTTCCCGGACGCCGACATGCGGCTGAAACTGGCAACATGTCTGGGTAATCTGACGCTGGTGCCGGGGCCCATCAACGAGCGTGCCGCCAATCACGATTTTGCAAAAAAACTGGCGATCTATTTCTCGGGCGACAATCAGATCTCCAAGCTCACCGAGGAACTGCGCCACGTTGCCGGCTGGACACCGGCTGCCATCGAGACACGGCTTACGCGGCTAACCAACGGTCTGCGTCAGCTGTGGGGCTGGGACGACGGTGTCAGCGCGCGTTGATGCCGGCCCATCGCCCGTCCCCTCAAAGCAGCTTTTTGATCTCACTCTTTAACGCGGGGGCGAGGTCCGGCCGTGCCAATGCATAAGCGACGTTGGCAGTCAGCCAACCGATTTTGGAGCCGCAGTCGTAGATCTCGCCATCGAAGCGGACGGCGTGGAACGGCTGACCGGGCTCTGCTGCCAGCTTGATCATCGCGTCGGTGAGCTGGATTTCGCCGCCCGCGCCACTTTCCTGTTCGGCCAACAGCGAGAAGATCTGTGGTTGCAGGATATAACGTCCTGTAATGTGCAGGTTTGACGGAGCCGTGCCGCGCGGCGGTTTCTCGACCATCTGCGTGATCGCCGTCACCTTGGCGCTGGCATCGGCGACTCCGCAGATACCGTAGAGATGCGCCTGATCTTCCGGCACGGGCTTGACGGCGATATGATTGCCGCCGTGCGCCGCATAGGCATCCATCATCTCGGCCAAGCACGGCCGTTGGTGCTGATGCAGCATATCCGGCAATAGCAGTGCGAACGGCTCGTCGCCGACCAATTCGCGCGCGCACCACACGGCATGGCCAAGACCCAACGGCGCCTGCTGACGGGTAAAGCTCGCCTGACCCGGCTTGGGCAAGTCACGGTTGAGGGCCTCCAACTCGCTTGTCTTGCCGCGCATCTCCAGCATACTTTCAAGCTCGAACTGGCTGTCGAAATGATCCTCGATCACACCCTTGTTGCGCCCGGTTACGAAAATGAAGAATTCGATGCCGGCAGCACGCGCCTCATCGACTACGTGCTGGATCACCGGCCGGTCGACAACCGTCAGCATTTCCTTGGGCATCGCCTTGGTCGCCGGCAGAAAACGGGTGCCGAGGCCGGCCACCGGGAATACGGCCTTGCGGATCTTGCGCGGTTTTGCGTCGGTTCCTGACATGGATCACTGTTCCTCAACGGTAAATTTCGATCATCCAACCGAAGATGTTGCAGGCTTCGCATAAACTGCTAAGCGGTCAGCGGGCAAGGGGTGTTTGCAGTTGTGATGTTTCGGCGCACGGCATGAGAATAACGAGGAACCAATGAGCATTCTGGTGACGGGCGGCTGCGGTTATATCGGCAGCCATATGGTCTACGAGCTGACTGACGCCGGCCATGAAGTCGTTGTGTTGGACAATCTCACCACGGGCTTCAAGTGGGCCTTGCCGCTGCAAGCCAAGCTGGTGGTGGGCGACATCGGCGATATCGAGCTGGCGCAAAGCGTCATCGCCCGACATGGCGTTACCGCGATCATCCATTTCGCCGGGTCGGTCGTGGTGCCAGATTCGGTTGCCGATCCGCTCGGATATTATCTGAACAACACTGTGCGGTCGCGTGCGCTGATGGAGGCGGCGGTTAAAAGCGGCGTCAAGCAATTCATCTTCTCCTCGACAGCGGCCGTCTATGGCATGGCCAAGGAGATGCCGGTGCGCGAGACGACGCTGCTCGAGCCGATGTCGCCCTACGGTTCATCGAAACTGATGACGGAGATCATGCTGCGCGACACCGCATTGGCGCACGATTTTCGCTATGTGGCCTTGCGCTATTTCAATGTCGCGGGCGCCGATCCCAAGGGTCGCACGGGGCAATCGACCAAGGGCGCCACGCACCTCATCAAGGTGGCATGTGAGACAGCACTCGGCAAGCGCCCGGGCATGGAAGTGTTCGGCACCGACTATGATACGCCTGACGGCACCTGTGTGCGCGACTATATTCACGTCAAGGATCTGGCGCGGGCGCACGTTGCGGCACTTGCGCATCTCGCTGCGGGCGGCCAATCCGACATCTTCAATTGCGGCTATGGCAAAGGCTATTCCGTGCTGGAGGTGATCGAGGCGGTGAAGCGAGTTTCGAAAAAGGCGCTGGCGGCCAAGATGAGCCCGCGACGACCGGGTGATCCCGCCTCCATCGTCGCCGCGTCGGACAAGATCCGCGGCGCGCTCGGCTGGAAACCCGAACACGACAACCTCGATCTGATCGTCGAACACGCGCTCGCCTGGGAAGCGCATCTGGCGAAACGTAACGTTGCCTGATCCGCCGATCCGCCGATCCGC
Organism: Hyphomicrobiaceae bacterium; assembly: GCA_025351355.1. GTDB lineage: Bacteria > Pseudomonadota > Alphaproteobacteria > Rhizobiales > Hyphomicrobiaceae > JABFRJ01. The sequence continues at coordinate 39,865 of JANXWC010000065.1, forward strand.
CTTGTCATGCCGCAAAGCCTGCTCAATTCCGATATAGCAACTGGGCGTGGCGGGAAGCAGGGAGAACGGCGTGGCTGGTTTCAGAGGGATGGTGGCGGTGCTGCTGGGGTTGCTGGCAGGATTGCCGCAGTCAGCCGTGGCGGAGGATTTTCCGACCTTCATCGCCGGCCTGTGGCCGGAGGCGAGCCGGCCGCCCTACAGCATTACGCGGCCGACTTTTGACCGCGCGACCGTCGGTCTGACACCGGATCTTTCACTGCCGGATCTGCAAATACCGGGTCGCCCGCCGCAGGCGCCATCCGGCCAAGCCGAGTTCATCCGACCGCCGCAGGATTACCTGAAGGCGAGCCAGCTGGCCCATCTGGCGCAACAGGGGCGCGCGCTCGCCCAGCAGCATGCGGCGTCACTGCGGCGGATCGAGAGCGAAATCGGTGTCGAAGGCCCGATTGTGCTGGCCATATGGGGCCGTGAGACGGCATTCGGCACCTACAAGTTGCCGCACAATGCGTTGCGGGTTTTGGCCACGCAAGCCTATGTCGGTCGTCGCAAGGAGGAGTTCCGCCGAGAATTCCTCTATGCGCTGAAGCTGGTCGAAGATCGCATCGTCGAGCCGGCGGCCATGCGCGCCTCCTGGGCCGGTGCCATGGGCATGACGCAGTTCATGCCGTCGGAATTCTACGTGTCGCTGAAAGGGCTGAATGGGGGGCGTCCGGATCTGTTCAACTCGGTGCCCGATGCGCTGGCCTCGGCAGCCAACCAGCTACAGCAGAAAGGATGGATCAAAGGTCTACCGTGGGGCGTCGAGGTGGACATTCCGGCAACTGCCGATTGTGCCCTGGAAGGCCCGTTGCAGGCGCGACCCCTTGCCCAATGGGCGGCACTTGGCTTCAGGCGCAGCGACGGCAGAGCGTTCACCAATTCAGAGCTGGCAATCGAAGCCTACCTCATGTCTCCCGGCGGGGCCTACGGTCCGGCATTCCTGGTCACGGAAAACTATAAAGTTATTCGCCGCTATAACACCTCAGATCTTTATGCGACATTTGTCGGCACGCTGGCGGATCGCATTGCTGGAGGTGGCGATTTCAGGCGGGCGTGGAGCAACATAGCGCAATTGACCGAGCGCGACGTGGCGAGCATCCAGGCGATGCTGCGGGAACGCGGCAGTGGCATCGAAAAGCTCGATGGCAAGACAGGGTCAAATACGCGGGCGGAAATCGGCGCATTTCAGCGCAAGGCAGGTATCAAGGTCGATTGCTGGCCCACGGCCGCCCTGCTGCAGACTTTGAAAACGACGTCATCAGGTGCAGCGAACAGGAAATAGTTGGAAGGGAGCGCCCGCAGTGGCTGAAGTCAGGCAACGAGATCTCACCATGACAAATTCCACCCCGGCAGAGGGCGCAGTCGAAAGGCGCCACACTGTATCTTTATGGTTCTATCTGGCAGGCGCGCTGGCGTTTCTGATCGGCTGCTACCTGCTGTTTCTCGAGGACGGTGTTCAATCGCGAACGACGTTGCCCTCGTTGTCGCCGCGCACGCAATTGCAGGACGGAAATACGGCGATGGAGGCGCGCGCAGATATTCGCACTGGTACTGTGAAAAGCAGCGAAGTTGCGGCGATCTATACAGCGGTAGCCCGGCCGTTTTCCGGCGACTTCATTGCCAGCGTCTGGAAGGATGCGGAAGCTGCTGGTGTGCGTCGGGTGACGTTCGATCGTGCATTTGCGGCCAACGCGGTCTCGGACCCGTCGATCGAATCGCTCAACGCCAGCCAACCCGAATTCGATCGTACAATTGGCGATTACGTGACGACGATCGTCAACGCCGACCGGATTGCTGTGGGGCGCGCGCGGCTCGAGCAGCACGCCTTCATTCTCGATGCGATCGAACGCCGGTATGGCGTGGACCGCCATATCCTGCTGGCGATCTGGGGCATCGAAACGAACTTCGGCCTAGCCAAGGGTGACCGCAGCGTAATTCGCTCGTTGGCCACCCTTGCCTCGGTCGATGCACGCCGGTCGGCTTTCTGGCGCACAGAGTTGACGGCGGCCCTGCGGATTCTCGATCAGGACTCCATCGCACCGGAGCGGCTGGTCGGCTCGTGGGCCGGGGCGATGGGACACACGCAATTCATGCCGTCGACATACCTGAAGCACGCCGTCGATTTCGATGGCGATGGGACACGCGATATATGGTCGTCCGTGCCCGATGCCTTGGCGTCGACCGCGCGGTATTTACAGGCCTCTGGCTGGGTTGCGCTGCGACCTTGGGGCCGAGAAGTCGTGCTGCCGGCCAATTTTGATTTTTCGCTTGCCACGCCATCGGCGGGCCGCAGCATCGCTGCCTGGCGCATTTTAGGCTTGCGGGCCCAAGGCGGCATCATGCCCACTGACGATAGCGGCGCGTGGCAGCTCGTGGTGCCCGCGGGCGCAGGTGGGCCGGCCCTGCTTGTTTCGCAGAACTTCGACGCCTTGTTGAGTTATAACCGCGCCTATTCCTATGCCGTTGCCGTTGGCGTACTTGCTGATAAAATCGCCGGTATTGGTGGTGTTCAGGCGGCATGGCCAGCCGGTGATGTGGCCATGACACGCGATCAACGTGTCGAGCTGCAGGAAATCCTGGTGTCGCAGGGTTACGACACAGGTGGCGTCGACGGCATCCTGGGTACCAAAACACGGGACGCTATCCGGGTTTTCCAGAAATCGAAGGGTATGGCGGCCGACGGTCATCCGAGCATTGTTCTGCTCAATCGTCTGCGAAGCGAACGCCGGCTTTAGCTAGGGGCTCGTTGTCCGCATTGCCTTGGTGATGGCGCATCTTTGGGGTCGACTGGGTAGGTGTAATCGTGGCATCTGACAGCGACAGTTCTGCGAATCCTGGGTGGCGACGGTTTTGCTTGATGAGTTGCGATCCTATTTCGTTGTTTGTCGTGCATCCTTGCAGGAAAACTGCTCACACTTTTCCGGAAGTACTCCAGGAGTTTGCATTTCCATGCAACGTGCCGTCTTTCCAAGCGCCTCGGTAATCGGCGCGGCCGTTTGGCTGGCGACGGTCCTGTGCGGCCTGGGGCTCGGAAGTCGTGTTTTGCTGGCGCAGCGCGTGCCCGATGTGGCGGCTGCCGGTTCCAGCTATATCAATCCCTTCCCGCCGGGCGACGTGTACAAACTACAGGTCTACGGCGACGTCTTTGTTGACGGCTTGTTGCAGGGTTTGACCGAGAACCTCCGGCCGGAGGAGCGGGTCGAGCTGCCGCGCAAACCGCGGGCAATCTCGTCGCTGGTCCGCACCGATGTCGATGAGGATCTGCGTGCCGAAGAACAATCGCGTGATGTCGTCCACATCGGTGTGGTGATGCTTGGCCTGAATGATCGCGGGCCGTTGCGCAGTCCCGGCGCCTCGTCGATCAAGTTCGGCACGCCTGCCTGGAAGGATCAATACGCGCAGCGCGTCGACCGGTTGCTGAAGGCGCTGAAGCGCCGCAACATGGCCGTTTACGTGGTGGGAATGCCACCGCTGCGGCGGCCAGACGCGAATACCGATCTCGAGATGATCAACGAGACGCTGGTCGAGCGGGCCTTCGCAAACGGTATTCGTTTCGTCGAGATCGCGGAGAGTTTTGTCGACGAGAACGGTGCATTCAGCCAGTTCGGTCCCGATAGTGCCGGCAATCGCGAGAAGCTGCGCGACGGTGACGGCGTCGGCTTTACCAACGCCGGCAATCGCAAACTTGGTGCCCTGGTGGCGGCGGAATTGAAACGTGATCTGGCCGGTGCGCGTGCGGAACGCGCGGTCCCGCTTGCGGGCAGCGATGTCGAGCAAAAGCGCATCAACCCGGACCGCGCTGGCGTACCTGCGGGGCTTGCCGCTGTAAAAAGCGTTGTCGTCAAGGATGCCAAGGACCAAAAAAGTGCTGTCGCAGCGAGCGCTTCGCCGTCGCAAGTCATACCTTCGCAGGCGGCGATGCGTGCTGCGAGCGGCCAGGTTGACCAGAAGAGCGAGACGACCAAGGTCATGCTCAAGTTGCCGGGTATCAGCGGTCGTGATGACACGATGCAGATGGAATTGGTGCGGCCGGCAATTTCAGCGGCCGTGATTGCCCTGCTGACGCGCAAGGAGGCCGTGGACGCCGTCCAACAGCCCTACGAATTGCTGGCCGATGACGTCGGCGATGGCGTTTCTGTCAGCACCATGGTGGCGGCCTTGTCATATAACACGAATGGCGGGCGCCGACGCGGCGTGGCTAATCAGGCCGCCTATACGGCAGTCTGGGTGAAGGGTGAGCGATTGCCGCCAAAGCCAGGCCGAGCGGACGACTTTACATGGCCACGACCGGGAGACGAGATTGTGGAAGCGCCCGCTCAAGCTGAGCCTGCATCTGCACCCGCGGCTGCACGACCGGCTGCGAAGACGCCGGTACTTACGAGTGAGCAATTGCAAAAGTTGCGCAATCGGCAGCGGTAGGGTTGTGGCAGTTTTGGTGGAATCGCGGAACGACGGTTGTTTCTTGTGCAGACGTGCCGTTGAAAATGCATGAAAAGCCGCGGCCGGAAACCACAGCTCGAGAAATTGTATTTCGATCTGTTTTCGAGTGCGCCGCCCAACATGTCGACGCACACCACGCTTGCCTCGAGCTAACGCCCAAGATGCGCAAAATTACAATTCCGAGCCTGCCCGATCGGACTTAGCTTGCAGCTTGCAGGTTGACAGCCTTCGGACCCTTGCCGCGCTTGTCGGGTTCCGTTTCGAAAGAAACGCGCATGCCTTCGTCGAGCGAGCCGATGCCAGAACGCTCCACGGCTGTGATGTGGACGAACACATCTTTGCCACCCTGGTCAGGAGTGATGAAGCCGAAGCCTTTTGTTTGATTGAAGAATTTAACTGTCCCGGTCTGCCGCATGCTATGCTCCTGAAGTCCTCAAAATGTTCCAGTGATACACCCGGGCGGGATGTATCAAAGTAGTCGAAACAGTCTGGCCCACTATCGGGGAACCTGAGGCATTCAAGCGAGAGAGGCACGCACTTGCAGGCTATCTCAAACCGGTCTCAGCGGTCTCCGCCGGGTCAGATAGGCCGCCCGAACTTGCCGCAATATCTGTGATTGATCGAACACGTGCAAGGCTAAAAATATGTACAAATCTAGTAATTTGTCAGAATTTAGTCAACGGCCCGGAGGGCGAAGTGCTGCTTCATTTGTCGCCGCGACGCTGTGGCGACTTCAGGTTTGCAGTCACAGAAGGCTGTAACCGCTCAATATTCTTGAGTTCATAAAATCCTTTTCCGGCCTCGCCGAGGCGTTCGGCGAGCAACGGTAGGATTATTGCCAGTTCGTCTGCCAGTTGGAAGGGGGCGTTAACTACCGCCACGCCTGCGCCGTTCAGCACCAGAGGATTGCGCAGCGGGCGCAGCAGCAACTCGACCTTCAGCGGCGGCTTGAGGCCTGCGGCCTCGGTTGTTTCCAGCAAGCCCCGATGAAATCGCGCGATCGGTTTGTCGTCTTTGATCGGATACCAGAGCAAGTAAATGCCGGTGGCAAAGCGCTTGATCGCTTCGGCCAAGCTCTTGCTCATGCGCAAAAGTTCGCCGGGCTGCTCGAAGGGGGGATCGATCAGGATCAGTCCGCGGCGCTCTTTCGGCGGCAGGAGTGCTTTGAGCGCCGCGTAACCGTCGAGATGGCTAACCTTGCACAGCTTGTCTTTGCCAAGTGTGGTCTCCAGGAGCGCACCGTCATCGGGGTGCAATTCGTTGGCGACCAACGAGTCGCCCGGCCGCAATCCGGACTGCACCAAGGCCGGCGATCCCGGATACATCGTCAGTCCGCCGGCATGATTTTCCGCGCGAACGGCATCGAGATAGGGCGCCAACAACCGGGCTATTCGGGGTGGTAACGGTGCGGCGTCGGTGCCGAAGAGGCGACCAATGCCGCTGCGCCATTCCTCAGTTTTCGCTGCTTCCGTATGGTCTAGTCGGTAGCGTCCGGCCCCCGCATGCGTATCGATGACACGGAACGGCGTGTCTTTCTTCTTCAGATGCTCCAAGCACAACATCAGCACGACATGCTTGAGCACGTCGCCGAAATTGCCGGCATGATAGGCGTGGCGATAATTCATGGATGGGCTTCAACTCGTCAAATTCATTCGTTTCATTCAACATGCTCACGCAGGTGGCCATCCACGACATGCCTATAATAAACCGGCCGCCAGAGACTAAACGCGCTTCATCTTCTTAAGCCTTTTGCTCCCACCGACCATCCTGGTTTTGCTGCCAGTAGGTGAGGTTGCAGTCGGTAGCTTTTGCGGCCTTCCAATGTTTGCGCGCGTCGGCCAGTGCATCGGGATTGCGGCCGTCGAACAGCAACACGATGCGATTGTAACCTTCGAAGGTGGTCGGCGCCGCGCCCTCAACGAGAAAGCGCACGGTGGCGTTGTTCGGATTATCGGTTTCGCTGGTCAGATACACTGGTTGGTCCGCCGGAGGCCCGTCCGATGCGGTGCCGTGCGGCAGGAAGCTCTCGGGTTTGTAGGTCCACAGCAGATTATTGAGCGGCTGCAGTCGGTCGGGGTTGCCGACTTCGATAACGGCGCGCCAGCCGCGCTCGACGACGCGCTCGATCAGGGTCGGCAGCACGGTTTCCAGCGGCTGGCGCTCAAGATGATAGAAGAAGACTTCGGTGGCCATGCCGCCCCATATCAGAAAAGCGCTGAGCGACGAAGCCGATTTGCGGCTGCATAGTGATCGCGATAGAAGCGCTGTCTGGTTGCCATGTCGGCCGCCCACTGACGATTGAGGATTGGATAGGCATGAGCAGCGCATTTGGAGCCACGTTGCGGCCGAAGCTGAGCGCGACGTTGGCGCGTGTCGTCACGGTCGGACCGGGTGAGCGTGCCGGCCTCGGGTGGTCGTTCGTGTATTTCTTTTGCGTGCTGGCCGCCTATTACATTGTGCGCCCGGTGCGTGACGAAATGGGTGTCGTTGCCGGCAAGGACGGGCTGGAGCGGATCTTCATCTATGTGTTCCTGGTGATGTTGGCGGCGGTGCCGGTGTTCGGCAAGATCGTGGCCAGCTTTCCACGCCGTCTGGTGGTGCCGGTGATCTATATTTTCTTCATTCTCAATTTGATAGCTTTTCGCATGGCGCTGGGCCTGGGCGAGAGCAAGCTGCTGGCGCAGACGTTCTTCGTATGGGCGAGCGTATTCAATCTGTTTACTATCTCGCTGTTCTGGATCGTCATGAGCGAGCATTGGGACAGCACGCAAGCCAAGCGCCTGTATGGCGTTATCGCCGCCGGTGGAAGTATCGGAGGCATCGCCGGGCCGTTCATTGCGCAGGGCCTGGTGCCGGTGATCGGGCCGGACAATCTGCTGCTGGTTTCGGCCGCGTTCCTGGCGCTGGCACTGGTTGCGGCATTGCAGGTGCGCGCGTCTTTCAGTGGTCGTGGCGATGCCGAGGTCGCACCGCCGCGCGAGGAGAACCTGTTCAAAGGTGCGATACAGGTCTGGCGCTCGCCTTATCTGTTTCAGATCGCCTTGGCGATCCTGGTGGCGAATGTCGTCTCGACCTTTTTCTATCTGGAGCAAGCTGGAATCGTCGGTGCTGCCATCACGGATCGGGCCGCACGCGTGCAATTGTTTGCGCGCATGGATCTGTCGGTCAGCCTCTTGACCATTCTCATTCAGGTGCTGGCCACCAGCATCGTCTTGCGCCGCTACGGCATCGGCATGGCTGCAGGCCTGTTGCCGCTGACGGCGATTGTGGGCTTTGTGGCGTTGGCGGTGGCGCCGGTGCTATGGGTGATCGTCGCGGTGGTAGTGGCCGAACGTGCCGTTACGTTCTCCATCGCCAGTCCGGCGATGCGGGTGCTCTATACGCTGGTCGAGCCGGACGAGAAATATCGCGCACAGAACTTCATTGACACCGTTGTTTTCCGTGGCGGCGATGCGGTGTCAGGGTCGCTGTTCAATCTGATGACGCGGCAATTGGGGATGGCCACTGCCGGTATTTCGATCGTCAGCATTCCGTTGGCATTGATTTGGCTGGCTATCTGTCTGGCGCTGGGCCGCCGTCACGCGGCAAGGGCTGCGCAACTCCCTTGATCGGTAACGTCTTGCATACTCGGTCAACCGTGCCTCGCATGTGGTGCCCCTTCAAGGACGTTTTTGCTGCACCGCAAAATGCTTTGACAGCCCCCCGCAAATCAGGCATAGACCGCTGTGATTGCTCGTGAGCGCGCCAACGCGCTCTTTTCGCCTCGCCTGATGCCAGCCTGCTGCGCTGTGGTTCTCCACGGTCTGGTCAGGCCAGACCGATGCTTCCAAGCGTCTTCTTACGAGCAAATCCCGTTTAACCCGATGCCATCCCGAGGCCGCGCGCCGGATGGATCACACTTGCGTTGCCGTCAGACCTGCGGGTCGGCGTCTGCAATGCCAGAAGGATATTATTCTCGTGACTGACGTTACTTTTGCCAGCCTCGGCCTCGCCGAGCCGCTCATGCAGGCGCTTGCCGCATCGGGCTACACCATCCCTACCCCCATTCAGGCCCAAGCCATCCCACCGCTGCTCGCGGGTAAGGATCTGCTCGGTCTTGCCGAAACCGGCTCGGGCAAGACGGCGGCGTTCGCGCTGCCGATCCTGCAGGCGCTGTCAAAGATTGCCGAACCGGTCGCGCCGCGCTGCTGCCGCGCGCTGATCCTGGCGCCGACGCGCGAACTTGCCATTCAGATCGGCGAGAGCGTCGAGACCTACGGCAAGCAGTTCAAGCTCCGCCATACCGTCGTGTTCGGCGGCGTCGGATCGCGTCCGCAGATCCGCGCCATGGATCGCGGCGTCGATATTCTAATTGCCACCCCTGGCCGCCTGCTCGATCTGATGGGCACGCGCAACGTGATCCTCAACAAGGTGCAATTCTTCGTGCTCGACGAAGCCGACCGCATGCTCGACATGGGCTTCATCCGCGACGTCAAGCGCATCACCAAGGAATTGCCGAAGGTGCGCCAGTCGCTGTTGTTCTCGGCCACAATGCCGCAGGACATCACCTCGCTGGCCAATGAGATTCTGCATCATCCCGTGCGTGTCGAAGTGGCGCGCGCCGGCAAGACCGTCGATCGCATCGAGCAGTTCGTCTACTTCGTCGACACCAAGTCGAAGCGCGCGGCGCTGGCGGCGTTGCTGAAGGACGAGGCGATGAGCCGCGTCATTCTGTTCACGCGCACCAAGCACGGCGCCGATCGCGTCGCGCGCGGTTTGGCTGTGAGCGGCGTGGGCGCGTTCGCGATCCACGGCAACAAGAGCCAGAATGCACGGCAGGCAGCGCTTGAGAGCTTTCGCACCGGCAAGGCGCGCGTGCTGGTGGCTACCGACATCGCAGCCCGCGGCATCGATATCGACGATATCAGCCACGTCGTGAACTACGATATTCCCAACATTCCCGAGAGCTACGTGCATCGCATCGGCCGTACGGCGCGTGCAGGCAAGGCAGGCGTGGCGATTGCGTTGTGTGCGCCGGAAGAGCGCGCATACCTGCGTGACATCGAACGCCTGACGCGCAAGCCGCTGACGCCGGGCCAACCGATCCCAGGGCTCGCCGAGGTAACGGCCAGCTTGCCGCCGATCCCGTCGAAGGGCGAAGACCGCGATGAGAACCAGAGTTTCGAGCGCGGTCGTGGCCGCGTCTCCGGTCGTCGCCATATGCCGGCGACGCGTCCGGCAGGGTCGTGGCGCGATACCGATCCAGCGCGTCCTGTCGAAGCCGGCGCGAGCGCTGGTGCTCCACGCGGCGAGCGCGGCGGTCGTCCGCCGCATCGCGATGAGCGGGGACATTCGAGAGACGGCGAGCGGCGTGGCCCGCCGAAGACCGATCGCAGCGTGGGCGATCGTCCGCCTTATCGGGCCGATGCTCCCCGCGGTGAAGGCCGCAGAGACGACGCGCGCGGCGAAGGTCGTCCGCAGGCGCCACGTGGCGAAGGCCGAACCTACGGCCAGCACAGTTCAAAGCCGTTTTCCAACAACAGCAGCGGCGCGCCTTCCAGAGGCGCTGGTGCACCGCGTGGCGAGCGTCCGTTGCAAGCACGCGACGGCCAGTCTCGCGACGGTGAACGCCGCGGCCCACCCCGCGATAGCGAACGTCGTGGTCCGCCGCGCGACGGCGACAGCCGTGGTCACCAACGTGATGGTGGCCGAGACAATCATCGCAACGCTGGCGGTGAGCGTCCGCGTGGCGATCATGCCCCGACAGCCGACCATCGCGACGGCGCCGGACGCGATCACAAGCGCCCCGACCGCAGCGCTGATCGCGCATCCGACCGCCAGCGCGATCCGGTGATCAGTTCGCCGAAGCCGTGGGACAATCGTGCGCAATCGAACGGCGAAGGCCGGCCGCACAATGCCGGTGGCATGACCCGTCCACAGCGCAGCGACGATCGCGCGCCTGCCGGTGGTCGTCCCGAGCGCCGCCCGGAAGCGCGCGGCCCCGATGGTCGTCCGCAAAGTCGTTGGAGCACGGGAGACCGTCCGCGTGGTGGCGATCGTCCGCGTCGCCCCGCCGAAGCTGGCCGTGCCAAGCCAGAGTAAAATTCAAGATCAGTCCACCGAAAGGGAGTGCCGCAAGGCGCTCCCTTTTTTTGTTACATGATACCGCCATGCACATCGCGCGATTTATCGGTTTATTTTTGAACAAGAAATTCAATCTTTGGTTGTAAAATATCACCCATCGCCTGTATTATCTGAAGTGATTCGTTGGCTTGGCAGGTGGCGGGTCAACTCGAATTGCGGTCGAACACGAGGGACGGCTTGATGGCGATGAAGCTGGCTGTTGCGGCACTGGTGATCGGTGCATTGGGCATAACTTCGGCGAATGCGGATAAGCTGAATTATCTGAGCGAGATCATCGATATGACGGAGTTGATCGCGCCGCCGCCGCCGGTGGGTTCGGAGGCTTTCAAGCACGACCTCGCCGACGTCATCATCATGCAGGAGCGCCGCACGGAGGCGCAGGTGCGCCGCGCGACGGCCGACAACGTGCTGTCGGTTTATCGCTTCGCGGATGTGCTGGGCGAGAAGTTCAAGGCGGCGAATTTGCCTATTACCGATGCCTTCATCGAGAAAGCGGAGGCGGACGCGCGCGCCGTTCTGATCGCCGCCAAAAATGCCCTGCAGCGGCCGCGTCCCGCGGCGGCGAGCCCGGACGTGCTGGCGCTTGGCGGCACGCCGCGATTGCCAACGGCGTATCCGAGTGGCGGCGTTGTCTACACGACGCTGGCTGCCATTCTGCTGGCCAGGATGATCCCCGAGAAGCACTTCGAGTTGTCAGAACGCAATCTCGAATATGCCGTCAACCGCGTCGTTCTCGGCCAGCACTTTCCGCGCGACATCCGCGCCGGTGAAGTGTCCGGTACAGTGATTGCCCATGCATTGATGGCGCAGCCCGACTTCAGGCGCGACCTGCAGGCGGCCTGTACCGAATTGCGCGCGGTGCTCGGTTATCCGGCGACTCCGGCTGCAAAGTGAGCTAGCCTGCCGGTCTCGAAAACGACGAGAGCGCGTACTATGGAAGAAACCGGCATCGATCCGAAAATGATGGGACAGCTGGCGCACGCCGTCGCGTTTATCTGTGGCGCCGATCATGCAGCCGCAGTGGCGCTCAAGCGCGCCGCCGATACCGGCGCCGACAAGGATATCAAGGCTGCGCGCAAGGTGTTCCTGCGCCTGAAGCCCGGCGAACGCCGCGCGGCACTCACCATGCTGGATGAGTGAAGCGAAAGCGGGGCTGGGGACAGCCACCAAACTGCCGTGTCGAGCGTGACAGTGTGCATCGACGCCACGCATTGGTAGCTGTCTCCAAAGCGCGCTAGGGTCGTTCCGATTTTAGTGGAATCGGGGAACGACCCTAGCTCTTTGTTTTGTCGTGCTTCTTTTCGAAAAACCGCTGCACACCCCGGATCTCGTCCGGGGCATGCTTTAGCCGGAAGCACTCTAGGTCATAAACTCATAAACGGGATTCCCAAACGGCGCGAACAGTGATTCATGATTCCAACTGAGGGAGGTTGGGATGGCACAGCTACGTCGCTACGAACTCAGCGATGCCGAGTGGGCAATCATCGATCCGCTG
>JANXWC010000124.1 GCA_025351355.1 Hyphomicrobiaceae bacterium
TCGTCGAGCGCTTCTTCAACAAAATCAAGCATTATCGTGCCATTGCCACACGCTATGACAAACACGACGCCAACTTCCTGGCGTTGGTGAAACTTGCTGCAGTTCGCATCTGGATGCGATTTAATGAGTCGGTGACCTAGAGCGGCGGTCGCGCCTCCGGATGCTCGTTGAGGAAATGGTACATAACCGCCAGAAGTTCGCGCGCATGCTCAAAATCTTGGCGCGTGACGGCATCCCGGATGTCGTCGCGGATCATGTCGCGAACTTGCATAGGTCCCAGTTTCTTGCGCATCAGCTTTTGCGCGATCGATGTCGCAACAATTTCCGGCACGTGCTCGTGCTCTGCGATCGCCAAAACCTGTTCTTCGGTCAACCCGCATAGGGCAATGCAATCCGTGAGAGCAATCATCACATACGCTCCTGGCGTCCTCAGCCCCCAAACTCAACTGCGTTTGGCAATCAGTATCCAGGTCTTGATGCATAGGTCCGATCAATAATATGCCGAAGCGCGTTTTCGCAACTCGATCAATGCGCCTCGGGGTTCCGGTCAGTGAGTAGCGCGTCAATCGTCTGGGCATTCGAGCAGTAGTGCTCAAGGCCCGTTTGGGCGTCGCCTCGCGCGAGATCACGCGCACAGCGGCGCCAACTGGTGCATCGCATGCACGCCTGCTCAAGGTCGCGGTACACCGAACTTTGCTCAATCTTTAGGTAAAGCGGATCAAGCCCAACGGTTTCAAGCCGCTGTGGAAGTAACACCGACGGCCCCGCGTGCGGCTTGGTAATTGCCGGCATGTCGCTCATGGAGAGGCCGACATCTTGCAGGATGCGCTGGGCCTCCGATGGGTCGAGCGCTTGCAATTCCCTGGCCACCTTGTGCTGCGCATACCAGCAGTTGAGGCGATTGCGGATTGCCAGCAGTGCGGCGGCACCGAGTGGATTCTGCATCGGAGGCTCCGGTGTTTGGATGTCGGGCCAAGTATTGCAGTAGCTATCGGTGACGCCCTTTGATCTAGATCAAAGACCTGACCGTTTCGAAGGCTTTCGCGTCGTCTGGTCGCAGCTCCAACCTGACGTGGATGACGCCCGGATCGTCAGGTGCCACTATGCGCTTGAACCCCATTTCCGCGCACATCTCGAGCATGCCCTGGTTCTCTTCGAGCACCATACCGGTCAGTGCCCGAAGATTTTCCGCCTTCGCGTAATCGATAAGCTGTTGCATCAAGCGCCATCCAAGCCCGTGCCCCTTAAGGTCGGAGCGGACTATGACTGCGAACTCCCCGTGCTGCAGATCTGGGTCGGCCGCATAACGAACCACGCCTAACAACTCCCAGCTTGTGCGCGCGATGGCGACGAAGGCGATCTCGCGCGCGTAGTCGATTTGCGTGAGGCGGGCAAGAAATCCGTGCGTCAGATGCTTCGTCGGCGCGAAGAGCCGCAAGCGACGATCCTGCATCGTCACTTTTTCAAAGAAGGTCTCGTAGAGCGGCTCGTCCTCCGGTCGGATGGGTCGGATCAGCACATTGCCAACGCCCTCGATCACCACGTCCGTCTGCCATTTCGCCGGATAAGGTCGGATGGCCATTGGTGCCCGAGGTGCGACGGCAGGAGCCGCCAGTCGTACCCGCGCGTCGAGTGCAATGACACCACGCGCATCCGCGAGCAGCGGATTGATATCCAGCTCGCGGATCTCCGAGTGATTGGCTGCCAGCGCTGAAAGTCGGACCAAAGCATTGGCGATCGCGGACATGTTTGCAGCCGGTCGGTCCCGGTAGCCGGCCAGCAATCGGTGTACGCGTGTCTCACGCATGAGATCGTCTGCAACAACGAGGTCGAGTGGCGGCAGCGCCAGCGCCGTATCGGCCATCACTTCGACTGCGGTGCCCCCCGCGCCGAACAGCACAAGCGGCCCGAACGTGCGATCTTCGGTGATCCCCAGAATGAGTTCATGAGCCTGCGACCGCACAACGAACGGCGATACCGTAAAGCCCCGAAGACGGGCATCCGGCTTATGCGCTTTCACTTTTTCGAGCATCGCGCGAGCCGCATCCAGCACCGCTTCCGGCGATCCGAGATCAAGCCTCACCCCACCGACATCCGATTTGTGCGAGATGTCGTCCGAGAGAATTTTCAGCACGACGGGATCACCCGATTGCAACAGCTCGCGCGCCACTTCGGCCGCCGCTTCCGGCGTTGCCGCGATGCGCGTCTCGACAACCGGAACGCCATAGGCGGCGAGTATCGCCTTACCTTCGGGTTCCGAAAGCATCGTCCGGCCAGCGGCCAGGGCCGTGGCAATGATGAAGTCGGCGGCGCCGCGATCGATCGGAAAAGCATCGTCGGCCGGCGGCGGCGTCCGCATCAGCGCGTCTTGTGCTCGCCGGTGACGCACCAACTGCATAAAACCATTCACTGCCGCCGTCGGCGTATCGAAAGTGGGGATCGATGCGGCGTGAAAAACGCGGCGCGCTTCGACCGCGCTCTGCGCTCCAAGCCAGTTGCTCAGCAGTACCTTGCCAGTTTTTCCCGCGACATCCGCTGCGGTGATGGCTCGCGCAATGTCCGTACTGGAAGATAGTGCCGTCGGACAGTTCATGACGAGGACGGCGTCGCACGCAGGATCGATCGCAATGATGTCGAGCGCCGTCGTATACCGCGCTGCGTCCGCGTCGCCCACAATGTCGACCGGGTTCCCCCGCGACCAGGTCCGCGGCAGCTGTGCGTCAAGCTTCGCCATGGTGTCGGGGTTCAGCGTTGACAATGCACCGCGCAGATCGGCCAGGGTATCGGTGGCCAATACGCCCGCGCCCCCGCCATTGGTCAGGATGGCCAGCCGCTCCCCCTTCAAGCCCGGCACACTGGCGATCATTTCGGCTGCATCGAACAGTTCGTGCAGTTCGGTCACGCGCAGCACGCCTGCTCGGCGAAACGCGGCACTGTAGGCCGCGTCCGATCCAGCGAGTGCGCCGGTATGCGAAGCCGCCGCCCGCGCTGCCGTCGCATGACGGCCGGACTTGATGGCGATAACCGGCTTTACGCGCGCGGCGCGACGAGCCGCCGACATAAACTTGCGCGCGTCCGTGATGGCCTCTATGTACATGAGGATCGCGCTGCAGCCGGGATCACCAGCGAGATAATCAATCAAATCGCCAAAATCGATATCGGCCATGTCGCCGAGCGAGACGACGTGAGAAAAGCCGATCCCGCGACCGTTGGCCCAATCGATAACGGCCGTGACAAGCGCGCCCGACTGCGACAGGAACGCCAGTTTTCCGGGATTCGTACTGGCTTGGGCGAAACTCGCGTTGAGTCCGATCGGCGGCACCAACAGTCCGAGGCAGTTGGGGCCAAGCACGCGCACGCATGCCGATCGCCCTGCATCGAGAATGGCCTGGCGGTCTGCGCTGGTCACGCCCGCCGAGATGACGGTAATGGCTTTTGTTCCCCGTGCGGCAAGCTCTGCCGCGATCGCCGGGATCGTGGCCGGCGGCGTCGCGATAACTGCGAGATCGGGTGGGTTGTCGAGAGCGCTGACCGAGGCATGACACTGGACGCCCTCGATTTCGTGATAACGCGGGTTTATCAACGAGACCTGCCCCTTGAAGCCACCCCGCACAAGATTTCTGGCAATCGTATTGCCGATGGATGCTGCGCGCACGCTGGCACCGATCAGCGCAACCGAGGTTGGGTTCAACAGCTTGTCCAGATTGCGGATCGTCATGAGGCATCCCTGCATTTATTGTGAGGCAAGATACGAGCGCTCGAATGCGGCACGTTCGATTAATGTTTTGGGCAATGGAAGGCCTGATCGGGATCAAGTCGAAGGGCCACGGGCACCGCTATCATAGTCGTTATCGTTATCGTCTCCAGCGCCTCCGGCGTACGCATCAAATGAAAGGTAAGAGGACAGCCCGATGGCGAGCGACACTGACCAGCAGAGCGTCATTGCCGCGCTGCACTCTCCAGAAACTTGGTCAGCCACGTGGCCAGGCTCGCCAGACCACGTTGAGGTTATCGAGACGCACGCGGCTTACATCCTCATGGCTGGCCAAGACGTGCTCAAAGTCAAGCGGGCCGTTCGTCTGCCGTATTTGGATTTCTCCACGCTCGAAGCGCGACGGCGTGTCTGTGAGCGCGAGATCCAACTGAATGCACCGCACGCGCCCGGCCTCTATCGTGGCGTCGTTGCCATTCGGCGCCGCCACAACGGCACATTCATTGTCGGCGGAAGCGACGGCGACGTCGTCGAGTGGGCGGTCCGCATGGCTCGGTTCGAGCAGGACGCGTTGCTCGCCAATGTTTGTGACCGCGGCGCGCTCACGCCCGTGATCATGAAGAAGCTCGCCGATAAAGTCCTCGCCTATCATCGCGCAATGTTACCAAGGGCATCAGCAGTTGACCGGACGGCCGAGATTGCTAGGTCGGTTGTTCAATCTATTCAGCGGACGGCGGAGCAGTCCGTCAGGGTCGTCTCAGATGCGGTCGCTATTGGCCTAGAACACCAGCTAGCCACGAGCGCAGCAGTGCGTGCCGAGCGCACAGAAGGCGGTTGCATCCGGCGCTGTCACGGCGATCTTCACCTGTCCAACATTGTTTTGTGGCACGGTGAGCCTGTTCCGTTCGACGCCCTGGAGTTCGACGAAGAACTGGCAACGATTGATCCACTGTATGATCTTGCATTCCTGCTGATGGATCTCGACCGAAGAGACCGGCGTGCGTCGGCGAACCTTCTACTCAATCGTTACCTCTGGCGCTCTGGCGACGTGCTGGATCTTCGCGGACTCGCCGCGCTGCCAATGTTCCTTGGCCTCAGAGCGTGCGTTCGCGCTATGGTCGCCCTCGATCGTCTTGCCCTTACCAATGTTGATCGGACGATGACGATTGCGCATGTCATCGAAACGTTGGAACATGCCGCTGCCTATCTTCGGCCTCCATCACCACGATTTGTCGCGATCGGCGGCCTTTCCGGCACCGGCAAGACCACGCTCGCGGCCAACGTTGCGGCGTCGCTGGGGGCTGTGCCTGGAGCCTTGCATCTGCGCACCGATCTCGAACGCAAGTGGCTGGCTGGCGTCGATGAGTTGGAACGCCTGCCAGACTCTGCCTATTCGGATCGAGCCACTCGCGCCACGTATGATCGTGTCACGGCCCGCGCCGCTGCGGCTCTCGCCGCGGGGCATAGTGTGGTCGTCGACGGTGTCTTCGCGACACAGTCGGAACGCCTTGCGGTCGCTGGTATCGCACACCATGCGCACGTCGCGTTTCAAGGGATTTGGTTGGACGCCGCAGCGGACATTATGAAAGCCCGGGTCAGTCTGCGCAGTGGCGACGCCTCCGACGCCACGGCCGACGTCATCGAGCGCCAACTCGCACACGCGCCGCGCGTGACCAATTGGACTCACGTCGACGCAAACGGGCCCGCAGATCTCGTCGCCGCGCGCGCCCGATCGGTACTCGGGGTCGCCGTCGACGCCCGTGGCTGACGATTGATGGCCGTCAAAGGATTGAGTCGTCAAAGGATTGAGCCTTCAGAGATGCGAGCGTGAGGATGCATCGGTGAGATGAAGCACTGCCGTTCGAGGAAACGCTGCGATGTCCATGTAGACCGTCCTTGTGCATCGCGCCGATCCTGATCGTGCCGGCCTGGATCATGAAGTACTATATGCTCGACCTGTCGATGCACGATTCGATGGTCAAGTATCTGACGGGTGACGGCTTTACCGTCTTCATGATCTCCTGGAAAAACCCCGGCCCGGAAGATCGCGATCTTGGAGTGGAGGACTATCGTCCGTTTGGTGTCATGGCGGCGCTTGATGCTGTAACGGCCATCACCGGGCGGCCAAAGGCGCACGCCTTAGGCTATTGCTGCGGTGGAACTTTGCTCGCCATTGCCGGTGCCGCCATCGCTTGGGACGGCGACTAACGCTTTGCGACGATAACCTTGCTCGCTGCACAGACCGATTTCAAAGAAGCTGGCGAATTGCTGCTCTTCATCGACGGCGTCACGCGTGACCACGTCGCGCCGTGGACGTCGGTCTACCACATTCACGCGCTTACGGAGAGCGATGTGACCTGCGCGCTGACCGAGGTCGGGCACAATGCCGGCATCATAGCGGAGCCGGCGCGCTCGGAAAAATCCTTTCAGTTCCGGGAGTGCAAGCACGGTTCAACGAGGACACCGAAACCTGGCAACGTATTGCGCCGCGCGCCCCGGGATACTGGTGGTTCGCATGGTGCCAGTGGCTTGAGGGTCGGTCTGGTGCGCTGGTCTGGCCGCTGCCGATGGGCGCACCTGAAAAGGATTTTGCCCTGCTGGAAGATGCGCCGGGAACGTACGTGCATCAGTCCTGATGGCGCGACCCTCGCTGGAAATGCGCGCAAGTCTTAGCAAGGGCAATGACAAGCAGGCCACGATGCAATCCGCGCTCGCTGACTGCCGCTAGCTGTCGTTCGACCGAACCCGCCGGCACACCAATGTCGACTGACGAAACATGACTGGCGCGTGGCGGTTTCAAGCGGCTGCCCCGGCATTGGAGAGCATAGATGGTTCGATCGGTTCAACGCGCTTTAAGACTTACAATGTAAGCAATCAGATTGTCGCGGTCTGCCAGTGCAATGATCAGGTTCGGCATCTCTCGGTGCGAGGTCTGCAGCCAGGCGGCGAGCGCGGTACCAGTCATGCCAGGGGTATTGGCGATGGTATCAAACGTGGCAACGCGCTGCCGGGGCGACACGGTCTCGCCAGCCCGCACAGCGTGGCAGGCGGCACAGACCGTCGCGGCGTAAGCTTCGCCCAGACGGGCATCGCCGAAGTCCTGAGCGGCAGCACCGCTCGCCTGGACTAGCTGCCACGCGAGGGCCGCGACCGCAGCTGCCATCGGGACCGATCGGGACTTGCGCATGTGCGTACTCCTTACAATTTACGATTGCCGTCGCCACGGCCGCCGTGCGCGCCTTGGCCGGTGATTGCGAGACGCGACGCTAGCGTCGGTTGAAACTCATGGTCGCCCGGTTCATCGCGATGCCCTGGGTTGTGATGGTGACAGTGTGTGCCTGACTGCCAAACGATACTGACATGGTCCCGCTGAAGCCACCGCCGCCAAGGTTGAGAGACATGCTACTGCCGCCGACCTGGCCTGAAGCGCTGCCGCTGACATTGAATGTCCGCTCCTCCCATTCCCCGGAGGCACGGCTACCGCTGATCCGGAGCTGGCTGCGCACATGAATGCTGTTGCGCTCGCTCTTGCATTGGATGGCCATCTTGAGCGCGCCGCTGCCGCCCGTGTAGTAGGCAGTGCAGCGGATACTCTCGCTTGATCCGTCCGTGTAGTAGATCCGGCCGCTGCCGCCCCAGCTTCCAG
>JANXWC010000143.1 GCA_025351355.1 Hyphomicrobiaceae bacterium
GACAGCCAGACGCATCGCGGCCGTGAGCCTCTGCGTGCTGAAAAACTGCGCGCCGCCCTGGACGAAGGCTTCGTCCTCGGTCGCGGGAAATTCCTGCATCATCATCATTTCGTCGTCCAGCTGGACCTCGGCGAGCTGGTGGCGGTACCACGCGATCTGGCCGGGCACGATGTCGTAGTCGTACATGACCTTGATCTTATGCACCCAATCGCGCTCGCGGGACGTGAGCTTGCCGTCCCAATACACCTGGTAGACCTGACTGTCCTCGGGCCAGCAGTATTCTTCCTTCAGCCACCACCCGATGAAGATGGCCTTCTGCGTCGTGGCCTTTTTCGCCGTCGTCCACATGTCGTAGAACAGGTTGAAGCCGCGAGCGGTGCTTTCGTACAGGTACAGCCGGTCGGGCGACTTGCCGGAAAGCGTCGCCTGGAGCGATTGCAGCCCCTCCTCGTCGCCCCACGACGACATTTCCGTGGCGTGCAGGTAGTTGAGGCCCTTGCCGCGCCCGAGGCCGCCGGATTTCTTGGTGCCGGCGACCAAGTAGACCAATCGGGACCGATTGCTGAGCATCATCTGCGTGCGATTGTGACCGACCATCGACACGCGGTATTTTTTCGGCAGGTTGTCGTGATAGCCCTGCAAGATCGAGCGGAAATACTCGCGATTGCCGTCGGTGTCGGTGATGATGGCGCCTTGCAGGCCGGCGTGGAGCTGCGCCCAAAACAGGTCCAGCGACAGGCCGACTGTAGACATTCCCAACTGCCGGCCCTTCAATACGACGAAGTGACGAATGTCGTTTTCCAGGCCACCGGCGATTTCATTTACGAGCTTCCGCTGGGTACCAAAGAACCGCAGCGGCGTGAGCCCGTAGTCCTTGCTGTCGATGACCAGATTGTTGCAGAACTCGACAAAGCGATTTTGCCAATTAGGCATTACCGACCTTCGCGGCTGATCCGCTCAAGGCGCTTGTGAACATCAACCCAAAAATCAGCACCGTCCACCGTCTTTTCGAACCGGAAAGCATGTTCAAGCTGTCGAGACAGCATGATCGCGGCGTAGCGATCGTTATCGGGAAACAGAAGCGCCGCCGCCTTGAGTTTGGCCTCTCGTTCCGCCGAAGCGCTAAAGGCGCCCCGCAGGGAAGCAATTTCCTCTCTCAAGAGGTCAATATGCTTTTGCTGGCTGCCCGGCTTTCTCTTTTTTGCATTCCCTTTGCGCGTCATGTCGCCCTCCGTCGGTATCCGGCCCTAATCATGTCGATGCACGACTTGGTGCAACCAATTTCCTCGGCAATCTGGACGGCGGGACGCGGGTCGCGCCGAATTGACGCAACCTGCTCCGGGGTGGGGCTGACCGGGGCCTTTCGCTTTCGCTTCTCAGCCGGCATGCCGTTTCCTCTCCAAGAAATTGCGCCGTCCGCGTCCACAGCGCGTCAATCAGCCGGTCGGCGGTAACGCCGGGCATCCGCAGAATACGCCGTGCGTCAAGCGCGGAGAACTTGAACGGCGCGATGTTCATCGCGGCACGCAGCTTCTTTGGCAGCGCGTCGAAGGCGTCCATTTCGTCGCCGCGCGATCCGGTGACCTGCGCCAAGCCCTCGATCTTGGTGCAGTTGTCGAATTGCCCTGGTTTCATCGCACCCGCCACAGCGCCAGCGCACCGAAACCGCTGGCAAAACCCAGCGCGTAGATCGCCAGCATTTGCCAATTCACGACAGCACGGTTCCCGCCGGCACAATTTCCTCGCCGGCCATCGGCGGACTGATCCGCTTCCAACCCTTGAGGATCATCGAGCTGCCCACCGGGAGCATTTCCGCCATGTATAGCGGCGCCTGGATATTCTCGGGCACGGCGTCGAACTGCTCACACAGCGCGACATACTGGATTTGCCCCGCCGGCCAAGTCGCCTGCGCCTGGACGACGATCACCGACGCCAGCAACGCCTTCACCTCGGCGGGGCTGTTGTCGATAAAGTGTACCGGGATCGAAAATCTACCAATACGCCGCGTCTGGATGAC
>JANXWC010000120.1 GCA_025351355.1 Hyphomicrobiaceae bacterium
TCTCTGAAATCATTGGTGCCGACTGCAGGACTCGAACCTGCGACCCCCTGATTACAAATTTGACGGTCCGGCGCTATCTCGAAACGCTCATGCTACTCAAACCTTGATTTCATAGCAATTCGGCCGTTGCTACCTTTATCATTGGCAAGCGGAAACGCACTTCATTTAATCCCATCTGTTGCTAATTTAGTTGCCAAACCTCGAGGGTCACGCTATCTGTCGCATTATTGGCAACAAGAGGCCCCCGCCGTGAAAAAACGCCTGACGCAGGATTTCATCGACACCGTCGCCCCTCTCCCCGGCCGCGACCTTTGGGTCGGCGACACACTCGTTCCAGGTCTGCGCCTGCGCGTGTCCCCCACGGGCGGCCGACTGCTGAGTTTTGGCTATCGGTCCCTGGACCAGAAGCAGCGACGCATCGGATATCCGAAAAAGTCGCTGGAGGAAGCCCGCACGCTCGCCAAGGCGGCGGCGGCAGACATCGCCGCCGGCCATGACCCGCAATCGGATCGAGACCGGCGCGCCAAGCTGCCAACGCTCGTGGAAGCCTTCGCGCAGTTCGACGGCGAGGACCTCGCTCTGAAAACCAAGCCGACCACGCGGCTGGAGTACAACCGAACATTTCGGGCGCTGACACCCGACGCGCTGAAAACCAAGCTGATCGCTGACGTCACGCGGGCCGAGATCGCCGCCGTCGCCCGTGGCTGCACCGTGTCGGTCGGCAACTCCTACCTCCGGCTGATGTCGAGCTTTTTCGGTTACCTCGCTGGCGACGGCGGTCTGCTGCCAGATGGGGCTAACCCCGCCGGCGCCATTAAAAAACGAACCTTGGCCGGTCGCCATTTCGTGTTCGAGGGCGACCAGCTTTTCAGGCTGGAACAAGTTTTGTCGCAGGCCAAAAGCTGGCGGCCAAGTGTGAACGCGATCCGCCTGTTGATTCTGACCGGCATGCGGCGCGACGAGGTGCTGAGCCTCTCATGGGCAGAGGTAAAGATCGACGCCAAGCAAATACAGCTCAAAGACTCAAAGACTGGCGCCCGACCGGTGCCGCTGTCCTCGGCCGCCATCGAACTGCTCAACGAAATGAAATTATTTTCCGACGCCTTGCGTTCGCCCTGGGTGGTGCCGGCTCCGGGCGATACGTCAAAACACATCATCAACATCAGCAAGCTGTGGCGCGGCGTCCGCGCCCGCGCCGATCTCGATAGCGTGAGGATTCACGATCTGCGGCACAACTATGCGGGCATGGGCGCTGCCGTCACCAAGTCTGCCGTGCACGTTCAGAAGATGCTGGGCCATACGCAAATCAGCACGTCGGCCCGCTATATCGAGCTAGCCGACGAGCCTTTGCTCGAAGCCACAAACGCAGTCGGCGAGGCAATATCCGAAAAGATGCGCCCGGCCAATGTCGTGGCGCTGCGCAAGTGAGCGCGCGCCGCCCCCGCACCCACGCCGTTGCCCGGCCACGCGAGCTTGACGGTGCGCTGCGCGAGCAGGCGTGGGCCGACACCATGGCCGCACGGCCTGCCGGGGCAGGCGTCAGCTGGCGCGAGTTCCTGGTGCGCAAGGGCGCTGGGGCTGGGCTGCGGCACCAGCTGTGGCAGCTCTGGGAGGCGACCCGCGATGAACGGTTCCGCGATGCGGCGTACGCCCTGGAAGAGCGTCAGATCGGCGACCCGGCAGAGTTTCTGCGCGCGAGCTACGCCGAGCGGCTGACGCTAGACGAGTCTGCGCTCTATGAATCCGCGTGCTTCGCCTATATCGACGGCGCCGTCTCGCTGGAGGATGCGCTGGAGCACGCTGCCAGCCAGTGCCATGTTGCCGCCGCATCGTTCGAAGCCACGGTGCAGGCTGCCCGGCGCGCCTGGTACAAGGCGAAGAGAATCAACCCGCAGTTCCACGCCCGCGTCGAGCGCGAACGCGCTGCCCGCAAGCCCGGCTGATCAGCGCTACAAAACCGGCGCGAAGTTGTAGCGTTCTTGGCGTTCCGCACACGCTAAGTGAAGTGTCATCAACTTGGAGGTGACACAGTGATAATCAACAAAATTGAGATCCTGGCCGGGCAGCTGTACGACCCCGCCGATGTAGCCGCCGCGCTGGGCTTGAAGGCGACCACGCTATCCGTTTACCGCTCGCGCAAAGGGCACCTGCCGTTCATCCGGCTGGGCCGAAAGGTCTTGTATAAGGGCGAGGACATCCTGGCCTTCATCGACGTTTCATACCGTCAGGCCGGGCCAGAAAACACCGAGCGCGGGCGCAAGGGTCGAGCGGCTGCCCTTGAGCGCTTTCGTCGCCCCATACAGGCCGACCTGGACATAAGGTGTGGGACACATCACATCCTTCGCCATCAGTTGTTGTGCTTGGGCGTAGAGGGATATCCGCGCATTGCGATCGACGCTGCTCGCGGCTTTATCCAGTAAGCCTTGCACGTCTTTGTTGCCGTAGTGATTGAAGTTGCGTCCGCCAGGCTGCGCCGTAACGAAGAAGAAGAACGGGTCGCTGTATCCGGTGTTCCCGTTGGAGATGATCCG
>JANXWC010000122.1 GCA_025351355.1 Hyphomicrobiaceae bacterium
ACACGGATCGAGCGATCCCCCGGCGGCAAATGGGGAGAAAGTGGCGCTATGAACCCCTTTCTTCGATCACGAACGGCGCCACTCCCCATCCCCTCACCGGGAAAATGAGTCGGACCGCAACAAACCCACACGGCGCAGGCCGGTGTGGCTGCAATCGTTTGCGGGGCGGCCTGACAATTATCGCGGCTTGGCCAGTGGATGATGCTCAAACACCAACTGCTTCAGCCGTTCCTGCAGCACATGCGTATAAATCTGCGTCGTCGAGATATCCGCATGTCCGAGCAATTGCTGGACGACGCGCAGGTCCGCACCGCGGTCCAACAGATGTGATGCGAAGGCATGTCTGAGCACGTGCGGCGACACCTTTTGCGGATCGAGGCCAGCCTCCAGCGCCAAGTCCTTGAGGTCCTGCCCAAGCCGTTGCCGCGTCAAGTGCCCCTCGGCGCTACGCGACGGGAACAGATAGCGCCGACTGGCACCCGTCGCCAGGCTCCCCCCCGACTGTTCCACCGCGGCTTGAAACCGCGCCAATGCCGCCATGGCCGGACCCGTCAGCGGTACCAGTCGTTCGCGCCCCCCCTTGCCCTTGATGGTCAGAACCTTGCCGTCGCCGGCCAACACAACGCGGGGCAGCCCCACCAACTCGCTGACGCGCAACCCCGTCGCATAAAGCACTTCGATGAGGGCCAGCAGCCGCATACTCCGCAACACGTCGGGCCCCACCGCCTTCGTTACCCGCTCAGCCGCCGTCGCCAATAAGCGATCGACATCCGCGATCGACAATATCTTCGGCAGCGCGCGCGCCATCTTGGGTCCGCGCACGAATTCGAACGCGTCTTCGTCGATGATCTCGCTGGCAACGAGGAACTTGGAGAATTGCCGCAACGCCGACAACCGGCGCGCACGCGTTGCCGGCGCAAGACCCTCGCGCCCCAGCCGCTCGAGATAGGCTGAAACATGTCGGCGCTCGACGTTGTCGAGGCCCAGCCGCTGCCCGTCGAGATAAGCAACGAAATCGCCGATGTCGCGGCCGTAGGCCGACAACGTATTGACGGATGCACCACGCTCCGCCTCGAGCATTTCGAGGAACGCCGCCAGATGCTGGGCGGCATCACCCGCAGACGATTGCGTCACGAGGCCCCGCCGCGTGGCCAGCGTCCGATCAGCGCTTCCACGCCGAGCGCGCGCGCATCGCGGTCGAGCCCGACGCGGCGTAAGGCACGGATCGCATCGCCCAGCGCAATCATGTGCGCGCCGTCGGCACCCGTCGACCCTAACGTCTGCATGGCCAGCAGCACGGTGCGTGCCACTTCCCTCTTCCTGGCCGCCTCTTGCAGCCGCGCCAACACGCCCGTTTCCGGCAAATATCCGCCTGCCGGTTGCGCTGTCCGGCTGGCCGCTTCCCACAGCGGCAGCGGCACGTTCACGTCGGTCGCGTCAAGCACGGTGGCCAATCGATGCAGTAGCTCCGGCGGGAGCCTGCCGCGGCGCACGAGATCGTCGAGCGCTTGCAGGTTGTCCTCGCGCTGACGCTGACTTGGCCCCGCCTCGGCGATGTCAATCAGTGCCAGCCAGTGTCGCGCCCCGGTTGCCAATGCGATCTCTCGGCTGCGGCGCGTATCGCCCGCCGCCAGCACGATCTCGATCGCAGTGTCGGCATGTCCCTGCATGTCAGCCGCATTCGTGCGCGCCAGCAGCGGCGCCAGCACGCCGGCCATTGGCATCAACAGTCCCGACCGCCGTGCATCATCCATGACGGTCTTCATGAGTTGCAATCTGCGCGCTGTCGCCGGCTCGGCGGCGATGACCCGGATCAATTCGCCGCGCCTGAGTTCCACCTCGTCGGCACCTGCCGGCGCGCTGCGGTAGATGACACTCAGCTGTTCGGCCCCGATCGCGTTCAGCCGCGCCGCGCTCTCGCCCGCCGCTATCCGCAACCTTGGTTCGGCATTTTCCTGCATGGCGAGCGCCGCCACCAGCGCTGGCTCGGCGCGGTCGATGATTTCTCCAGGCTCGATCGGCCCGAGCAATTCGAGCAATCGGAAATCCAGCAAATTGACCTGTTTCGGCGGCGTCAGCGGGCCCTTGCCGTTGCCGGCCAAGGCGTCCAACGCCGCCAGCGCCACCGGCGCATTGACGGCCTCCTCTCGCGCGAGATCGGCGGCCAGCCCCGCCCCACCCGCGTTGCCGGACGCCGCCGCGCAATAGCCGGTCAGCAGATGCAGTTCGCCGACCAATGGCTTCGGCAGATCGCTGCGGCGCCCCATCAGCCGTTTGGCAGTCCGACAGACCGCTTCCCGATTGCCGAAACCGAGATCGCGGCGGATGGCAAAGGCCTGCATCACCGGATCGTCCTGCGCCGTACCGTTCAGTCGCTGATCCATCTCCGCCAGCAACCCTGAGCGATAGAGAGCCTCCAGCCGGACGGCATCGAAATGGCTCGCCGTTCGCCCACCCGCCGGGGCGTCCACTGCAGCCGTCAACAGCCGTATCCACAGCGCCTGCACCGCAGGTGAGCGCATTGGCAGACTTAAGCTTGCAAAGCTCTCCTCGACCGCCCTCACATCCATGCCGCGCCAGGCGTCAGCCGGCAATCCGCTGCCGTCTGACGTCAGCGCCGGCTCCAATTCCAACCGCTCGACCTTCGACGTATTCAGCGCTTGCGTGGAGGTATCAGGCGCACTCGGCAAATTGCGCACGTAGGGCGGCGGCGCTTCGGTGCCGGGGTAGGCCGCACCAAAGCCGACCTGGGCCCCATTTGGTTGCGGTGAGACTGCGGTCCGGTCGCCCTCGTTGCGGAAAAGACCGTCCATGGGAGCCAATGGCGGCTGCTCGGGCGCCGACGGCTTCCTGAACCGCCGCGCCGCCTCGTCCTTCTCACGGAAAGGGTTCCAGCCTTCCTGCGCCTCGGCGGAATGCCCGGCTATGGTCGCGATTAGCGCCAGCGCTGCCACCGACTGCCATAACCGTCTCATTTGTAATGCCTTTGGCTCGTACTCAATGTCGCACCTTGACGCCGGAGACGGTCGACCTGACCTCTCGTTGCTCGGGCTCGAAGTAATCCGACAGCACAAACAGCCCGCCGGCCATGAGCCCAACTCCGGAACCGACGATGAGCAGAAATCTGAACAGACTAGGCATGTGGCGTTCCAAGGAGCGAGGCGCTATGTAGGAGACTCAACCGGGCGCCATTATGACCCAGACCGCGACGATCACCCAAATCCGCATGTGCGCAACTGGCAACGGAGCGCCAGCCAGAGACAATGGTGCATCCAATGCGAAACCGCATTTTAGATGCCGGGCGCACTGATGCCCAGACGACGACTGCGATATCCAAAGGCCTTCCGCGCATGCATGGCGTTCCATCCCCTGCTTCTGTTCCGCAGCCGCCCGTGGCCACCCAGGTCCGCGATGCGCTCGGTCGCCGCAGCATCGTCATGATCGGGCTGATGGGGTGCGGCAAGACTTCCGTCGGACGCCGCATCGCCCAACAACTCGGCTTACCCTTCGTCGACGCCGACGAGGCCATCGAACAAGCCGCCGGCAAGAGCATCAAGGAAATCTTCGACGATCACGGCGAGGCTTATTTCCGCGACGGCGAGCGCCGGGTCATCGCCCGTCTGTTGCGCAGCGCCCCGCAAGTGCTGGCGACGGGCGGCGGCGCCTACATGAATGCTGAAACGCGCGCAGCGATCGCCAATGCCGGCGTCGCCGTTTGGCTCAAGGCCGAGTTGCCGCTACTGATGCGCCGCGTACTCAAGCGCTCCAACCGACCGTTGCTGCAGGCAGCCAACCCCGAAGAGGTAATGCGCGGGTTCATGACCAGCCGTTATCCGATCTACGCCGAGGCCCCCGTCACCATTGAAAGCCGCGACGTACCGCACGACGCCATGGCGGCGGTCGTCATCGAAGCTTTGCGCAAGTATTTAACGCCAGCCGGCTCAGGCCCCTCCACATGAAACACGCAAATCCTGTGCGGTCGATCCCGGTGGCACTCGGCGATCGCAGCTACGACGCCCTGATCGGCGGCGGCCTGCTTGCCCGCACAGGTGCGCTGCTGGCCGAGCGCTTCGGCGCCGTCCGCACCGCTGTCGTGACCGACGAAAACGTCGCGGCCCGTCACCTGCAGACCTTGGCCACCAGCCTCGGCGCCACCTGCCGCGGTTGCATCGTGGTGCCCGCCGGCGAGCCATCCAAGAGTTTCGCCCAACTCGGCAGCCTCTGTGATCAACTGCTCGCGCTCGGCGTCGAGCGCGGTGACATCGTCATCGCGCTCGGCGGCGGCGTCATCGGTGATCTCGCCGGCTTTGCCGCGGCCATCCTGCGGCGCGGCGTGCGCCTTGTGCAGATCCCGACATCGCTGCTTGCGCAAGTGGGTAGCTCCGTCGGCGGCAAGACGGGTATCAACACGGCGCAGGGTAAAAACCTGGTCGGTGCCTTCCATCAGCCCAGCCTGGTGCTGATCGACATCGATACGCTGTCAACGTTGCCGAAACGGCAGATGCGCGCGGGCTACGCGGAAGTCGTCAAATACGGCTTGCTCGGCGACGCGGCTTTTTTCTGCCGGCTGGAGCGCAACTGGCCTGCGCTGTTCGGCAACGATGGCACAGCGATCGCCGAGGCGGTGATCACCAGCGTTTCTGCCAAGGCCGCTATCGTGGCGCGCGACGAGACCGAGCAGGGCGAGCGCATGTTGCTCAATCTCGGCCACACTTTCGGCCACGCGCTGGAAGCCTGGGCCGGCTATTCGGATCGCCTT
>JANXWC010000212.1 GCA_025351355.1 Hyphomicrobiaceae bacterium
CAACGTGACAGCGCCCACCGGCTGGCACTGAACCTGCCATGCGGCGATTTCGTCGGCGAGCGAGTTCAGCCAGGTGGTCTTGAGCGCCCCGGTGGCGCGGTCGACAAGCAGGGCCGAGCCGATTTTCACGACGATGCGACGGGAGGTGACGAAGGGGGTGGGCATTGGAGTCTGCATTGACTATGCTGCTGCCGGATTTCTACATATTTATCGAGGCCTGTTGGCTTGGGAAGCTCCAATTCTGGTCGAATGGAAATTTTGCATTCACAAACTCCCGCATGGCAGAGCCAATTGGCTTGCCCAATTGTTCTGTCATTGATGCAACCATGATCTCAAATGACTCATCAATGACCTGCCATCCTACTCCCCAATCCGGGAAGAATTGAATCCCGCTAGGCTGTATATTCGGCAAAAGGCGATGAAACATCCAACCGACCTCACTGAAACGGCACATGAATGTGGCAGCATTCATTTCGTTGTAACTTGGCGTGACACGCAGTCCGTCGGTTCCCCGCAGCCAACCAACGCTATGAATCTGAGAGACTCGGCCACTGTGCACTTCGAGGTCGTAGAGGCTATCAAGCTTTCGAAGCTGTACGGTAGTTTGAGCGGTCAATCCACTTGCCGTGCCATCCATGAGTCTCCGAATATTGCCTTCTTCTTTCTTCCGCCTCTTTTTTGCAACACCCTCATTGTACTCCTCACCCTCTTCAACTCCATGAAGCCGACTAAAGGTTGTAAACCCTTGAGCTGCGGCGGATGCCAAAACGCAATCATCATATGCATTGCGCAAGATTGTAAAACCCTGCAACGGATAGCCATTGTTCGAAGCGATTTCTGAAGCTCGAAGGCAACTAAAAATGTGTGCAATCTTTTCAATTAAGAGCGCCTGATCTGGTGGTACCGGTTCGACGAGGCGGGGTTGAATTTCCAAATTGAACCGAGGCACGGAATTTAGAAAAAAACAGGCAGCGGCCTTCGAGAGCGAAACGTGACCCTTCATTTGGCTGGAGGCGACGGAGTATTCGTACTCCGCCTCAGCAAGTCTTTCGAATGCAGAGAATTCAACTCCTCCAATCGATGAGATTTTCTTGAGTCTATCAATATATTCCTTGGGTTTCATGCTTCCATTGATCTCTTGTCGCAGCGATCAATCGTTTCGACTCAACAACCGCTACCTGTTCGACAACACTTCACACGTGCCAGCTTCAACAATCTGCCAGTCATTCGTCACCAGCGTGAACGCCGACGCTATCGCTGTCGCAACAATCATCCGATCCGCCGGGTCAGGCTGGGGTATTCCCACATTGCGCAGTTCCAACGCCGCCGCGTGGCTGAACGGCGCTTCGTTGAACAAGCCCTCACGCAATGCTTTTGCAATCCACACCTCGGCGCTCATGCCAAGATCCAGCCGGCCCTTGCCGACCAGCATCGTGATCTCCCAGCTGGATATCGGCGACAGATAAAGCTCGTTGGTGTCGTCGATCAGCGCCGCAGCGACCCTGGGATGGAGGCGAGCGGGGTCTCGCGCCCCCCACAGCCAAATATGCGTGTCGAGCAACAGCCTCAAATTGGACCCTGCTGCGGTTTGCCAGCGACGCGCGGCTGGGTCTCAGCCATCAGTTCATCCCATTCGCGGATTGTCTCTTCGGGATCCCAGAGATCGGCCGTAACCTCAGCATCGGAAATATTGCCACCGGCCTCGCGCATGTAGCCGAGCCAGTCGCCGCGAGGCTTCTTGGCTTTCGCGGGTTGCTCTTCGACGCCCGTGCGGTCATGCAAAACGAAATCCTCAAGAATACTCGCGGCGCGCTCCTGCCGGGCTTGCGGGAGCTTGCGGACTTTTTCGATTACGAGTTCCAGGGCTTTGACCATGGTGGAACGCTAGCACACCGCGCCCCCCCGCGAAAGACTGGTGGTCAGGCTCTTGTTCACCGCAAGGTCCTGACACCACCCCCTTCCCATCCCCGCGCCCCTCCGCTACACCCCCGCCATGCCAAAACGCACAGACATCCACTCCATCCTCATCATCGGCGCCGGGCCCATCATCATTGGGCAGGCGTGCGAGTTCGATTATTCGGGCACCCAGGCCGTCAAGGCGCTGAAGGCTGAGGGCTATCGCATCGTGCTGGTCAACTCGAACCCGGCCACGATCATGACCGACCCCGAGCTGGCGGACGCGACCTATATCGAGCCGATTACGCCCGAGATCGTCGCCAAGATCATCGAGGCCGAGCGCACGGCCCGTCCGCACGACAAGCTGGTCCTGCTGCCGACCATGGGCGGGCAGACGGCGCTGAATACGGCGCTGGCGTTGGAGCGCAACGGGACGCTCGCCAAGCACGGCGTCGAGATGATCGGCGCCAAGGCCGACGTTATCGACAAGGCCGAGGACCGGCTGCGGTTTCGTGAT
>JANXWC010000223.1 GCA_025351355.1 Hyphomicrobiaceae bacterium
CCGAAAGAGTGCAACGAGTTGGCAAGTGCAACGCCACTCTTTCTGTCGTTGTTGGCGCACGTGCATCCGAAATCGGAAACGCTCTACCTGCGCCAGGTCACCGGCAACAAAGGCGAGCCGGTGATATTCGCGTTCTTCGTCGGCACCAACGGCAAGCCGCAGATCCTGATCGATCTGTCCCGCGTCAACTCGCTCAAATGGGACATCAACAAAGGCTTCGTGCTCAAGGCCTACAGCGGTGATGGCCTCGGCGAAATCGCGGTCGGAAAGCCGGTCGATGGCAACGCCATGTTCGTTGTCGACGATCCCGGCGCGCTTCCCCGCCGCGACCGCGACTGCTCTGCAGCCGCCTGCTTCGCGCGCTTGCTGGTCTACGGCTATCAGCCGGACACGGTCGACAGCATCGGCAAACCCGTCACCGGCAATCTCGCTGAGATCGCGATCGACGAGCCACTCGAGCAACGGTTCAAACTTTTCGCTGCCATTCACGGCGAAGCATTTTCAGTCACACCAGTTGCCAAACTCGACACGACGTTTAAGCCGAGCAAAATCAGCGTCACCTCGTTCGAGATGGCACATCTCAAGCGCAAGCTCGACGCTGCTATGGGGGCGGGCACCACAGACCGCGCCCGCTTCTCGCCCTATGGCTACCACGTCGCGTTCGGCACGGTGTTCGGTTTCGCTCTCAATGGAAAACTCTACACGATTTGGGATGGCGGCACGCCGCACAAATCACTCGGCACGGACACGATGGTATTTCATATAGCGCAGGGATCGTCTGTGCGCGTGATCGACGGCGTACTGAATGCCGACGGCCTCCACGTGTTGCCATTCCCCATCGGTCCAGGATTCGACAAAACCGCAAAGCTTGTCGTCCACAAGGCAATCGAACCTACCACCAAGCCGTGGTCGCAATTCGCAGAGTTCCCGATCGTATTCGCCCCACTACAGGCTATCTCGGATTAATGAGAACCGAGCACGAGGCGGCTCTTTCCCGACACTCCAATTGCAGACATCGGAGATGAATGGGGCTCCTATTGCCTATCAAGTGAAGACGACGGTGCGTCTAATCGATTGCCCAGAAAGTAGCTATGCTTGGAGGCCAAGCGCGCGCTCGATCTCGTTCAACAATACAGATGGCAAGTCGAACGACGCCAGGTCGGCTGCTAACAGCCATCGCCGCGCCGCTTCGGCTGTTTCGATATCTGGCGGCAGCTTTGGGAAAATCTTCGCGGCGGCCATCCGCGAAAGGCCGACAGCCATGAGAGCAATCGCGCCTTTCCGGCACTCCCCCATCTCCAGATAGAGAGGGACATTAGGTATCGCGGCAACAAGATCCGTCCGTCCGATCTCGTTCAATATCTCTGACAAAACGGCAGCGTAGCAAGTCATCAGGCGTACATAGCTGAACCTGATGTGATGCTCGATGTCCTGCAGTACGTTGCGGATATGGCTGTCCATCTTCTTCTTCGGCGCATACTTCCGACCAGCCTCGATGATAACTGGTAGAGGATCGCCCTTCATCCACTTGAGTGCAATGGTTGCAAAGCGCGTATGACGCTTGTCGGCCGCAGGATATCCGAGAAGTTCTGAATGACAGATTTTGAAGATGTCTGTGAACAACTTGTACGCCTTTGGCCCCCGCGGGTGCTCGGGAATAAGGCCAGAGGCGCTGTTGGCCTCCCCCATTGCTATGCGACGCCGGAGGTAAGCGTAGAGCCTCTGCTGTCGATGCGCTGATATCGTTGGTGACTGCTGAAGTACACTGACCGGAAGGCTTATTCTGGCTTCCACGCTTACGAGCGCCGCTTCCACGTCAGCTAAGGCATCGTTAGGCGACAACCGCGAAATGGATTGTTTGAGACGTCCATTCTTCAAATCGATGAGAAGCTGCGTAAAAGCCCCTTCCAAACCAGCCCGCGCGCCGAGTTCTTGATCGGGGTTCGTGTTTTGAATGCAGTCCAGCAGTTCAATCCGCCGGCTATCAATGAGCTTGGATACAGCGGGCTGGATCTGCACAGCGCGGCTCGCTTCCAGCGGTCTGGCCTTCCATGTCTCATAATCGATAAGGAATACGTTGCCCTGGAATTCCTTCCCGAGACGACCCGCTCTCCCCGCAAGATTCCAGAAGTCCACCGGCACCATCGCTCCCGCGTCGCCTTGGCGAGGATCACAAATGAACAAATTTTTCGCAGGAAAATTGACCCCCTGCAGCAGGGTGCTCGTCGTCACGAGATAGTGCAGTTGCCCATCGCTGAATGCGATCTCCACAGCCTTCCGAACCGTCGCGGGGATCCGCCCGTAATGAAAGCCGACACCGTGCTTTACTGAACGGACAAGCGCGTAGTCCGGGTGCACCGCTTCTTCGACAAACTTTGACAGCTCTGAAAGCGCTTCATTCTCCATCGCCTCTTCGACAATTTTGACCAGGCCGTGAGCAATCTTTTCGGCGACATCTGGACCGTTAGCGTAAACGAGGGACGGAGCGCCGCCGCCGAGCTTCGAAGCAATCGCAATCAACTTCTCCGTCGTTGTCAACGGACGTTTTGCTAGCTCTACCGAGGCGACCATCGCCCCTGGCTCGGAACGCTTCGTCCGAATGTTCACGTGCTTCTTGCGAGGCGGGGGAGAGTCGACGAACACAATATTCTGAGCGACCGCCTTTGCATTGGTCGTACTCGGCTTGAATCTTGGAAGCGCAAAGAAACTGCCATAAACCTCCGCGTTGGCGACATTGGGACTGGCGAAAAGAACCTGGGCGTTCGGGTTCCGCCGCAGCGCTTCGTCCAGCGCTGCAGCGAGGAGAATGCCACGAGGTGACTCCCCGATCGCATGTGCCTCATCCACAACGATCAGATCAAAGCGCAGCGTTTGATGGTTGATCTGGGTCAGATGCAGGCGTTCCTGCGTAAAGACGAAGATCGATCTGTCCTGCACAGGCATGTCGGACGCCAACGGCATCGTAACCAACGCTATCGGCGCTTCCTCCAGCCTCAAAGCCCATGTCGATATCTTGTCCGCGATTTGTGTGATCAAGGCACGCGATGGAACCAAATATGCCGCACGAAACGGGCCGCCACGTCTGGCACGTTCTTCAAGATGAGCAAGAACGATGAATGATTTTCCCGCCGATGTAGGCGCCGATACGCCGACCGACACACCGGATTGCAGATCTCGCCAAAGATCACGCTGAAAATCCGTGAGCGCCGTCACCTTCCCGGCGACCAGAACCTCATTATGCCCCCGGCGGATCTGCTCTTCAGTAACAACGGAGATCGGCGTGAAGTTTGACACCAACTGTGGAGCAATCAACTGCATAGCCGGGAAATTGCCGAGCCGGCTGAGGATCACGTTGGTAATGGCGGATGTGCCAGGATGCGTGATGCGGCGCAAATCAAACGACGACGCCGCTATTCGATATGCTGCGTCTTGCTGCTCACCGACAGCCGAGAGCGACAGTACAGCCGCCGCCCGAACCAGTCGCAACAGCCCATCGTCGGGCAGCGCCGAAGTCGTCGCCACATTCAGTTCGCGCTGCAGCCATTCCGTCTGCAGCACATCGAGTTCGCGATGGAACGCGGCATTGCCCCATATCCTGCCGATCAACTCATCGATCATTCAGGCCATCCAATTAATTTTTGGAATGCCTGCCTAAACTTTTCTACGGACGGGACCGGAAGGAAGAAGAGTTCGACATTGTGTTGCTGGATCCCGGCAGCCGTTGCCGCGGCGTCAAAATCACGAATTGCCTTTTCGATGGCTCTGTCGAGCGCGGTGCGGAAAATACCTTCGCGCTCGGCGGCAGGAAGCGCTTCCAACGCTGCATCAAAGTCAAACATGATCAGGCATGTCGAAACGTCTTTTCGGGAGTTCGACTGCTCGGAGTAGGGATCCAGATAGTCGAGCAAGACTTCGCGAGCCTCAGTCGGCAGATCAGCCATATGATGGTGGGCTTTTACGAGCACAATCTCGGCAGCAAGCTGATCACGGTAGAATGTGCCCATGGAGTTGGCAGCCGCGGCGACCGCCTGCGTAATCGATTGATGGACCTTAGCCTCTCCCCAAAAGAGCAGCAGCGTCCGCTCAGTCTCGTCATACCGAACGTGAATGCCGTCCGAGCCATGGACCGGCATCTGCGCATTCGTCTTTAGGCTCATTTTGGCGATGAGCTGCGGCGCCGCCAAGACCCACTCGGTCAGCAGATACAGCAGTAACTCGCCCGCCTCGCCGCTCCGTCCGGTAGCAACTCGGGTCTTGATAAAAAGTCGGCGAGCGCGTCCGGCGAGCGCGCTGATACGCTCAAGCACCTCCTGCGGAGTCGCAGGCGTCGAGGGATCGATGGCGGCATTTATTTCGCTGCGAGGTAGACAGAAGCCAACTAGTTTTGGCTCAAGAGCACTAATCAACTCATCGAGTGTTGGCCTGCCATCCCGAAACGCTAGGTAATGCGCGCTTACACGTGTCTGTGCGTGTCCACTTGCGAGGGTATGGTCTAACGTCCGAATTCTTGCTGCTAGCCCCGAATGGTCCCCCAGCATCGCTGCGATTGCCGATGAGTGTTGACAATGGGCGCTGCCGATGAGGTGGCGCCCACTTTGCGTCGGGAGACTGGAAAATCTTCAACTCGCGTCGTTGTTTGAGCTGCGAGGCTGGCTGCCGCTGTTGCGACTTGGGGCATGGCGCGCGCTAACGGCAACCCCAGGCCGTGGCGCTACACTGATCGGCGGTATCATCGCGTTCAACGCCACCGCAGTCGTGGCTGGCTCCGGCTGAAGCGGTATTTCCTGTATTCGAGGCACACTGACTACATCGTCGGTTTGCTTTGAATCGCGCGGGCTCTCTGCCGCCAAAAGCCGATGGCCGAGGGCGATGTAGACGCCAAGCGCGGAGCCGACCTCGACGACCAGCGCAAGGAGGGCAGACAAACTGCGCTGGACCTGCGCTTCGGATAGCCCTAGCGCGTGCGCCATGGAGCGCGCTTGCGGATCGGCATCGTTTCCGCCGCCTGCCTGTCGCAATGTCTCGATCTCGCTGTCGTGCGTCGCAATCTGTTGCTCGAACCGAAGCGCTGCCTCCCCCGCTATGCGCTCGCTGCGCAGCTTGGCAATGCCTTCGCAAAGACTGCGTACCCGGGTGGTCGTGATTGAGCTGCACTGGCGGGATGCGATCCACTGCGGGTCCGTGCGCGCCGTTGTAAGCGCCTCGTCGACGAGCGCGAGCAAGCGGTGCGGCGGGAGAGCCTGGAGCTTTGTGCGCAACTCAGCGACGTGTCGTTCGAGTGCCGCCAAGCGATGCGTACTACGATCTCGATCACCGAGTACAGCTTGACGGTTGCTCGCTGAAAAACCGAACGCGGCGGCGAGTGACAATGACGCAAACAGCACAAACGCGCCCGAGCCGATCAAAACGAAGATCCAGCGTCGCGCCCGTGCCGCCGTGCCGATAAGGATGGCGAGTACGGCTTTGAGTACGTCAACACCGACCGCAATCGCGCCGAGAATAAATCCCTCCGCTGGAGTGCGGCCGAGCGAGCTTGCAAACGTGAAATTCATCGACGCCGACGCGGCGACGAGGACGACGGCGGCAACGATCGCGGTCCCTGTAACAAGTTTAAGCATGCCGGCCTCCAAGCGAGAGCCCTTCGGTCTACCGGTTGGACACCGCCACCATCGAGCGCGCGGTCGGCAATCTGCCTGAAGCGCATCCGCGCCGGACCTTGGAAGTCGCGGACGGGCATGCATGCCTGTCCAGAGCGGCGCTGTTTGTCCGCTTTCTGCTCGCACCCGGTCCATGATGTTTGAGGATCTCCTCTGTCGCGGAGATCGTCATGCTGCGTTTGATTGCCGCCAGTGTTGTTGCCGGAGTTGCTGCAAGCTGGGTCGGCGGACTGCCAGCAGTTCGACCTCACGTCGAATTCAGCAAACAACGTCTCGCGCGCTACCTCGATCTTGCAGGGCTCGCGCTTGAGAGCAGCACCGAAGGACGACGCACCCATCTCGCCAGCATCGAACGGGTAGCAGAGTTCCCGGATGGGACGCCGATACGCTCCTTAGCGCGCTCCGTTGGCATGCTCTGGATCACAATCACCGACGCTACTGGCACGTCCGTAAATTACCAGTGCACGGCAACAGTAATAGCGCCGGCAATTCTCATTACTAATCATCATTGCCTTGAGACCAAGGCCGCATCAGACACGATCCGCCTCGAGTTCTGGGCCGACCATCTCGTCAGCACGGCCGTGAGCTTTGCCGTCGAGCCGACACCGTTGGAGCAGGACGCTCAGCTCGATTACGCGTTGCTGCGCATTACGGCCGCTCCCGGAACCAGCTTTCCGGCGCCCCTCCCGCGCCTGGTGTTCCGCGCTGCATCACCCGGTGAGCGACTAATGATCTTGCACCATTCAGCGACACAGCCGTTGCAGGTCACGCGAACGCGATGCCGCGCCGACACGACAACAGCAACCAGCGAGCGCGACGTGCGGCATACCTGTGCGACGCGGCCGGGGAGCTCGGGTGCTCTCGTTTTAACCGAGGAAGATCATGCTGTCGTTGGCCTGCACCGGGCGCGCCGCATCAGGGATGACAGCGTTCCGGGGGTGGCGACCTCCGTTAAGGCTCTGCTCGGAAAGAGCTCACTGTTGCGCAGTCTTGCGATTGCCGGATCGACCAGTGCAACTACCCGGCAATGGCTGCGCCATTGAGCCATGGGACATGCACTTGGACTGTCATGTGCAATTCGGAGGTTTAAATGTCGCGACGCCAGTATTCGGCATCTCGCGACATTGGTATGCCACCATCGAGCGAAAATGCTGGCGAGGCTACATATGGACGAGGCGATTGAACGGCTAAAACGACTGGTCAGATCTGTCGCCGAAGATCCACGGCACATTCGGAAGCTGATCCTGGCAGACCGGCTTATGGTGGCTCTGATCTTGAACAAGCCCGAGCTGTTTCCCGATGGCGAATTCGCGATCCTGCAGGCTGTCGAACACCTGGGTGATGAGCTCGTCAGGACGGCGATCAAAGTCGAGAAGGCCTCGGCACGGGACATGGACGACTGACACCAGGACTGCGTCGGTAGCTTCACCTGACGCAACTACGGGACTGACAGCATGTTTCGCCGGATGCGTTCAACGTCATCGAAGGTGAGCCGCTCGATCACCATCGGCGGCTTGCCGTCGAACATCAGACGCTGCGCGCCCGTGTCACGCGAAAATGCCTCGGCGACTTCCCAACCGTAAGCGAGCCGTTCCTTGTCGACGTAATCTTTCGAACCGTCATTGTTGTCGGATGTCGCACCGAAGTTGCCGCGCACGAACGACAAAGAGCCGAGCCGGTTGGAGATGTAGTCAAGCGTTTCGGAATCCGAGTTGCCGAAGAATTGTTGTACGCCGGCATTGCCGAGGAACGTGCCCCATCCCTTGGCGTAGTGACGTTGCAGCTGATTCAAATCCTGCAGGATGCACATCAGCTTCACGCCAAAGCCCGGCAGGAAGGCGGCAGCTTTTTCGAGGATGGGCATATGCCCTAAAATCGCGAACTCCTCCAACATGAGCAGAATCGGCGTCTTGCCTCGCGGCCAGCTGCCTCGCCGTTCGAGCGCGCGCAGGGTCATGGAGATGACAAGCCGCAGCCAGCGGAAATGTGATTCCATCATACTCGAGGGCAGGCACAGGTAGATGGTCATCGGCCGCTCCGCCAGCGAGGACAGCTTGATACCGTGACCGCGCAGCGACTTTTGCATCGGCTCGCTGTCGAGCCAGCGTCCCTGCGTTTCCAACGTGCTGACAATGCTGGCCCGTTCGCGCGGTGCCTTGCGCAGGAAGCTGGTGCCGGCGCCCGCGAGCGCACCGCCGAACAACCCCGTCTGCTGTGCCATCTCCATGAACAGCGCAGTCTGCGCCGCATCGGTCGGATCTTTCGAGCCTTTCGCTGCCAACGAAGCTTGCAGCGCGACGAGTGGCGGGTAGGTCAGCATCATCAATTCGCGCACCGTCACGAGCGTGCGTTCGGCTTCCGGCTTGGTCAGCGCGTGCAGGATCAGACCGCGCAGGAGTGCCTGGCTGGCGTTGGTCCAGTGATTGCCTTCCTCGCCGCTATCGCTCAATACTAAGGCTTGCGTCATGGTGTCGACATCGTCCACCAGTGTCGGGCTAGCGAGGTCCAATTCGGCCAACGGATTGAACGGTGACGCGACTTGCCCCGAGACACCGAACGGGTCGAGCACGGCCACGTCCTGGCCGAGAACGTCCCGCCGATGCTGCGCAGTGGCCATCGCCAATTCGCCCTTGGGATCGAGCACCATCGCCGAACCGGGATAGGTGTACAGCGCAGGCATGAGCACGGTCGCCGTCTTTCCTGACCGCGCCGCCGCCACCATGACCAT
Organism: Hyphomicrobiaceae bacterium; assembly: GCA_025351355.1. Classification (GTDB taxonomy): domain Bacteria; phylum Pseudomonadota; class Alphaproteobacteria; order Rhizobiales; family Hyphomicrobiaceae; genus JABFRJ01. The sequence continues at coordinate 8,386 of JANXWC010000223.1, forward strand.
CGGCTTGTCGCCGCCGTAGCCAATGAGGCGTCCGCCGTACTTGCCGAGCAGGACGTGGCCCGGCTCGTAACCGAATGTGCCGATCTCATGCGCGCGAGCCCAACGGGCTTTCTCTTTGCGATCGATCTGGTCGCGGATGACATCCGTACCCCGCGGGAGACGATCATTGATGCGTGCGATGCCGTCGCGACCCGTGCCGATGACGGCTTGATCGCTTGCAGGCATTGGAAGCGCGCGAGGCGGTACGGCGCGCGCCAGGCGTTCGATGTCGGTCTTAAACCAATCTTTCATCGCCAAGGTCACGTCCTCATTGCTGTGATCAGGCGCATGTTTTCCGTTACGAGCGCCAGCAACAAGTGCGCACCGGTCGTAGTGGTCGGCGGTATGAGCAGGTAGCTTTAGCGAGCGACGTTTTCGCCGGTGTTGTGAATTGCGGCACTTTCAGAGTGTTCGCCTCTGACCGTCGTTTGCGACCCCGTACTTTGCCGCGCTTATCTCACAACGCCGCATCCCTGGGGACGAGCCGCGCCGCCCGCTGACGCAGCCAAGGGCGGCTTGCTCTTCAACGACAAAATGGCCGGTCCCACCACGACTTTGCACTTGCGCACCCCGCGGCCGAGCCGCGAGGGCCCCGCGCCGGGCGAAAGCGCCCTCAAGCACAAACTCGCGGTCCCCCCGCAATTTTCTCGTGTGACCCCGCTGCGGACGCTGTGAGTGCAGGGCGGCAACGAGGTCGCCAATTCCGGCCCTCGCCCAACAACTAAGAAAGGTCACCTTCATGACAACATCCAACAAACCCTCCCATCGCATCTACGCCGTATCCAAGCGTGCTAGCACCGACAAAAACGACTGGACCGAAGTTGGCGCCGCTTGGGCGCACAAGGACGGCAAGGGCTTCAGCCTTAAACTCGAATATCTGCCGCTCAACGGCGCAGAACTTTCACTTCGCGTCCCTTCAGACAAGCCGAAGTCCGAAGCGACAGAAGGCGGTGCAGCATGAGATCCGCCCTCACCCGATACGCTGATCCAAGCGACCGCATTCTCTTCGTCGATGACACCGACGAGGACGCGACCGAGCTGTTGACCGTTATTTGTGATGGCGATCCGCGTTCGAACCGTGGTTTCGATTTTGATGCCTACCGCAATGGAGGCTACGCATGACCGAAACCCCCACCATCACTCTCGAAAGGCGTCGCTATGCGGCGCTGATCGAGGCTTTGAGGCTCGCCCGCTACGCGCTCGTGCGTTCCCGCCGCCGCTTCGACTGTCCGCCGCACGACCATTACTCGGTCGCGCACACCATCGACCTCGCCATCGCCGATGCTCAGGAGGTGCGCTTATGACCTCACTGAAAACCTTCGATGTGCAGCTGATCACTAAAGGCGTCTTCACCGGCTCCGTCGAAGCCGCGTCAGAGCAAGATGCAGTCGAACAAACCATTTATCTCTGGTGCAACGCATCCCCGCATCCTTTCGAGCAGGACGATCACGAACTCATATCGGTCACAGCCGAGGAGGTGCGCTCATGAGCATCACCACTTGTCCCACCTGCTCTCACAGGCACCAATGGTCCTGGGAAGAAGCTTTCGACAAATTCGGCTTCGACGATGGCGACGGCCTGATCATGACGCATCACGTCGCCGAAGCGCTACGCCTACGCGGCTACACCGTCGTCAGCGAGCCGTGGGGCGCGCATAATGTCGTCATTAGCGAGGTTCACAGCAAGACTGGCGCATCGCTGATCAAGGTGACCGCAAGCATCGGTTACGATGACCCCCGTCGCTACTTGCCAAAGCGCATCGTCGATCTGCTTGATGCCGCCTTCACCTCGACCACGGAGGTGGAGCTATGATGAGCATTCTCCTCGGTCGACCGCTGGCGCGGTCTTCGTCACCGCGTGTCGCAGGTTTCCTGCCCGTGCCGCGGCGTATCCCGAACGAGTATTACCCGACACCGCCGGAGGCGACGCGTGCATTGCTTTCCGTCGAGCGCTTCGACGGTTCGATCTGGGAACCCGCATGTGGCGAAGGCGCCATTGCGCGGGAACTCAGCGCCGCAGGCCATGCCGTGGTCGCGACGGACCTGATCGATTACGGTTACGGTCTGCCCGGTCTCGACTTTCTGAGGGAAACACGGCCGCGCGCGAAACACATCGTCACAAACCCACCCTACGGGTCGGGTCTCGCCGATGCCTTCATCACACAATCGCTGGCATTTGCACGGCAAACCCGCGGCACCGTCGCGATGCTGCTAAACCTCGCATCGCTCGCGCACCGCACCCGAACCTGCTGGTGGCGGGATCATCCGCCCTCACGGCTCTACGCCATCGACGACATCGTCTGCTGGCCGGAGCACCGCTACGGACCAGCACCATCCCATTTCACCAAGCACCGCTATTTCTGGGCGGTCTGGACCCCGAACCATCAAGGCCCTTCGGCCTTCTGGTGGCTGTCTGCTGCGGAATTCCGCATAGGGCAGCCTTCTCACAACAACAACAAGAAAAGGAGACCATCATGACGCCCATCAATCAGAGATGGCGTTCGCCATGAACATGGCGATGCATGCTAACCTGACGGCACTTGCCTACCAACTTGACGACGCGCGCAGGCTTGTCGCTAGCGCTCGCGATGCCATGGAAAGGAAGAACCGAAATCTCGCTGTCGGAGCCGTGCTGCCGCTGGAACTTATCCTGCCCCAATGCGACACATTGCTTCGCAGCGTCCTTGCCCTGCAATGTTGGCGCAATCAGTTGCCTGAGCAGCAAGGCGATGCAGCACTCGTCGCATTCGCGCTTGGGCTTTCGAGGAGCAAGAGCCGGATGGGAATGGTCAGTCCCCGCAGGTTCGCATCTCGATTGGTACCAACCGTCAGAAGCGCTCGGATCTGCGCACCGTCAAAGGAGGTGCCAAATGAACAAGTTAAATGACCTCCGCGATGCCTTTGAACTCGACTGTCCTGCCTGCGGTCAAGCCGACCATCTCCAGATCGTGATTACAGCACTTGCCCGCCTCACACCGGATGGGTCAGATCTTGACGGCGATCATGAATGGGATGACGGATCGTACTGTCGCTGCCCGGACTGCGATGATGACGGCATCGTCGCCGATTTCAGGCAGACCGTCAGGGATGCCGAAAGAACCGCTCGCGCCAAGTCCGAGAGCGAGGTGCAATCGTGAGTAAGCTCAAAACCTACGAGGTCATCGTCAGGACCAGCGGCGAATGGTCAGGCACTGTGCAAGCTCCATCGTTGGTTGATGCTCAACGCATCGGCGAGCAGGAGTTCGACGAAGGCAACCTCCAACAATGCGGCGAAGAAGTTGAAACCGTCATTGCCTTCAAGCGACGCAAGCGAACTGGAAGCTGGGACACCTTCGAACGACGGTTCGAGCCTTTGCCTGCGCCCAACCATGACTATCTGTGGGACATCGGAACGGTTTCCCAAGATATCGATGAGCGAAACTGGTGGACTGTGCTTGATTGTAATGGCCGATTGTATCTGTCACCTGGCTTCCGCTTCGTCGACCGGTACGCATTCGTGCGCTGTGCCAAGCCGTGGACGGACATCGACTACCGCCAACCCGGCTATCGGTATGACTGAAGCGGCACGAATGTTGCCAGCCTTTCCAGCAATCGGATACGCCGCGCACTCCAGCCGTCAAGCCCGTGCAGCGCGCACTGAAGTGCTGCGCAGCACGCCTGCGGCCAAGGGGCATTGACTGCCGTCGTTGGCGCGGCGTGAAAGTTCCACCATGTCATTTATGCGAGGCGCGCTTCGCTTTGCTCGCACAAACAACATGATGGAGAAACGACCATGAGTTCAACCTCAACAGAAACCAGTCAGAAGTCTTTGCCGACGCACAAGCTGTACCGCGTCGTGAAAGGCCGCACCAAGGAAGACAAATCCCTATGGACTGAGGTCGCCGTCTGCTGGCCGCACAAGGACGGCAGCGGCTTCAACGTCAAGTTCAAATTCAACGAAGCCCCAGTAGCGGGCGCGGACTACGTCATGCGCCGCGACACGCGACGTGTAGCTCAGCCCCACACATAGGGGCGGACATGACACACTCGAATGCCAAGGCCGCAATTTGTTGCAACCAAACCAACGATGTCTGGCGCATCGAACGCGACGGGCGCACGCTGGCCGTGCTCGACCGCGCTTGGGACGAGCGGAGCTGGTTTTTGCTGTT
>JANXWC010000254.1 GCA_025351355.1 Hyphomicrobiaceae bacterium
CAGCGGATCGATGATTGCCCACTCGGCATCGCTGAGTTCGTAGCGACGTAGCTGTGCCATCCCAACCTCCCTCAGTTGGAATCATGAATCACTGTTCGCGCCGTTTGGGAATCCCGTTTATGAGTTTATGACCTAGAGTGCCAGCCGAGACCGGTAAGGATCCCGGATATTTGTTCAACGCGAAAGGCGTTGTCCAAATTCCGGGAACGCGATGGGGGCGTACTTGCAAACGATAATATACCGGCAAGCGAATAGAGTGACATCGCAAGAGAACACCCCCTAATCCGGGCTTCGCCAACCTTCTCCCCAGGGGGAGAAGGCAACTCTACCGACGGTCGTGGGTCGGTCCTTTCCGCTTGGGGGGAGGACGACCGAAGGACAGGTGAGGGGTGTTTGCCCAGGTTAAACAATTCGCGATCCGATACTAGTACCCACAATCACAAGTCCCTGGCACGCCTGATCGCGTTCCCGCGAGCCGATCCGCCAGGAGCGCGCCGATGGTCGTAGCCCTGCTTACGGACGAGGCGCGCGACGCCGCGGTCGGCCGTAGGGCGCGACCCGACGGGCGATCGAGGATGGCCGGCGGCTGCGTCGCACGGCTTGTCCGATGCGCCACATCGACCGGCGCCGCGCTCCTGCCCGCCGGTCATCCTAGATCGTCATGCGTACCAGGGACTTGTGATTGTGGGTACTAGTGCTGACCTTTGAGTAGTTGGTCCCCAAACGTTCAATTGGTCGCGCCGGTGTCTTCGATGATCGGCCCGAACAGTTCCCAGCGTTCGCCGTTGAACTTCATCATCTGCATCTGCTTGTTGATGCGATAGTCAGTCGGCGATGTATTGGTCACCATGCCGGGCAGCGACAGGCTACCGACGAAATTCTTCAGGCTCGTCGCCTGCCGCATGACGTTTTCCCGCGACAGGTCATCGCCGCACTGACGCAAAATGTGCACCAGCAATTCCGCATTCGAATAGCCGTAAGTGTTGATCGTATTCAGCTTGTCGCCATCCGGATAATACTTGTCCATAAAGGTGTAATAGGCTTTTAGCCCGGCATCGTCCTTCCACTGCGGATCGGCGGGGTCCTTGCCGTAGTTGGTGGAGATAATGCCCTTGGAGATTTCGAGCCCAGCCGGTTTCAGCGTCGCGGACACCGGGCTGGCGTTGATGTCGAGAATGTGCAGCGGCTTCCAACCCATATCGGCAACTTTCCGGATCGCCTGGGCTGCGAACTTCGGCGTCGAGGCGTCATACAGGAGGTCCGCGCCAAGCGACTTCAATTGAATGATCTGGGAATCGACGGTCGGATCGGTCAACTCGTACGACGCCTCGCCGACGATCATCTTGGCCGCCTTATCACCGAGCCCGGCCTTCAGGCCGATGATGTAGTCGCGACCGAGATCGTCGTTCTGATAGAGGATGCCGATCTTGGCATCGGGATAATTGGTCAGAATGTATTTTGCATAGATCCGCGCTTCCGACTGGTAGTTGGGATTGAAGCCGATCGTCCACGGTGCGTTTTTCGGATCCGAGAATCGCGACGCGCCGCTGGCCGCCAAGAGCTGCGGTACTTTCTTGGCGTTGAGATATTTTTGCACTGCCGCGTTCGAGGGCGTTCCGATGATTTGGAAGGTGATCAGCACGCCATCGTCTTCGACCAGTTTGCGCACGTGCTCGACTGCGCGCGGTGGGCTGTAGCCGTCGTCATACTGGATCAGATTGAGCTTGCGGCCGTTGATGCCGCCCTGGTCGTTGATCATCTTGAGGTAGGCGGCTTCCGTCTTGCCGATGCCGGCATACGCCGAGGCGGGACCGCTGAAGGGTACGGTCTGGCCGATCTTGATCTCGGTGTCGGTGGCGCCGGTGTCGTATTTTTTCTGCGCCGCCGCCGGCAATGCCGCTAGTCCTATTGCAACTGCGGTTGTGACCGCCAGACCTAGAATCCCGTTCCTCATGTCGCTGCCTTCCCTGGTGAATATAATTGTTGCTCAGGTCATGCTTGACGGCCCCTGGTGCTTAAGCCCGCCGCTGGCCAGTGACCACGGTCAGTGATCACGCCGATGAGGCTGACACGTCCGCTGATCATTCTCAATGCATTCGATCGCACGAGCGCTTGGCGCGCCATTGGCAAAGCCGAGCCGCTTCGATACGCTCGCGACCCAACCCGGCGGCGAACCGGTGTGAAAACAAGATAAGGGGAGGTCGGAATGTATACCGGCGTACATGCCAAGCTGCGACCGCTGCAGCCGGCTTTCATCATGGCCGAGAGCGGCGAGAGCGTGACCTACGCCGAGCTTGAGGCACGCAGCAATCGGCTGGCGCATTTTCTTCGCCGGCAAGGGCTCAAGCGGCTCGACCACTACGCCGTGTTCATGGAGAATAACAGCCGCTACGTCGAAGCGTGCGGCGCGGGCGAGCGCTCGGGCCTCTACTACACCTGCGTCAATTCCTATCTGACAGCTGCCGAAACGGCCTACATCCTGCAAAACAGCCAAGCGAAAGTGCTGTTCACTTCAAAGGCCAAGCTCGATGTCGCGCGTGAGGCGTTGAAGACCTGCCCGGAAGTCAAGATCTGCGTCGTCATGGATGGACACGGCGAAAGCGAGCGCATCATCGGCCTGCATCAGGCGACTGACGGCTTATCGTCGAAACCGATCGCGGACGAGAGCCTCGGCGCGTCGATGCTCTATTCGTCGGGCACCACCGGCCGGCCCAAGGGCATTGTGCGACCGCTGCCGGAACAGCCGCCGTCGCAGCAACTGGCGCTGATGGATTTTGTCAGCAAGCTCTGGCAATACCGCGAAGGCATGATCTATCTCTCGCCGGCGCCGCTGTATCACTCGGCTCCGCAAGCCGCGGTTTCCGGCGCGATCCGCCACGGCGCGACGATCATCATCATGGAGCACTTTGATGCCGAGCGGTATCTGGAGCTGATCGAGATCTATGGCGTCACCCATAGCCAACTCGTGCCGACAATGTTTTCGCGCTTGTTGAAGCTGCCGGAGGACGTGCGCAACCGGTATGATCGCGCCAGCCTGGAACTTGCGATTCACGCCGCCGCACCCTGCCCGGCGCAGGTCAAGGAAGACATGATCAAGTGGTGGGGGCCCATCATCCAGGAGTACTACGGCGCCACCGAGGGCCTGGGGTTCACGGCGTGCAACACGGCAGAGTGGCAGGCCCATCGCGGCAGCGTCGGCAAGGTGCTGTTCGGCGACCTGCACATTCTGGACGAGGACATGAAACCCTGCCCTGTCGGCACGCCCGGCACCGTCTGGTTCAAGACCGCTTCGCCGTTCGAGTATTTCAACGATCCGCAAAAGACCGCCGAGGCGCGCTCGCCGGACGGCACCATGAGCACGGTGGGCGATGTCGGCTATATCGATGCCGATCGTTTCCTGTACCTGACGGATCGTTCGACATTCATGATCATTTCCGGCGGCGTCAACATCTACCCGCAGGAGTGCGAGAACCTGCTCGTGACGCATCCGAAGGTCTACGATGCCGCCGTGTTCGGCGTACCCAACGCGGACCTCGGCGAAGAGGTGAAGGCGGTGATCCAGGTGATGCCCGGCGTCGAGGCCGGCCCGGCGGTGGCGGAAGAGTTGCTGGCGTTTTGTGCGGCCAACCTGTCGCGCCAGAAGGTGCCGCGCTCCATCGACTTCGAGGCCGAGCTGCCGCGGCTGCCGACCGGCAAACTCTACAAGCGCATTCTGCGCGACCGCTACTGGGGCAACAAGACCAGCCGCATCGTGTAGTGGGTGGCCGTCACTTCATCGGCTTGCCCATGGCATCGACATTGCCCCAGGCCGGCGCTTCGGCGGCACCCGGCTCGGTCGGCTGGAAGTCGATGTGGATGTGGTTGCCGTCGGGATCCCAGATGTTGAATTGCACGATGCCGATCTTCGGCACCACGCGCACGTCATACTTCTCGCCCAATTTTTCCAGCTTGGCGCGGAATTCCTTGAGGCCTGTCGCCGCAAAGGCGAAATGCTCAAGCTTGGGATCGGCGTTGGCGGGTTCGGCGGCAACGCCCACCAGATGCACCACCGGGCTGCTGCCGGTGTAAAGCCACGCGCCGGGAAACGGGAACGGCGGTCGGTCGCCATCCACCATGCCCAACACCCGCACATACCATTCGCGCATCGCCTGTACCTTGGCGGTCCGCACATTCACGTGATCGAGCGCTCCGAGCTGCATCGCGGTCTCCAAATCGATTGGATTGCACATCCTCAGCCTATGATAGGACCGCCGCCTGCCCTTGTCTTCGCGAAAATGTACTATGTAACTTTGAATGCTGTTGGCGGCGGCGAAATGGCCGCGTTGGTCAATGCTGTACGGCCAACCGCTGATGGCAGCGGTGCAATGGCAATGGGCACTGGCGGTTTTTCCCGATATCGGGACTTATGACCTCATTGATAACTTTTATTATGCACGACAATTTCTGTGTCGATTTCACCGCAGAGTTCATTTGAATCAAGCGACGAGTCTATTGACCATTGACGAAAGGTGAAATTGATATTTTCAATATTTACTTGATTGAGATCATCTTTTTGTCGGGGCGTGGATATGAAGAGGTTTTTTTTAGCAGTTGGCGCGTTTTCTTTTGTTTCAGGTGGTTGTGCGGATTTAGCGTCACTCGGCACCCCAGCCGCATTGGAAAATGTCGGCGCGCTGTTGGCTGTCGCATCGTTTCAGCGTCATGGCCTGAGCGGAGTCGAACCAGATAACATTAAATTCACGATCACATCCGAGTTTCAACTCAGCGCGGAGAATAAGAGCCTCGCTATCGATGACCCTCAGCTCAAGGCAATTTTTGACGACCAATGTACTCTCAAGCATTCGGCCGCCTCGCCCGCGGCGTTGCCGTTTGCGCCCATCGTCATTGCATGGGGGCAGTGGATTTACGGAAAACTGACCTCGCTCGTCGACACGCGAATTCAGGAATTCAAGTCGGCGAGCAACCCACCAGCTTACAAAGCCAAGGCGGAGCCGGCCAGCAACCTCGTGCCTGACCGGGCGAAGGGAACCGTCCCATTTGCCAATACCAAGTGTTTTCTGTTTCAACGCGGAGCCAAGGCAAAATCGGGCGAGTTAATGGCGCACGGTCTCACTGTTCTCGTCAGACGTGATGGGGTCGCGCTGGACGATCAACTGTCAAAGTACAAACTACTTTACGCGCGATTGGACAATGCCGTGGCGGTGACGGGAACCGCGGCGGACGGTTCAGCAGAAGCAGTTTCGGTAGGCATCAGTATGGTGGTTCAAAGCGCGCGTCGAACCGCAAATCGGCCGGCCGTTTTTGATTTGACAAACGTCGTCTTCACGCCAATCGCGCTCACTTTCGACGCACACGGCCACGGGACGGCGCGCGGTTGTGCCGTTGTGGAAAAGAAGTCCAAGCTGATACCGGTCGACAAGAAGTGCACCTGGGAAACAGACTACCTAGCCAATCCCGCGCCAAACAGCCGCTTCTATGTCGCTGAATTCAGCGTCGGGGAGACGGGATCGGGGGCGAGCGCCGCAGACAAAGCTGCCGCGAGCTTTAAGGCACTCAACGAATCGACACTGCAGAAGGCCTACACCACTTGGCTGACCGGAGCGGTGCAACGTTCGGGCTTTTAACGGCGCATTCAGCCGAAATGTGGCGTCTAAAAGAATGGGAGCACTGAATGCTTCGCAGGGCGTTTCTAGTTGGCGGGACAGCAGGGCTTGTCGCGAGCACTTCGGGGGCATCGGCGCAGATCGGTCCGCCAGGTGTGGCCGATCACCTAAGCGCGACGCCGAGAGCGAGACTGCATCCCCCCATTTCGACGAGTCGCGTGCTTCCAGCGGAATCGGTTGCACAGTTGGCGGCATTGACGTTGGACCGGTTTGCGCTGACAACGGCGATGGGCGGGCCGGCGGCCAGCGTAGGATCAGTGAGCATACCGATTTCGACGGTGTCGGCGTCGGGAAATTTCGACGCCTTGATCGACGTGATCGTGGCGGGTCTCGCACCCGTCCCAACGTGCTTCGACACCGGCAATTCGTGCCTGGTCCTTCCCTATTTCGAGAAGATCTCGAGTGCGCCCAACTTTCTCGCGCGCTACAAGGTGTGGCCCGAAGTGGTCGAAGAGCCGTTCGGCGCCCGCGCCAGGCTCGTACGCGGTGCCGTTGCGTTCAGCGCGCGCAATGTCAACTACGCGATACCCGATTGCGTCTTCTACGCCTGCATCGGGCTCAACGGGCGGGGTGAAAGGACAGCGAATTTCGGGTCAGGGATCGTCTCGCCCTGGCCGCAAGTCCCGGGGTTCGGCGAAATTAAAATGCCGTTCCTCTACGACCGGCAATTCAAGTTTGTCGAAATCAATATGGCAGCGACGAAAGACGTCGTATCCAGCACGGCGGCTGTTCGTGTTAACGATGCGTCTGAAATTACGTTGCATCGATCAGAGCCCAATGGGTTCACCATGTTCAAGATATTGCCGGGGAAGCCGTGGATGGCGTTGAAGCCAAGCGCGGTCAATCTCGGCGATTGGAAAACCGGATGGCCCGGCGACATTGAAGATCCAATTGCGATGATCGATACCGGCGGCGGGCCGGTGTTTTTGAGCGACCCGAAAAATGTGTTCCAAAATTCGCACTGGAACAACAACGCCAAGCTGCCGGAATGGCTGACGTCCGCGTCGCATGATTGCCACGCGACTGCCGCACCGGTGTCGGTCGAATTCAGCGATGGGAGCCAGAGATTTTCATACGCCATCGATACCAGCGCGTGGCCGTCCTCAGTGCGCGGACTTACGCTGTTGGCCTGCAAATCGTGCGAGTTCATGTTTGGTTGGCCCGGTATGAACATCGGCGGCATATCGGCGTTGTTCAATTCAATACTCGTCGACGTTGATGGGCAGCGGGTGGGATTCAAGGCCAAAACTTGAGCCATACAAAATGCCGGGTGCAGCACGGGCCGCGGAATGCACGTTGATAATCCCCGCAGCACCGGACGCGTCGTGATCAAAACGGGAGCGTCAATTCGGGCTTATTGTTGACGCGCGGGGCGGGCGGCGTCAGTTATGCAGCGGGTCCCGGCTGTCAAAAATGCGAAGCATCCGCTGACGCGACAATCCGCAAGTTTGCCCGGACAAGACCTGCAATTGCTGCCGGGCGGGCACTTGGTCAGGCACTGAGCGTACATGCGGTCGCAAAATTCCGCCTTGGATTCCGCGCGTACCGAACTGGACGCGCTCAACAGCAACACGAGGAACCATATAAACCCGCTGCGCATGTCACGCCTCCGTCAATCGCAGGTGTCCAGCCAAGAATGCCTCCCGCCCGACTTCGTCCGCAGAGCCACTTTCTGCTTGCAGTCGATCGCAAGTACTCAGCTTAACTCTTCGCAGGCGACAGCGAAAGGCCATCGCCCGCCGCCATCGCAGCCGTCGCGATCGCGCTGTTGCATTTGCAGGCGACGAATGCGCGCGGCTGATTTAAACTCCGCGTCGACGAGAGAGTCCGGCTGAAGCCGGCGACGACGATGCGGGGGAACGCGAATGCAGGTTGGCCAGACGACGGAACCGGGGGCAGGCAGCGGCGGGCGCGGCCTTGCTGGCAATATTGAATTTTTCATCGGCCGCGGGGTCGAATGGGTTGCCGGGTGGCTGGTGGTGGTCGAGATGGCGATCCTGTTTGCCGGCGTGATCTCGCGTTACGTGTTCCGCAAGCCCTATACCTGGACGGACGAACTGGCCTCGATCCTGTTCCTATGGCTGGCCATGCTCGGCGCCGTTCTGGCCTATCGACGTACCGAGCACATGCGGATGTCCGCCCTGGTCAATGGTGCTCGACCGCGCACGCGGGCGGTGCTGGAAGCGCTGGCGCTGGCGGCCGGGTTGGCGTTCCTGATCCTGGTGCTGCCGTCGGCCATCGAATACGCCCACGACGAGATCATGATCGAGACACCGGCGCTCGGCCTTAAGAACATCTGGCGGGCGGCGGCGCTACCGGTCGGCGTCGGGCTGATGCTGATCATCGGCCTCACCCGCATCGGGCGCAGCTACGCCGTTCGCGATGTCGCGCTGGCATTCGCCATCGTGATCGCCGTGGGCGTGGTGTTGTGGCTGGCCAAGCCGCTGCTGAATGTCATCGGCAACTACAAGCTGATCGTGTTCTTCGTCGTGCTGGTGGGTGCGGCGGTGCTGGCCGGCGTTCCGATCGTGTTCGCCTTCGGCATCGGCACATTCGCGTTCCTGGCGCTGACCACGCGCACACCGTTGACCGTCGTCGTCAGCCGCATGGACGAGGGCATGAGCCATATCATCCTGCTGTCGGTGCCGCTGTTCGTGTTCCTCGGCCTGTTGATCGAGATTACGGGCATGGCGCGAGCGATGGTCGATTTCCTGGCCAGCCTCATCGGCCATTTTCGCGGCGGTTTGAAATACGTGCTGCTCGGCGCGATGTATCTGGTGTCGGGCATTTCCGGCTCGAAGGCCGCCGACATGGCCGCGGTCGCGCCGGTGCTGTTTCCGGAGATGAAGAAGCGCGGCGCTGGCGGTGGCGATCTCGTGGCGCTGCTGTCGTCGTCGGGGGCGATGAGCGAGACCATCCCGCCGAGCCTGGTGCTGATCACCATCGGCTCGGTCGCCAACGTGTCGATCGCCGCGCTGTTCACGGGTGGGCTGATGCCGGGGCTAGTGCTGGCGCTGGCGCTGTGTGGCGTGGTGTGGTGGCGGTCGCGCACCGAGGACATGACGGGCGTGACGCGTGCCACCGGCAAGCAGGTGGCGCTGGCCTTGTTGATCTCCGCCCCCGGCCTGGCGCTGCCGTTCCTCATTCGCGCGGCCGTGGTGGAAGGCGTGGCGACAGCAACGGAGGTGTCAACCATCGGTGTGGCCTACACTCTACTTTATGGGGCTGTCGCCGGACTGGTGTTCGGCGCGCGGGTGCAGTGGAACCGGCTGTGGAATTGCCTGCTGGAAACGGCGGCGCTATCGGGCGCCATCCTGATCATCATCGGCACGGCGACGGGCATGGCCTGGGCGCTGACGCAATCCGGCTTCAGCCGTCAGCTGGCGGCCTCGATGAGCGAGCTGCCGGGCGGGGCTGCAGGCTTCATGGCTGTGTCGATCGTCGCCTTCGTGATCCTCGGCAGCGTGCTGGAGGGCATACCGGCCATCGTGCTGTTCGGGCCGCTGCTGTTTCCGATCGCGCGGCAACTCGGCATTCACGAGGTGCACTACGCCATGGTCGTGATCCTGGCGATGGGCATCGGGCTCTTCGCGCCGCCGTTCGGCGTCGGCTACTACGCCGCCTGCGCCATCGGCCGTGTCGATCCCGCCGAGGGCGTGCGGCCCATCTGGCCCTACCTGCTGGCGCTACTGATCGGTCTCATCGTCGTCGCCGCCGTGCCGTGGATCTCGATCGGGTTTCTGTAAGGACAGTCGCACGCCTCAGCCGCGAATCTGCAGCGTCAGCAGTTGGCCCTGGCGTTTGACCTCCAACTGCCATACCGCCTGCTTCTGGCGCACCTGCGTTTCGAGCGTCGCCACCGTGTCGATCGGCTGGCCGTTGACGCTGACGACGATGTCGCCGGCGGCAAACCCGAGATTGGCGGCGATCGACCCGGGGCGCACGGACAGGATGACGACACCCTGATCCTCGTCGAGACCCAGTTCGTCGGCGAGGGCCGGGAGAATGGTGGAGGCGCGCGCGCCGTCGAACGGATGAGTGCCGCTCAAATTGCGCACATCGTTCTTGCCCGGTTCCGGGGCAGCCAGCAGCGCCAATTGCGTACTCATCAGGCGTCCCTTGCGCACGAAATCGATCTTCGCCTTGGCGCCAATGCCGCGCGTCGTCAGCCGGTAGATCAGCGCGCGCGGATCATCGACCGCCGTGCCGTCGACGCTGGTGATGACATCGCCAACCTGCAGCCCCGCCTCCGCCGCAGCACTGCGTGGCGTCACGCGCGCGACGATGGCGCCGGTCGGCCGATCGATGCCGACGGCGCTGGCGATATCGCGTGTCACGGGCTCGAGCTTGGCACCGAGCCACGGCCGCGTCACCTTGCGGCCGGTGATGGCGCTATCGACGAACAGCTTGACCAGATTTGACGGAATTGCGAACCCGATGCCCTGGCTGCCGCCGGATTGGGAATAGATGGCTGTATTGATGCCGGCGAGGCGGCCATTCATGTCGACCAAGGCGCCGCCGGAATTGCCGGGATTGATGGCCGCGTCCGTCTGGATGAACACCTGCGCCTCTGAGGATTGGCCGATTTCGGTACGTGCCAAGGCCGACACGATGCCTTGCGTCACGGTCTGCCCGACGCCGAACGGATTACCGATGGCGAGCACGAGGTCGCCCACTTCCAGATCGTCGCTGTCGGCGAATTCCAGGAAGTTGAAACGGCCGTCGCCGCCTTCGATCTTGAGAATTGCGATGTCGGCTTTTTCATCCTGCATGACCACCCGAGCGTCGAATTCCCGCTTGTCGGAAAGCACGATCTTGATCTCGGCGTTGCCGCCGACCTTGACGACGTGCGAATTGGTGACCACCAGTCCGTCCGAATTGACGATCACGCCGGAGCCGAGCGAATTCTGCACGCGGTCCTGTGGCAAGCCAAACCGATCGCCGAAAAATCGACGGAAAAACTGCTCCTCGGCAAGCTGCGATGGCGACTGCTGGATGCGACCGCGCACGTACACGTTGACGACGGCCGGTGCCGCCTTCTTGGCAACCGGTGCAAACGAGAATAGCGCGGCCTCCCGATTAGGCGGCGGCACGCGGCGCTGCGCGTCGGCCGCCGAGCCGACGGTCAACACCGCCAACACAACTACGAGCCAGCACGAGTAACTGTGACGCATGACACTTTCCTGGGTTCGCCCTATTGGGCGTTGATCGGCCATCGAAGACCGGGAGTCTAGCTGCTCCCTTGTCGCAAATGCGGCGGTCCGTTTGATTGGCCTCACGCGCTGGTCGCGCTCCGGCCGGGGCGCGCACAGCGCGACGCCGGTCGGCTACGTGCGGCCGAACCGCAGGTGGGTAGGCGAACGCCGTCGCCCACCCGCATCCGCGCCCACCTGCACCTCGGGTGCACGTAGACGAACGCCGTCGGCCGGTAGGCCGCCCCGGCCGGA
>JANXWC010000019.1 GCA_025351355.1 Hyphomicrobiaceae bacterium
CGAACGGCAGACGTTGTCGGACCACGTCGAGACGAAGACACGCTCGACTGCCCGTTTGATTGTCTGTGTGATCCTACCCTTCGCGGCCGGATATTTCGTCTCTTACCTGTTCCGATCGATTAATGCCGTGATCGCTGGTCCTCTTGCCGATACCTTCAACCTTGGGCCTGCCGAGCTTGGGCTCGTGACCTCGATGTATTTCCTCGTATTTGTGCTGGTGCAGATACCAGCCAGTGCGGTGATCGATCGATATGGGCCACGGCGTATCCAGGCCGCGTTGATGATCATTGCGGCGGTTGGTGCAGCAGTGTTCGCGATGGCCGAAAACCTCGCAGCGCTCATGCTTGGGCGAGCACTGATCGGCATTGGCGGCTCGGTTGCACTCTTGACCGGGCTCAAAGCGATCAGTCAATGGGGAACACCACACAAGATAGCCCTGGCTAACGGTTGGCTTGTCATGCTCGGGGCGCTCGGCGCCGTTGCGGCCACGCTGCCGGCCGAACTGCTGACCGACCGCATCGGATGGCGCAACCTGTTTCTGGTGTTGTCTGCGGTGTGCATCGCGATTGCGGCAGTCATTTATGTGTTTGTCCCCGAGCAAGCGATGATCGACGAACATGCTGGCCCGCGTCTCCGGCTCAGCGATATTTACACAGACGCGCGGTTTTGGCGGATCGCGCCATTATCTGCGACAACGATTGCGGCTTCGTGGGCGCTGCACGGATTGTGGGCGTCACGCTGGATGCGCGACGTCGAAGGCCTGACGCATACAGCCATTGTGCACGTGCTGTTGGCGATGGCAGTTGCGTTGAGCGCCGGCGCATTGGCGCTTGGTCGGAGTGCGCATCGGCTCCAACGCCATTGCATTGCGCCCTCAACACTGCTCGCCGCAATCAGCGGGTTATCGATGGCGGCCCAAGCGGCACTTGCGTTGCGATTGCCATTGCCGATGACAGCATCATGGGCCCTCGTCGCACTTGCGGGGGCTTCGACGGTGCTAAGTTTCGCGAGCCTTGCCGCAACCTATCCTCCCTCATGTTCGGCGCGTGTCAACGGTTTGCTCGATCTTCTTCACGTCGGCGGTGCATTCGTTGCGCAATGGGCCTTTGGAGCCATAGTGCAAGTATGGCCCGCAGAGAACGGCGTGCCTCCCGTTGTGGCCTACCAGACCGCGCTCGGCGTCTTGATCATGATCCAAGTGCTCGGCGTGCTTAGTTTCGTAGCGTCGAGCTTTCGTTTGCGACCGACCATCTTCGTGGCACATCGCAACTACCATCCGACCGAACGTCGTGAGCGTGCCGGTCAGCGGTTTCCGGGCTTCGATCACAGTGTACGACGTTGGATGATCCGCGTCGCGGATGCGCGCGAGCAAGCTCAGCCTCGTCTGGGCGCAGCACATGGCGTTTTATTGTTGGTGCTGGATTTTGCGGCTTCTGTGTCCGCGCTCGCACGCGGCCAACAGGAGGTGCGGCGTGTAATTCGATTTATGCCGAGCCCCCGGGCAGCCAAATTCCGCTGCCGCCGTTTAGGAATTGCATAGGCTTAGCCATGGACGAGCCCAAAATGGAAACGCAAGCGCCCGTTACAATAACCGCACTGGACGAAGAGTTCTGGAGCATCAAAATCGTGATGGCCAAAACGGGGCTGTCGCGCGCTGCGATCTATGACTATGTGACACATCAGCGGTTTCCGCGACAGCGGCGGATCGGGCCGAACCGTGTCGCCTGGTTCGCTACCGAAGTGCGTACCTGGATGGCGTCGCGCCCAACGTCCTGACGTTGTCCGGCAACCAAATCCGCAAGCCCGGTTTGGCGAAAACGGGTCTCGTGGGCGGACTCTAAATGTGACATCGCACTTGCTCTGCGCCGCTGCATGTTCAAACGAGTGATGAGACCCGGATGCAGTCTTGCGCAATCACGGTTTCCGCACGCCGACAATTTTGGCCCACTCTTCCATCACAATACGCCGTTCGTCGAGATAGGTCGTTCGCCGGTAGGCCGCGCGAACTTGATTGGTGTCGGCATGTGCCAGTGCCGCTTCGCTGACCTCATCGCGGATCCCAGTCTCAGCGGCCCAGGTCTTGAACGACGTGCGAAAGCCGTGCGCCGTGGCACTTGCGCTTAAATTCATGTCTCGAAGCGTCTTCGTGAAAACCATATCTGAGAACGGTTTCCCGCGACCGTTTGGAAAGCACAGCAAGCTGTCAGGGTGGGCAGCGCGGACCGCTAGCAAGATCTCCACGGCGCGGCCTGAGAGGGGAATGCTGTGCTCACTCCGGGCCTTCATGCGCGCTGCAGGGATCGTCCATAAGCGATCAGTTCTATTGATTTCAGACCACAGCGCGCCGCGCGTCTCACCGCTCCGTGTTGCTGTGAGGATCAAGAATTCGAAGGCAAGACGGCTAGCCAACGGCGCCTTGCGCTGGTGCATTTTGAGCACGAAGTTGCCCACATCCTGGTACGGTAAGGCCGCGTGATGGACGGTGTCGCGGCGCCGGTTGCCAAGTTCGCGCGCGACCCCAGTACACGGATTGGCCTTATCTCGCAGTTCACGCGTCATGGCAGACACAAAGACCGCGTCGACGCGCTGGAGGACGCGGCGCGCCGTTTCTTCTTTTGTGTGCCAGATCGGCGCCAGCATGTTGATAATGTCGGTCGGTGTGATCTCGGCAACGAGCCGATCGCCGATGGACGGCAACACGTAATTCTTCATCGTCGAGACCCACTGGTCGCGGTGTTTGCCGTTCGATAGCTGTGGCTCTTTCAAAGCCCAATAGGCGGTCCAACACGTCATAAAGTTCGGGCGAACAACGATCGGCGAGGGAAGCGCCTGACCGGCTTGACGTTCACGGCGTCGCGTCTGGCTCTCACCAATGGGATTGCCGCCGTCGGCCGCGATTTGGCGGATTGCACCGGCCTTCTGACGCGCATTGGCGAGAGACAGGCTTGCCAGTGGTCCTAGGCCAATATCAACCCGCTGGCCCGCATGCGTGACGCGCATGATCCAAATGCGACTGCCGTTGGCCATCACGCGAAAACGAAGCCCGCCTCCGTCCTGATAAACTCCCGGAGTCTTATACCAGCCCCCATAAGCTTTGACTCGGTTCTCTTTCGCATTCGCTCGGATTGTGATTCTGTTGGGTGATTGATTCGCCAGGAGGACGCGATGACGGGGCTGAAGATCAGGAAGGACCGCTCGGCTGTTGTGCTGCGCAAACTGGCGAAAGCCGAGGCGAACCCGCGTGTGGCGCGCCGCTTGCTGGCGATCGCCAACGCGCTTTCGGGCATGAGCCGCAAAGAAGCGGCAGAAGCGGCTGGCATGGATCGCCAAGCGCTGCGGGACTGGGTCATCCGGTACAATGCCCACGGCATTGATGGGCTTGTCGATCAATGGGGAGAGGGACGGCCGACAACGTTATCGCCGGAAGAGCAAGCCCAACTCATCGATATCATCATGGCTGGCTGCGACCCGGAGGTGACGGGATTGTCGGCCTACACGCTCGAAGATCTGGCCGAGATCTGTGCCGAGCGGTTCGGCAAACAGCTGCATCCCTGGTCGGTCGGCCGCATGCTGCGTCGCCTCGGCATGTCACGGCAAAAGACGCGCCCCAGTCACCCGATGAAAGACCCGGCCAAAGCAAAGGCCTTTAAAAAGAGCCCGACGAACCCTAAGGCGAATTCAGTGTACGCATAAAAACAAGCGTCTGCGGCTGTTCTTCCAAGACGAAGCGCGCATCGGACAGAAGGGACGGACGTGCCGTGTGTGGTGGACGCGCGGACAACGGCCGCCGGGCATCGCCG
>JANXWC010000045.1 GCA_025351355.1 Hyphomicrobiaceae bacterium
TGGCGTGATCTACCGGAGCGCTACGGCGATTGGAAGGCGACACACAAGCGCTTGCGAAGATGGTGTGAAAGTGGCGTTTTTGCTCGCATTCTGGAGACTTTGGCCCTTGAGGTCGATGCGGAGTTCATGTCGATCGATTCAACTAGCGTCCGTGCCCACCAGCACAGCGCTGGCGCCCAAAAAAAGTCGGCGAAGATCAAGCCATCGGCAGATCGCGCGGCGGGCTGACGACCAAGATCCACGCCATCGTCGATGCGCTCGGCAATCCGGTGGCACTGTCGCTCACGCCGGGCCAAGCGCACGACATCACACAGGCCGTACCGTTGCTTGATCAGGTCGAGCCCGAAGCATTTCTCGCCGACAAGGGTTATGACTCGGATGCGTTGGTGGAGACGCTTGAGGCGCGAGGCATCACGCCAGTTATCCCGTCAAAGGCCAATCGCCGCGAGCCGCGCGCTACAGACTTCGCCCTCTATCGTGAGCGCAACCTCGTCGAGCGGTTCTTCTGCAAACTCAAGCAATACCGCGCCATCTCAACGCGCTATGACAAGCTCGCCAATACCTTCCTCGCGGCGGTCGCCCTGGTTTGCGTTCTGTTCTGGCTCAACTGACGACAGACCCTAGTGCGGACATTGGCTTCCAGTTCTGCTTCCGCCACACCCGGTGTGTGGAAGTAAAGCTGATAGAAGAACTTGTCTTTGTAGACCCGACGAAACATCTCAACCCGTGGGATCGGCCCGCGTCCTAAATGCGGCACGCTCAGCCCTGCGACCGCGCGCACGCAATCAGGAAAAAACAAGGCTGTGTTCCAAACGATCGGCGCCCCAGTCGTGCCCGATCAAGATCGCCTTTTTCTCGCCAAGCGCAATTATGAGGCCGGCGACGTCGGCAGCTAGTGTCTTGATACCATAAGCCTCGATGGCTTCGGGCTTATCGCTACTGCCATATCCGCGCACGTCCGGTGCGGCCACGCGATAACCCGCGCCCACGAGCGCGGGGATCTGATGCCGCCAGGAATACCAGCTCTCCGGCCAGCCATGCACCAGCACGATGAGCGGCCCTTCTCCGGCCAGGGCCACCCGCAGGCGAATACCATTGGTCTCGATCGTTTGAAGTTGGGCGACTGGCTGCATCTGTGCCTCTGGCGATGAAGGATCGGTGATTGACACGCAAGCGGCGACGTAAACGCGCGAAACACCGTTTTCAATGATGGAATATCGCCGAGGAATTGTCGACGGCCGCTCTATCTCTACTGTAGCCTCTCAAAAGTTTCGACTTCAGCTTCCTGCTGAAGCAGACATTGGAAACACCAACGCACCGCGATCAACGTCCGTCAGCACGGGGTCAAGTTCGTCCGGCGACGTTACCTCGCCACCACGCTCGAAGCTCACTCAGAAGCTGCCAGACCTGCCCTTTGTTGACAAGTCTGGCAGAAGTTCACCCAATTCCGACCGGAGTTACGGCGAGGGGCGTTTCGGCGGTCCGGGCCAGCAAGAGACAACTAATTTTATCTTGTTGCCTGTCTTTCTAGTCTGAAATGCGGGCAGAAGCGGACATTTGTTGGCCTGGAATCGATTGTAGCAGCGCCTGCGTGTAGGAGTGGCTCGGTTCTCCAAAGACCTTACCGATAGGCCCATATTCAACCACCGCGCCGGACTTCATGACAGCGACGAAATCGCAAACCTGGGCCGCAACGCGCAAGTCGTGAGTGATGAATATCGTCGAGAGCCCGAGCTTCGTCCTGAGTTCTCCGAGCAGAACCAAAACCTGCGCTTGAACCGAAACGTCCAGCGCCGACACGGGCTCGTCGGCCACCAGCACCTGCGGTCTGAGTGCCAGCGCTCTTGCCAAGCCGATTCGCTGGCGCTGGCCACCCGAGAATTCATGCGGGAATCGGTCAATTGCGCGGCGATCGAGGCCGACGAGCTCAAGCAACTCCTCTGCAGTTGCCATCGCATCACGCAGTCCGGTGCCGCCGGCGACGAGCCCTTGTGCGACAAGTTCGCCAGCACGGCGTCGCGGATTGAGTGAGCCGGACGGGTCTTGGAAAACCATTTGAATTCTATGACGCTCATCCCGCATCTGCGAACGAGACAGCGTAACGAGATCGAGATCACCAAGTCTGATCGACCCCGTGTCAGGCTCGATCAAGCGAACGATGCAGCGGGCGAGAGTTGATTTGCCGGAGCCGGATTCGCCGACGATCCCGAGTGTGCTGCCGCGGTGAAGTTCGAGCGAAACATTGTCGACGGCATGCGTCGTTCGCGTCGTCCGCCCGAACCAGCCGTTCTTGCGATAGGTTTTGCTGACTTGATCAATCTTGAGAATAATCTCTTTCGAAATAGTGCGTTCCGGAGGCGCCTTTAACGCAGGCACGGCGGCGATTAACTGACGGGTGTAGGGGTGGCTCGGCGCGTTGAGTACTTGAGACGCCGAACCCTGCTCGACGATTGAACCGTTCTGCATCACGGCGACTCGGTCTGCGATCTCGCGCACGACTCCGAAATCGTGCGTGATAAAGAGGACGGCGGTTCCTTTGCGGCGCTGCAGATCGCGAATGAGCGCCAATATCTGCGCCTGTGTCGTGACATCGAGCGCAGTCGTCGGTTCGTCCGCAATCAGCACCGCCGGATCGAGCGCGAGCGCCATCGCGATCATGGCACGTTGGCGCTGACCGCCGGACAACTCGTGCGGATAGGCCAGCATGGCGTGGGGGGGATCTGGAATATGCACTTCCCTGAGCAGATCGAGCACCTTGCTCTCGATCTCGGATTTCCCGAGAGCGGTATGAATACGGAATGTCTCCCCGATCTGGTTGCCGATCGTGCGCAGTGGGTTGAGCGCAGTCATCGGCTCCTGGAATATCATCGCAAGCCGGGCACCGCGAATGCGCCGCATCTCTGCTTCCGTAGCGGTCGCGAGGTTTTCGCCGGCGAAAATGATCCTGCCACTTTCAATCGCGACGCCCTGCGGAAGCAGTCGCATCACAGCATTCGCCATCATAGACTTGCCCGAACCGGACTCTCCGACGACGCAGACGATCTCGCCTCGGTTCACATCGAGGGAGACGTTCTCGAGCGCAAACGGCCGGTCAGCGCCGGGCGGTAGGGAAACGCTGACGTTGTCGAGCGACAGGATGGAAGTCATTGGCCGCCGATCCCCGCGCGCTCGGTCGGCCGCCGCCTCAGCCGCGGATTGAGCGCGTCATTGAGGCCCTGTCCGACGAGTGATACCGCCAGGACCGTCGTCAAGATCGCGAGCCCCGGAATTGCGGACACGAACCATTGCGTACGCAGCACGTCGCGACCGAGTCCGATGAGATTGCCCCACGATGCCACGTTGGGATCGGACAAGCGAAGGAACGCCAATGCGCTTTCGAGCAAGATTGCCACAGCCATCACGACACTGGCGTACACGATGATCGGCGGAAGCGCGTTGGGCAGGATCTCACGAAAGATGATTTGAGTATCGCGCAGGCCAAGCGTTCGACAGGCCTCCACGAACTCGCGATTGCGTAGCGACAGAAATTCCGCACGCGTCAGCCGCGCCGGGGCGGGCCACGATACGACACCGATCGCGATTGTGACCGTCATCAGGTTCGAGCCGAACACAGCCACTAGCAGCAACAGGAGCAGAAAGTTAGGCAGCGTCTGGAAAGCTTCAGTGATGCGCATTAAAATCGTATCGACGGCCCCTCCATAGTAGCCGGCGACGGCGCCGATCACGATGCCGATGCCAACAGCGATGGATGTCGCTACCAATCCAATGAGCAGCGATATCCGTGAGCCGTGAAAGATCTGAGCAGCGATGTCGCGCCCTGAATTGTCGGTCCCGAGCCAAAAACGCGCGTTTTCTGCCGGCCATTGCAGCGGCCGCCCTGCGAGCGCCAACGGATCGCCTGGAAACAACGTACCCGCGACAGCGGCCATCAGCAGGACAGCTACGAAGAAAACGAGCCCGATCGCGGCTGCGGGATTGGTCCGGTCCGCGGCCTCTAACCAGAACTCTCAGCGCTCAATTTTTCGATTAACGGGTAACGATCTAACTTGCCGCCGGCACCGCATTGGCAATATCGTTACAAGCAGGGCCGGACAATCTTCTGTGAGGGGCGCAAGGGCGACCTGATCAATCGCGGCGGCGAGAAGATTAACGTGGACGAAGTGGAGAACCTCATTCTAAAGCAACCCGTCGTCCACTCCGTCGCGTTGGATTCAATGCCAGATCCAAATACGGCGAGCGCGGTTGTGTGTGTGTCGTGCTGCGTCCTGGCACCACGCTAACCCTCGACCTGCTTACGCAGTTCCTAGTTGGGCAGAATATCGCAAAGCTCAAACCACCGGAAAACCTTTAGGTTTTCTCCCAGTTTCCGATTTCGGGAAAATCTTGCTCAGGACGCTGCCTGAACTCGTTGTCGCTAAGCGCGCGCCGAGGTGGGTTGGCAGGCTAACATCCAAACAGGCGTCACCCTCGCGATGAACACGATTGTTTGCAAAAATGAAGGGCTTTCGCCATCGATGACAACGCTCCGCTCCACGAATATCGGTTGCGACGGGGCCGCACAGTGATCTACGAGCGCCTTGAAAAAGGTGAAAATATTTTGCTACGGGCAAACTTTTTTGCTTGGCCGCACTTCGAACTGGCGCGCGCCCACAATGCCTTGTCGGCCAAGCCGATCAACGATCACAACTTCTATATAGCAGCGGCCCGCTGTTACGCGGTACATGTCAGGGCGAACATATTCGATCCGGTCGATTGGATCGGTCATGCCGAATGATCCAATTACGTCGGGGTTAGTCAGGATCGCAGACAATTCTGCAGCGCGTTGATAATTCGGCGCAAGTGCGGACCATGCCTGCGAGCAATCCGCGATGCTCATAGCGGCAACTGCAAGTAGCAACATCAATTGCATCGATTTCCCCTATTCCGTTCTAGCCAACTATGCTGGCCGTACGTTGCGGCTCCTCGACAATCGAGTTCCTTGCGAACGAGTGCTTAGCCAACTTCCTCTCTATTCCACGCCCCCGGACCATAAAGCATTCCCCAGCTCTCGCTTTCGGTGGGATTGACGGGACGTCGGGTTGCGGCGTGCAGAAGCGTGAGCTGATCGCAGGTCACCGACCACTCACCCGCAAAGCCGTTGAGATAGACCTCGACGTGGCGCGCGCGGCGCCAGCCGCCAGCATTGGGCCGATACTCCGGATCATGCGAAGGATCGCGCAGGTACTTATCATATTCGACGGTCCAACTGTAGAATGGCTGAGGGAAGATCATCCGCTGACCTTTGACAAGAAGGCCAGTGCGATCAGTAAATATATTGCCTACCCGTCCCACAACCATCAACGTTGCAGGATAGGATTCGGCATGTATCAATTCGATCTGAAGATGCGCGTCGGCGGCAAGGCGACCGCGGCGATAAGCGTTCGACATATCCAAGTTCCTTGTCAGCCGATTTGCCTCAAACTAGCAGAACACCCGCGGTCAAGATGAAGCGAACTGCGTTGACTTAAAATGTAACTTTACCTGGCTTCACGGTGCCAGCTTTTCGAAGCCATGCTGCCGCGTGCCTCATAGAACGTTACAAGAGCTTCCAGCTCGCGCAGCCGAACCTCATAGGTTTGCCGTAGACAATCTTCAACGACTTTATCTGCCTTTAAGATCGGCTGCAGTACGTCGCTCAGCCACCCGTCGACGGGCGGGGTTTTTGACGCAAACGAATAGGGTCTGTCACCAGGCGGTTCACAAGCATTGCGTGCTGCGACCCAGCGTACCTGTTCTTCGTTGATGACCTGTATTTCGGGGCTGCTCCTTAAGCCCTGCAAGGCTTGAGCGAGGCGAACTTCGTTGCGCGCTAATGTCAGGTCCTGGCACATCAGGCGCCGAACCACATAAAGTTTGTCTTTGATGCCATCTGCCGAACAGTCGAGCGTTGTCACGACGCTGTTTGGGTACATCTGCTGCGGGCGCGATGCGATGGTAATAACGTTCCAGTCCCGCAATTCGGTATCATCGACTGGGATGGTCGTCTTCAGACCGATACGAAGCGTGACATCCGCCAGATCGGTTTTGCCAAGCATATCTCGCGTGTAGAGAATGAACATCGACGATGCAGCCTGCGCGCCGTAGAGGTCAGCGTCGGCGATCCCACCTTGGGCTTTGACGACGTTTTCGTCGATAGACATAGCGTGAATGCCAAACTTGCCAATGATCGAGCGCGAGATGCCGCCCAGGAAAGCCATAGTGCAGGCGGAGTGACATTCCGCGCCTGCAGGAACAATGGTATCGAACCTGGAAGCTCGGATGAAACTGCCGAGTGCGATGCCTCCCGCAACGGAGCCACCTTTCGAATTCAACGAAATAAGCGGCCGTCTGTTCACGGCGGCAGAGCGTTCAGGCGAGAAGGGTTTGCCGCTTGCATCCTTCATCGCCAGAACTTTCGCCTGAAGTCGTTCAGCATCGCCTCGGACAATCGGTCCCGTCCCTTCAAATATGATGACTTGACCAGTAAATTTTAGATCGTAGAGGCCGGTACCCTCGTTAAAATTGGTGGGACCGGTTCGCTGCGTCCACTCCATTGCCTGTGCCATCGATACTGAGCAGAGTGTGAGTGTGGCAACGAAGGCAGCAAGTGCACAATTGCGTCGAGGAAGACTATTCATCTGGCGTATCCCTTTTGAGTTGAGCGGATCTGCATGATTGAGGCCGTCGTGTCATCAAGCGTCATGGCAAAACTCCGCGCTGCACTTCTAACGGCGCAGATGCTGCCAGCGCCTCGGAGGTCGCATTGCGACCGCACGCAGCTGGCTCGGGCAAACCGACGGCCGCGCTCTTTACTAGGCGCGGAGCACCTACTCCGGGCTTGATGCCTGCCTTGGTCAAAGCACCCACGATCTCTGCTTCCGAAACCGCGCCAGAAATTTCGACGACTGGCGTGATCGTCTTGTCCCTAACGCGGATGATTGAAGTTGTCGGGTAGCCATCGATCTTCAACAGGTCCGTGAACTCCTTAATGTTGCGATCTTCCGCGCGGGTATTTTTGTTATCGAGTGAGACTGGCAGCGCGAAGAGAATGACGAAATGCGCCTGGCCCGAAAAGGCATTGAGTCCGTCGCAGCGAAGAACATGGGCCAAGTATATTCGGCACCAGTCGCAGCGATTAGCAATGATGACGGCGACGATCAGCTTGCCATCGCTATCGGCTTTCGTCAGGACTTCCCTGAC
>JANXWC010000072.1 GCA_025351355.1 Hyphomicrobiaceae bacterium
TGCCGAATGGGCGATGATCTGCTTAGCCCACAACCTCACCAAGCTCGCAAAAGCCGTCTGAAGCGGCTACGGTCCCCCAAAATGCAATGCGCCGAGCCTATCTGGACAGGCTCCTAGGGTCGTTCCCCGATTCCACTAAAACCGGAACCACCCTAAGCCCGGGAACGACGTTGTTTGGTAAACTAGTTAACGCCGCGCGCCGTCGAAAAACGCGCCAGCCGCCTTGGCGTCTGAGAGCGGAGCGCGAATGGCGCCATCGGGTGGGGTTTGCACCACCCTACTCGTCCGGGTTTGCACCGGCCGTGTTCGTCGGGGTATGCACCCGCCTATGTTCGTCGGCACTTGCAGCCGCTTCAGCGTGTCATCGTCTCTGGGATCGAGCGATGCGTTCTCCAGATGGTTTCCATCCGCGCCCCTGTCTCAGACGCCGGATGCGATGGCCATCGCGTGGCGCTCCAGGAAGGAGTAGTGCATCGTTGTGCAATCTTAGATAGAAAATCAAGTTGTTCTCGCGCGCATGGTGAAGACACCGTCGTTGCCCGCGATCGTTAATCGCCTGCAGGCGGTTTGGGGCGTGTGACGTGCACAATCCATTTCTCGAACCGGCCACCGTCGAGCAGCATCAGTCCGATAAGCACCGCGGCGACGGTCAGGATCCGCCAGGAGCCTAGGCCGCACAGTGCCCCTATTCCCGCCGAGACCCAGACGGTCGCGGCCGTCGTCAATCCTCGCACACCGTGATCATCCTTGGCTCGGACGATGACGCCGGCGCCGATGAAGCCTATTCCGGTGATGATCCCTTGGATGGCGCGTGAGGCGGCGTCACTGCCGGCGACGTCGACTGTGCCGGCGACCAGCCCCGCGGCAGTAACGGCCACCAGACCAAGTGTGCGCACGCCAATGTTCTTGTGATGCAGGAAACGGTTCAATCCGAGTGCGCCACCCAACATCGCCGCCGCTCCGAGCCGCGCGATGACCTCAAACCAGCTCAATTCAGTCATGCCCGCACCTCGCAAAAAAGGCAGCGCTTTCGAGCGCTGCCTCGTATTACTTCGCGCCAATGCAGTGCGGCAGTCGTCAAGCCAACGGTTGCGGTGTCAGGCCGCCGAGGCCCGGCTCGTCGCGCGGGCGCGATTTACCGGAGGCCGGAACTGCCGGACCCGCCGGACCACGGTCCTCGTCGTCAGTCTTGCGGACAATGCGACCGCCATTCATCACCGTCATGCATTCTTCGCCGCTGATGGTCTCGTATTCCATCAAGGCCTGCGTAATTGCTTCCAACTTATCGCGGTTAGGGAAGATCAACTCGCGTGCCTTTTCATAGCCGTTGGTGACGATGCGGCGCACTTCCGCGTCGATGGTCTTGGCGGTTTCCTCGCTCATCGTCTGCCGCTGCGAGACGGAATGGCCGAGAAAGATCTCCTGCTGGTTTTCGTTGTAGCGCAGCGGACCCAGTTTTTCGCTCATGCCCCATTCGGTGACCATGCTGCGCGCCAGGTTGGTCGCCTGCATGATATCGTTGGAGGCGCCGGTGTTGAGATGGTCTTCGCCATAGATGAGCTGCTCGGCCACGCGACCGCCGAACGTCATGGCAATGCGCGCTTCCGCCCAACTCTTGGAGTAGCTCAGCTTGTCACGTTCCGGCAGGCTCATGGTCACGCCGAGCGCGCGCCCCCGCGGGATGATCGTCACTTTGTGCAGTGGATCATTCTGCGTCATCAGCACGTTGATCAGCGCATGTCCTGCTTCGTGATAGGCAGTCGCGATTTTCTCTTCCTCGGTCATGATCATCGAGCGACGTTCGGCGCCCATCATGACCTTGTCCTTGCTGTCCTCGAACTCCTGCTGTGTCACGAGGCGCCTGGAGCGACGGGCGGCGAGTAGAGCTGCTTCGTTGACGAGATTGGCCAAGTCAGCGCCGGAAAAGCCGGGCGTGCCGCGAGCCAGCACGCGTGCGTCAACGTCCGGTGCCAGCGGCACCTTGCGCATATGCACCTTGAGAATCTTTTCGCGACCGCCGACATCCGGGTTTGGCACGGTGATCTGGCGATCGAAGCGACCTGGACGCAGCAGGGCGGGATCGAGGACGTCGGGCCGGTTGGTGGCGGCGATGATGATCACGCCCTCGTTAGCCTCGAAGCCGTCCATCTCCACGAGCAACTGGTTCAGGGTCTGCTCGCGCTCATCGTTGCCGCCGCCGAGGCCGGCGCCGCGGTGACGACCGACCGCGTCGATTTCATCAATGAAGATGATGCAGGGCGCATTTTTCTTTGCCTGCTCGAACATGTCGCGGACGCGCGACGCGCCGACGCCAACGAACATCTCGACGAAATCGGAACCAGAGATCGTAAAGAACGGCACGTTTGCTTCACCCGCCACGGCACGCGCGATCAGCGTCTTGCCCGTTCCGGGCGGTCCAACCAGCAGCGCACCGCGGGGGATGCGCCCACCAAGGCGCTGAAATTTACCGGGATCGCGCAGGAACTCGACGATCTCCTGCAAGTCGACCTTGGCTTCGTCAACGCCAGCGACATCTTCAAACGTCACGCGGCCCTGGCGTTCAGTCAACAGCTTGGCTTTCGATTTGCCGAAGCCCATGGCACGGCCGCCGCCCGACTGCATCTGGCGCATGAAGAAGAACCAGACGCCCACCAGCAACAACATTGGGAACCAGTTCATCAGGACCGAGAAAATCGTTGGCGCCTCGTCCTCTGATTGCTTCGCGGTGATCTTGACACCCTTGCGGTTCATGCGGTCGACGAGGGTCGGATCTTCCGGGGCGATCGAGGTGAAAGTCGTCCCTTTGTCACGATATAAGCCGGAAATGCGATGGCCACGGATTTCCACTTCCGTAATCGCACCAGAATCGATGCCCGCAAGCAGTTCCGAGTAACTGATCTCACTCGCCCGTCGGCCGGACATCTGGTTGCTTTGAAAAAGGTTCACCAAGGCGACGATCGACAGGACGATTACGACCCAGATCGCGAAATTGCGTAAGTTGGTGTTCATGGTGTCCCTTTACATTGGCCGAACAGCCGCTTGTTCCTTACGCCTGAAGGTGGGCTCTAGACCCGACTTCTGCGCAAGTTTTTAAGGTTTTTTGCGCCGGGAACGCGAAAACCCCAATTGCCGACCGGACGCGCGGGCGAGCTGACTCAGCAGCTTCTACGCACATTGCCGTAAGATAGGTACCTGCAGGTAGTTTGCCAAGCATCAACGTCATCAGATGCAAGAAAGATCAGGCGTTTTCACGGCATATCTCTCAACCGTCTGTGCGACACGTCATCCGCGTGTAGCGAAACGAGGCGTGCATGGCTCACAGTGATACAATCCTGCGTAGCCCGGCAACGCAAAACCCAAGGTTGGAGCTGCCACGAGCCTGTCGTCGAAATGGAGCGCCGGTTGGGTCCATAGCGCGCGCGCCGGCGCATCCGGCCGCCGTTGCCCGGACGCCACGATGGCCGCCAAGCCGTGGGGGCCAAGTGCTGTAATGCAGACCCCTGCGGCCCCCGTCGCTCTGCTGCTGACGACAAAGCGGCGGTCCCACCTCACCGTTGCACCTGGCATAAGATCCAAAACCGGCAATTCCCGGCGATCGGTCTCTCGAAAAATCCGCAACCGGCCTCGGTTGTTGCTATGCCATTGTGTGGAATGAAGCGTGGCGCCCCGCGTCAGGCGCCATTCGTTTCCGACCGTCAGCGCTTCGAGGCGGCCGAGAGAAACACGCACGTCCTGCCCGCCAATAGTATTGACCAGGCCGGCCAGCAGGCGCAGGCGGATTTCTTCGGGTAGTGTCAAAAGCCACTCCCAGTGCAACTCCGCGTAGCCGAGCGCATCGAACCGCGCATGGTGGCCGCGCTTTTCCCAAACCTCGGTCGTTACGGCTTCTAGCGCCTCATGGGCTCGCGCAGCGCGGTGAGCCGTGCGCGCAAGCGAGTTGGCGCTCGGAGCGAAGCCTGCGCGTTGTCCAGCGAGGAGGGACTGCCTGACCCGGACGCGCTCGAATTCCTCTGATTGGTTGCTCGGATCCTCGCTCCATTTGATGCTGTGCGTCTGCAAGTAAGACGTCAGGTCGGCCTTCGCCACGCCGAGCAGGGGTCGAAGCAGCAAGCAGCCTTCTGCCAGCGACCTTGCCGCCCGCATCGCGGCAAGACCTTCGACACCACTGCCGCGCGCCAGCCGCATCAGCACTGTTTCCGCTTGGTCGTCGATCGTATGCGCCATGGCGACTGCGCAAGTGCCGCCGGCTGCAAGGTGCTGACGGATCAATTGATATCGCGCAAAGCGGGCGGCAGCTTGAATGCCGCGCTGCGGCTTCAGCCCGCGCCAAACCAAGGTCGTGTGCGGCAATCCCAGCCGGTCGGCTGCCGCCGCCACCGCCGCCGCCTCGGCTGCCGCTTGCGGTCGCAAGGCGTGATCTACCGTCACCACCGAAAAGGTGGGCAGTTGGGTTGCTCGGGCGATGGATCGGCGGTGGACAAGCCAGGCTGCTGCGAGGTGCATCAAGGCCATGGAATCGCTGCCGCCGGATACCGCGATGACAACGTGCGGGGTATCCGCAAAGGCCCTATCGAAAACCGGCAACAGGGAGTGCAAAAGCGGATCTACCGTCAGCCGCTCACCTTCACCAGCGTCGCAGCCCGGCGATGGTGCCGGCTCAGGCGCAGCCGAGGCGTCGCCGTTCAGTGTCGGCGCGGGTTTTGACGTGTCCGGGGGCATTGGGAAATTTGGCGCTCAAATCGGCGTAGGAGGCGCATGCGGCATCCTTGGCCCCAAGCTTATCAAGCGACATCGCCAGCTTCAACAAGCTGTCGGGCGCCTTGGCGCTGCGTGCGTAGTTTTGCGAAACTTTCAAGAACGACGCTGCGGCGGGTTTGAATTGTCCGCGGGCAAAAAACGTCTCGCCCAGCCAATATTGCGCATTTCCGGCCAGGGGATCGTTGGCATAAAGCTTCAGGAAGTCGTCGAACGCGGTTTCGGCAGCCGCGAAATCCTGTTGCAGCAGATAGCCGTAGGCCGTTTCGTAAGCCTGTTTGGATGACGCATCGCTGGCACTGGCCGACGCTAAGGACGGATTGGCGACAGCGCCACGCGGGACGACGCCCGACGCTATGGTGCCGTTGTTGCTGCCATTGGTGACCAACCGGCCGATGGGATCGGCATTGTCAGCCTGCGCAACGCTTTGGGTTGGAGAGGCAGCGGCTGCCGGGAAAGACCCCGATCCGGCCACTGCAGCGGACGGCAGCGCGACGGGCAGAGGGCCACGCGCATTGGCCTGACGAAGCTGCTGGTTCAACTGATCGACCTGCGTGGCCAGTGCGCGCACCTGTGTCTCAAGAGCGGCGATGCGACCGGGGTCGCCTGCGCCGCCGTCAGCGCTGCCACCACGATAGACACCAGAGCTGGAACTGCCGCCACCTTTCGCCAGGGTATCGAGGGTGCCGACCGTCACCTGCATTTCGACGAGCTGTTCTTCGAGTTGCTCGATGCGCTGGCGTAACGCGTTATCGCCTGTCGCCGCTGGTGCTGGCGCGGCGTCCGTTTTAGCTAAGGCAGGCTTGGTTGGAGCCTTGGGGGTGACCGCGCCTGTCGGCCTCGCTGGCGACGCTTGTGGTGGCGCAGTCGTTTGTGCGCCGGCCTGAGTAGCAAAAGACAGCACCGAAATTAGCAAAAGACCGCGGACTGAGAGGCGTGATCGCCAGGACTCGCTGAGTTTCGGCAGTGCAGTTTGGTACGCGATGGTGTCATCGTGCGCCATCGGCTCAGAATCCCCGTTTTGCTACAGCACAGGCCAGTTAATGGCGCGCCTACAGTGAACTTGTCGTCCGTCCCACGACCGGGCGCGGCCGCCCGCCGAACCCGCCCATGCTTACCTGTTTTTGCGCACACGCGCCGATTTGGCTCAGATCGCAGTAGTGCTGCGCAATCGCAAAATCAGCACTAGTTGGCGCGCGCAACGCCGCCGGCACGGTTGTTGAGCACGGTTTGTGCGCGTCGGTTCTGCGACCAGCACGAGATATCGTTGCAAACCGCGACCGGGCGTTCCTTACCGTAGGAGATGGTGCGGATACGGCCAGCCGATACGCCATTGCGTGCCAGGAAGGCCCGGACAGATTCAGCGCGCTTCGAGCCGAGCCCGATATTGTATTCGCGTGTGCCGCGTTCGTCGGCGTGGCCTTCTATGGTGATGCTATACTGCGAATACTGCTGCAGCCAGCGCGCCTGATTGCTCAACGTCTGCTGCGCTTCCGGTGTAAGGTCTGTCTGATCGGTCGAGAAGTAGACGATATCGCCGACGTTCTGGCTGAAATCGCGCGCTGATCCCGGCGTCGCCGGCCCGCCGCGCCCATTGGCACCGAGCCCGCCCTGTAACAGGGTATCGTCCGGCTTCTCCGCCGTCGAACAGGCGGCGAGTGCAAACATCGTTGCGACTATCGCCACAAAACGGACAGTGCGCGCGCCAATAGGCTGGAACTGCATAGGCAAGACCCTTCCCCTGAGTTTTCCCCCAGGTGCTTGAGACGATGGTGTTTTATGGCCCTCGGTGGAGAAAACCGCCCCTCAAGACTGGCCACAAATGCCATCGTATAGAATACAACTGTTGCTCCTTAGAGCAGGCTTCGTACGAAATTGTGGCCAAACCTCAGACGATTAGGTCGTCGATATCGAAGTTTTGACCGCTCGTTCGCTCAGTCAAGACCGAGTCGCAGTGCACTGCCAACGGTTCCAATCGCGTTGTCGACAGAATTAAGTTTCTCGCGACAAGCACAACGACAAAAGCCAAGGGCCACCTCAGTGCCGAAGCAACCGAGGCAGCCCTTGGTTTGGCAGTGCTTTGCGTTGCCGCGAGGCTCTGCCAGATCGGCTTACTGTGCAACCGTGGTGGTTGCGACGCCAGCGCCGAGCTTCATTGGGGTGTGCTCGACTTCTTTGCGGCATGCGCCGAGAGCAACAGCAGCAACAACAGCGGCGAGGATGATTGCGGATTTCATTCTAGTCTCTCCTTCAGTTTTCAAAAAGGCCCGAGCTGAACGTTAGATCTGCTCACAAGCCGTTACGTCGGTGCCAAGCTTCATCGATCTCAGCCCGACAAATTAACGGCCACCCCCAGAGCGGCCGCTGCGAACGCGTCTTACGACGCCCCGCATTTGCATGCTTACGACTCACGTCGGCAATCGCACTCTATGGCTACCGGTAGCTCTGGTGCAGATCAAGGATTGAGCGAGGAAAGCGCGGGTTTTGCAACGGCAGAGATGCCAAAATACAACGCTTGCCGAGGCGATAACAGCGGCTGACGGCAGATAAAAAAATATCTATATAACAAAGTTTTAACGGATAATTTACGACAATCAGCAGTGCGCCGTTGATGTCTTTTTCGGCACACCTGTGCAAATCTCAGGCGCGCAACGGCGACCACGCCGGGTCGGAACCGAATGCAGGCGTCGGGATCGCGTTTTCGTTGCGACCGGTGATATCGACAGAGAACAGCTTAGGGCCACCGTTGGCGCCTTGCCCTTCCCGGAAGAACATCAATACGCGCCCGTTCGGCGCCCAGGTCGGCCCCTCGTTGTGATAACCACTCGTAAGGATGCGTTCGTCGCTGCCATCCGGTTTCATGACGCCGATCAGGAAGGCGCCGCCCGCCTGTTTGGTGAACGCGATATAGTCGCCGCGTGGCGACCAAACTGGTGTCGAATAGCGGCCGTCCCCACGGCTCAAGCGGTTGGCTGCTCCGCCTGTTGCGTTCATGATGTAGAGCTGCTGGGTGCCTTCACGATCGGACTCAAACACGATCTGGCGCCCATCCGGACTGTAGCATGGCGCGGTGTCGATGCGATCGGTCTGCGTGAGGCGGCGCATCTGGCGCGAGCGCAAGTCGACCTCGATCAGGCTGACCGCGCCACCCTCGTCGATGCTCATGGCCAAACGCTGGCCATCTGGCGAGAAGCGCGGCGCGAATGTCTTGCCGGGGAAATTGCCGACCAATTCGCGCTGGCCAGTATCGAGGTTCATGACGAAAACGCGGGTTTGGGCGCCCCCATCGGCGTACTCGAGAAAAGTGATTTCCTGCGCGACGGGATTGAAGCGCGGCGTCAATACCAAGTTGCGGCCATTGGTGAGGAGGCGCGCGTTGAAGCCGTCCTGATCCATAATGGTCAGGCGTTTCAAACGCTTGTTCTTAGGTCCGGTTTCGTCGACAAAGACCACCTGGGTGTCGAAATAACCCTTCTCCAAGGTCATTTTTTCATAAACACGATCGGCGATGATGTGACCCAACCGGCGCCAAGTCTGGGGCGCTGCGGCAAAACCCTGTGCGTCCAACGGCTTACCCAAAATCGTGTCGTGCAGTTTGAAATCCGCGGCAAGTCGGCCATCGGCGAGTTTACGCGTCCGGCCAACGATCAGCGCTTCGGCGCCAATGGCCCGCCAATCGGGATAGCGCGGGGGCTGATTGATGTCGTTGAAACGCTCGATGTAGGCGCTCCTGTCGACGATTTTGAAAAGTCCGGAGCGCTCGAGATCGGCGCCGACGATATTGGCGACATCGGCACCGAACTTCGGATCGTCGCCGACAAACTCAGGGATGGCGATGGGGCGTGCGCGCGTATTGGCTTCATCGATCAAAACTTCAGTCGGCGCGCGCTGTTGAGCTGCAGCCTCACGCGCCATTAAAACCGCGCCCGCACCGACCATCATCCCAGCGGACAGAAGCGCACGGCGGGATAACCCGGTCGCTCTAGGCGGACTGATGCGGGGTGGTTTCAGCAGCATGAGCGACTTCCGGTCATTTCTCGGCATCGACAGCGCGCACCATGCAGGTGCACAGCAAGGGCACGTAACTCGCGTGGCTATCGCGGTAGTGATGGCGATCAACGGTGACAGAAATACGCCATCCAAGCCGCAGACAACTGGCGAGAGTCAATTTGTTACGCGACAATCGGGCGCACCCGAGGAGCCCAATCATCGCTCATTCTGAAATTACTTGATTTCTTTGTCTTCGAAGCATTTTCGCATCAGTTCGCAGCGATGGCTGCCGGCGAAATGCATGCTGTCTCCCTTGGCGGGTGCAATGAACTTGCAGACTTCCTCAAGTCCATCGGTGGTCAACCAGCCTTGGCGGCGGCCGCGCTGAACGGCAAAGCAATCGGCGGTTTCTTCATCGGGACCGCGAAACTGATGGCCGCACTCGTGCGCGAAAATCCACATTTTCACGGGCGTCGAAACCTTGTTGAGCAGCTTCGGATTGAGAATAAGAAAGCCGGGATAGGCTGCACCGTAGTCGTCGAGCTGTCCGTCAAGCACGGTAGGGCGTTGACCGCACTGGGCTTTTTTTCCATCCAGCCGGAGATCGCCTGACGTGACTATTTGTGCGCCGGCGCCGACGTGCGCCGCATATTCTTCAGGTGTTGGGCCAGCCGTCGCCAAGCCGACAAATCCAGTGCAAATCAAAAGGACAACAATGCCGCGGCCAAGGCTGAGCGCAAATCGTTTTCCCGTCCCCGGCATAGCAATCATGTTGTCTTCCGCTCCCTCTCGCCCCGAACCCTTCGGCCAAAGCACCAGTATTCACGTATCATCTGAGACAGTTATTTAGCGCTAATGAGCGGCTGTGAACCCGCACCTCCGTGGCGGCGCTCCCTCGGCCGCCACGCCACCCCATCATTCGCATGACCGAATGACCAAATCATCTCTGACTAAGCCGCACGTTGGTCACTTTTTAAAATGGCAGCAGCATGACCCACCGATCCCTTTCGAGACGCACATGCATCTTTGCACAGTTGAGACTCAGCGCCAAATTGAAATGAACATTTCACACCGAGGCGCGGCGCGCCGAACACACCAAGAGCTGGCGCGGCGCGCCGAACACACCAAGAGCTGGCGCGGCGCGCCGATCACATGCCATCGCCGTGTTCTGGCTCCGATTCTTCCTCGATACGCTCCATGTCTTCGTCAGACAAGCCGAAGTGGTGGCCGATTTCGTGCACCAGCACATGCGTCACCAAGCCACCGAGCGTGTCTTCGCTTTCGGCCCAGAAGTCGAGGATAGCGCGCCGATAGAGAAACACCATGTTCGGGCCCTGCGGCACGTCGCTGACGCTTTGATGCGCCAAGCTGGTGCCTTGATATAGGCCCATCAGATCGAACGGACTTTCCAGCTCCAACTCATCCAGCACTTCATCCAGCGCGAAATCTTCGACGCGGATCACCAGATCGCCGCACAGTTTGCGGAATTCCGCTGGCAGGCGATCCCATGCTGCGGCAGCCAGCGCTTCGAAATCGGCCAGCGCTGGCGCAGTGCGATCGCGCCAATACTGCGCGCTGCGGCTTCCTGCTTGCATGATCAGTGTCTCCACAAGGTTGGTCCTCGGGCGACGATCCATACGCTCTCATGGCGTACGTTGCCAGTGCGGAATTCGGCAGGCGGCGGAGCTACTTCGAGGTTGCCCGACGGGCGTCGACATCACTCTCGTCGCTGAGCCGATTGGCAACTGTCTCGACGAAGAGATTGTGGAACGGATTGATTTGTGTGCTAATCTGCAACAATTGATGTGGGGACGTTATGATCAGAAAAGTAATTGCAAGCCTCGCCGTGTCGATTGCTGTGACCGGCGCGGCGTCGGCACAAAATAATGTGTCTGCCCAATGCGGCGGCACGAGTGGAAGAACACTCGCTTGCTGCAAACAAATTGTCACCGCAAACCCCGGCATCAGCCAGTGCGCGAAGGAACGTGCGGTTTTCGAATGCACCGGGTCAAAGCGCTATGTCAGCCCCAACGGCTGCGGAACATTCACAAAGTAGCGCCAAAGTCGTCTCCTGAGAACGACGCCCCTTCCCAAAGCTGCTGCACTGCACTATGCAGCGGCTTTAATGACCAAGCGCACCGACATCCACGCGATCCTCATCATTGGCGCGGGGCCGATCGTTATCGGCCAGGCCTGTGAATTCGACTATTCCGGCACCCAAGCCTGCAAGGCCTTGAAGGCCGAGGGCTATCGCATCGTGCTGGTCAATTCCAATCCGGCCACCATCATGACCGATCCGGAATTGGCCGACGCCACCTACATCGAGCCGATCACGCCGGAGATCGTGGCGAAAATCATCGCCCGCGAGCGTGCCGCCCACCCGCACGAAAAGCTCGTCGTCTTGCCGACCATGGGCGGACAGACCGCGCTCAATACCGCACTGGCGCTCGCCAAAGACGGCACGCTGGAGAAATACGACGTCGAATTGATCGGCGCCAACGCCGAAGCCATCGACAAGGCCGAAGACCGCCAGCGCTTCCGCGAGGCGATGACCAGGATCGGCCTGGAAACACCGAAGTCGTGGATGGCGCACAATCGCCGCGAAGCCGAGGAGGCGCTGGCCCACGTCGGTTTGCCCGCCATCATCCGGCCGTCGTTCACGATGGGCGGCACCGGCGGCGGCATCGCCTACAATCGCGAAGAATTCTTCGACATCATCGACAGCGGTCTCGATGCGTCGCCAACATCTCAAGTGCTGGTCGAGGAATCGGTACTTGGCTGGAAGGAGTTCGAGATGGAGGTGGTGCGCGATCGTGCCGACAACGCCATCATCGTCTGTTCCATCGAGAATATCGATCCGATGGGAGTCCATACTGGCGATAGCATCACCGTCGCGCCGGCGCTGACGCTGACCGACAAAGAATATCAGATGATGCGCAACGCCTCGTTGGCTGTCTTGCGCGAGATCGGCGTCGAGACCGGCGGCTCCAACGTGCAGTTCGCCGTCAACCCCGCCGACGGCCGCCTCGTCGTCATCGAAATGAATCCGCGCGTCTCGCGTTCGTCGGCGCTCGCATCGAAAGCAACGGGCTTCCCGATCGCCAAGGTCGCCGCCAAACTGGCCGTCGGCTACACGCTCGATGAAATTGAGAACGACATCACCGGCGGCGCCACGCCGGCCTCGTTCGAGCCGACGATCGACTACGTCGTGACCAAGATTCCGCGCTTTGCGTTTGAGAAATTTCCCGGTGCCGACAACACGCTGACGACATCGATGAAGTCGGTCGGCGAAGTGATGGCCATCGGCCGCACCTTCCACGAAAGCCTGCAGAAAGCGCTGCGCGGCCTCGAAACCGGGTTGACCGGTCTCGACGACGTGGTGTTTGAGGGGCTCGGACAGGGCGACGACAAGAACATCATCCGCGCGGCCCTGGCGCGGCCGACGCCGGATCGCCTGTTGAAGGTGGCGCAGGCCATGCGCCTGGGCGTGCCGCACGACGAAATTCACGCCTATTGCAAAATCGACCCATGGTTCCTGGCGCGCATGCAGGAGATCATCGACATGGAGGCGCGCGTTCTTGCGCACGGCCTGCCGAAGTCGGCGGTGCTGATGCGCCAGCTGAAGGCCATGGGTTTTTCGGATGCGCGGCTCGGCAAGCTCGCCAAGATGGACACCGATGCCGTGCGCGCCGAACGGCTGCGGCTGGGTGTGCGCCCTATCTACAAACGCATCGACACCTGCGCCGCCGAATTCGCCAGTCCGACGGCCTATATGTATTCGACGTATGAAGCACCTCTGACCGGGCAGCAGTCAAACAACCCCTCACCTGTCCTTCGGACATCCTCTCCCCAGGGGGCGAGGAATACTTCACTGACGTCCGTAGAGTTGCCTTCGCCCCTGGGGGAGAAGGTGGCTGAAGGCCGGATGAGGGGGCCTTCGACGCTGGCACTCTCCGGCGACGAAGCGCGGCCATCAGACCGTCAGAAGGTCATCATCCTCGGTGGTGGCCCTAACCGCATCGGCCAAGGCATCGAATTCGATTACTGCTGCTGCCATGCGTGTTTCGCGCTGACAAAGGCCGGCTTTGAAACCATTATGGTCAACTGCAACCCGGAGACGGTGTCCACCGACTATGACACGTCGGATCGGCTCTATTTCGAACCGCTGACAGCCGAAGACGTGTTGGAGATCATCGCCACCGAACAGCAGAACGGGACGCTCAAAGGCGTCATCGTGCAGTTCGGCGGGCAGACGCCGCTGAAGCTTGCGGCGGCGCTGGAAGCCGCTGGCGTGCCGATCCTCGGCACCTCGCCGGATGCGATCGATCTCGCC
The DNA here is from genome assembly GCA_025351355.1 of Hyphomicrobiaceae bacterium. Lineage (GTDB taxonomy): Bacteria > Pseudomonadota > Alphaproteobacteria > Rhizobiales > Hyphomicrobiaceae > JABFRJ01. Next base: position 13,079 of record JANXWC010000072.1, read on the forward strand.
GAAGACCGCGACCGCTTCAACGCCCTGATCCGCAAGCTCGATCTTAAGCAGCCGGAAAGTGGCATTGCGCGCTCGCCGGGAGAAGCCCGCGCGGTTGCCGAAAAACTCGGCTATCCCGTGGTCATCCGCCCGTCGTACGTGCTTGGTGGGCGCGGCATGGAAATCGTCGCCGATAGTCCCGGGATCGATCGCTATGTCGCCAATCTCGCAGCGACCCTCAACGGGCCGTCGGAGCTGATCGTTTCGCCGAAGCGTCCATTATTGGTCGACCGTTACCTGACCGGCGCCACTGAAGTCGACGTCGATTGCCTGTGCGACGGTACCGATACGTGGATCGCGGGCATCATGGAGCATATCGAGGAAGCCGGGATCCATTCAGGCGATAGCGCGTGTTCGATGCCTGTGCACAGTCTTGATGCGTCGATCGTGCTGCGGCTTGAGAAACAAACACGCGACCTGGCGCTGGCGCTCGGTGTGGTGGGGTTGATGAACGTACAGTTCGCCATCAAGGAACGACAGATCTACATCCTCGAAGTTAATCCGCGTGCCTCGCGCACGGTGCCGTTCGTCGCGAAGGTCATCGGCGTGCCGGTGGCGGGTCTGGCCTCGCGGATCATGGCTGGTGAAAAACTCAAGTCGTTCAAATTGAAGCCGCAGAAGCATAGCATCAGCGAACTCGGCTACGTGGCGGTCAAAGAAGCCGTGTTCCCGTTTGCCCGCTTCGCCGGCGTCGATCCGGTGCTGGGTCCGGAGATGAAGTCGACCGGCGAAGTCATGGGCCTCGATCGCGACTATGCGGTCGCTTTCGCCAAAAGCCAGCTCGGCGCCGGGACTGTATTGCCCGGCAAGGGCGCGGTGTTCGTCTCGGTGCGTGAAACCGACAAGGACGATCTGCTCGGAGCCGTGCGCGATCTCAGCGAACTGGGCTTCCGAATTCTGGCGACGCGCGGGACGCGGCGGCACTTCGCAGCGCATGGCATACCCTGCGAGCAAGTAAACAAGGTTCACGAGGGGCGGCCGCATATCGTAGATCTGATGAAAAATGGCGACGTGCAACTTGTTTTTAATACAACCGAAGGCGCCAAAGCGCTGGCCGATTCGCACGATATCAGGCGCACCTGCGTGCTGAACCGCATCCCATATTACACGACGCTGGCCGGAGCGCTCGCCGCCACCAAGGCCATTCAGGCTCTTTCGGCTGGAGGGATGACGGTGACGCCGTTACAGGAGTTCTTAGCGCTCCAAGTCTAGTTGTCTGATTTTATTTAGTAAATTTTGAAAATGAACTGTTTGAACGAGAACTGCGTTTACATGGGCCGGCGGGCGACCTGCGCATCAAGTGCGCGTGGACAGCCGACCGTCTGCGGAGATTGCGAAAAGATTGACGTTTTGCTACAACTCACATTGCGTGTGACGCCACGAAAGTGCCGTAGCAAAGGGCTATTGTAGTCTGGGTGGATGTCCAGTGACCGTAAAGTGCGGTCCGGTGACGTCTGCTTGATGCTACGACTGCAACTCACGTTTTGGTATGCGAAGACCTGATCGGCGCCGACTGTTGTCGGGGCCGAATTTAATGGCATTGGAGATGCAGATGGAAAAGGTTCCGATGACTGTGGAGGGGTTCAAGAAGCTCGAGGAAGAGCTTCATCGCCTCAAATCGGAAGAGCGTCCGCGCATCATTCAGCAGATATCCGAGGCGCGCTCGCACGGCGATCTGAGCGAAAATGCCGAATATCATGCCGCCAAAGAAGCACAGGGCATGAACGAGGCTCGGGTTTCCGATCTTGAGGATCGCTTCAACCGCGCCGAGGTCATCGATACGTCCAAGCTGTCGGGCACGACAGTGAAGTTCGGCGCGACGGTATCGCTGGCTGATGAAGATTCCGGCGAAAAGGTCAAATACAAAATCGTCGGCGATGGAGAAAGCAACGTGAAAGACGGAAAGATCTCCATCACCAGTCCGATTGCGCGTGCTTTGATCGGAAAATCTAAGGGCGACAGTGCCGAGGTCACGACGCCGAAAGGCCCACGGTCGTACGAAGTTTTGAAGATCGAGTGGAAATAGCCTGAAGTCGTGCCACTTTGCGGCCTGGCCTTGCGCTTTCAGTCGGCACAAGGCACCGCAGTGGCGCGACATTTGAGGTCGCGCCCATCTCTCTTCCACGTACAATCGACCTTGCCGTCGCCTGCATATGACCAGTTGGCAAAGCGGCGCCCGTATTTTTTTGCGACCGCCTGTTCCCATCGCGACATCGCGGCGTTGCGCGCCGATTGAATGTTGGCCCGGGCCGGTCCTGCCGCCGATGCGCCGGGATAAATACAGCGTGTGGCGTGGGCCGAAGTGGACAGGGTTGACAGGCCTATTGTGGCCATGACGGCAACATGGAACATGCGATTTCGACTTGAATTGCTCATCACCATTCCCCTGCTGGCCAAGTCAGCACGACTATCTTTATCCAGAGTGCATCACACTCAGAACGACGAGCGAGTATCGCCATGGCCAAGCCCAAATTGCCAGTTTCCAAGGCAATGATGCCTAATGCGCACGTGCATGTCGGCGGGGTGACATTCGGCCCCGATCTGCCGATCGCGCTCTTCGCGGGCCCGTGCCAGATGGAGAGCCGTCAACACGCCCTGGAGATGGCGTCCGCACTCAAGGAGATGGCAAAGCGTCTTGGCATGGGGCTCGTGTACAAATCCAGCTTCGACAAAGCCAATCGTACATCCCTCACTGGTAAACGCGGGATCGGCTTGGACGCCGCGCTGTCAGTTTTTGCTGAAATTCGCGACAAAATCGGCTTGCCGGTGGTGACCGACGTGCATGAGATCCATCAATGCAAGGTGCTGGCTGATGTGGTCGACGTGCTGCAAATCCCGGCTTTTCTCTGCCGTCAGACAGATCTGCTAGTTGCGGCCGCTCAAACCGGCAAGGTCATCAAGATTAAAAAGGGCCAGTTCCTGGCGCCCTGGGACATGAAAAATGTGGTTGCGAAGGTAACGGGCTCGGGTAACCCAAATGTGCTCGTCACCGAGCGTGGATCAAGCTTCGGCTACAACACGTTGGTGGTCGATATGCGGGCTCTGCCGCAAATGGCTGAAACCGGAGCGCCGGTCATTTTCGACGCCACACACGCTGTCCAGCAGCCCGGTGGGCAGGGCACCAGTTCCGGTGGTGACCGCCGCTATGTTCCCCCGCTGGCGCGCGCCGCGGTGGCCGTCGGGGTTGCCGGCTTGTTCATCGAGACGCACGACGATCCAGATCGGGATCCGCTGATATCGGACGGCCCGAATATGATCCCACTGAGGGATCTCGAAGCGCTTTTGGTCGAACTGATGGCCATCGATCGCGTGGTCAAGGCCTGCGCGCCGCACCGGTAATGCTGGAAGCGTGGATGAGTGATTTGCTCATGTGCGTAATTGAGCGATCGGGTCGTTCCTCGATCCGATCCGTCACATAACCATGGCGCGTGTACCAAGCGACCAGATGGGTGAGGCGGGTGCCGGTATATAAGCGGACCGTCTGCAAGCTGAGCGCTCGCGCATGCGTCTCCGCCGTCGCCAATAAAGCCTTGCCGATGCCGGTTTGTTGTAGCGTCGGATCGGTGGCGATGCTCCAGATCAGCAGATGGTCGTCATGAGGCTCGATGATGAGTGCGCCGCGCAGGACGCCATCCACGTCGTCGAGCCAGACTTGCTTGGTCGCCAGGACATCGCGATAGTCGATCTGCAACGGGATCGGCACGACGCCGAGCGTCTCCTGATTTCGCGCATAGGCCACCTGTTGCAATCCGACCAATGCCTCGAGATCATCGATCGTGCCGCGGCGTAATTTCATTTGTGGTCCGCCAAAGCCGCATGCGTCAGTTTACTCAGTGCCGTTTTCTGCTGTCCGGCGGCATCGAAATTTTCAGGCGCCAGCCAGGCTTCATAGGCGCCCTTAAGCTGCGGCCAATCCTCGGCAATTATGGAAAACCACGCTGTGTCGCGGCTGCGCCCCTTAGTCACGACAGCGCGGCGGAACAGGCCTTCGTAGGTGAAGCCGAAGCGCACTGCCGCCGCCCGAGATGGCGCATTTAGGGCATTGCATTTCCACTCGTAGCGTCGGTAACCCAGCGTCTCGAATGCGTATTTCGCGAACAGGTAGTTGGCCTCGGTCGTCACTGCGGAACGCGCGATGGCCGGTCCCCAATAGATGCCGCCGATTTCAATAACGCGGTTCGGGGTATCGATGCGCATGAAGGTCTGGCGCCCCTCGACGCGACCGGTCCGCTTGTCAATCACGGCGAAAAAGAGCGGGTCGTTGCTGGCAGCCGATTTCCTCAGCCAAGGCTCGAACGCGGCGAAGCTCTCGGGCGGTTCGTCAGACAGATACAGAAAGCGGGCGGCGGCGTCCCGCGGCGTCGAAGCGCGAAACAGGTCGCCGCCGTGTTTTGCCGGATCGAGGGGCTCTAGGCGACAGGTGCGGCCCTCAAGAACGATGCGCTGCGGGCGGGGTGCAGGTGTAAGATCTGCGACCCGCGGACCGATCCGCAAACCGGTTGCGGCATCGATCTCATGGGGGATCTGGTCATCGCGCACCGTGTACATTTGGTTCATGGCGTTTGCGGCTCGGGAAGGCGTTTGATCATGTGCGTCAGTTGCCGCTCGTCGACGATTTCGATGGTTTCTATGCCGTAGCCGTGGCGGCCATACCAACCGATCAAGGTCTGCTGGACGGCGCCTGTATTCAGCCTGATGATATGGCGCCCGAGCTGGCCGGCGCGCACCTCGGCCGCATCCAGCATGATCTGGCCGAGCCCCTGGCCCTGCGCATCCGGTGCCGCGGCGATCGACCAGATCAGCAGGTCGCCCTCGCGCACGTCGAGTATCAGAATGCCGCGCAATCGGTCGCGCTCCTCGGCCAGCCAAACTTCCATCCGCTCGATGATCTCGCCGTATTCGGCCTTTAGCGGCGGCGGTTCGAGACCCAGCAAATGCTGTCGGTGATAGGCTGCGACCTGCAGTGCTTCGATGGCCTCGCGATCCGCATTGCTGGCGCGACGAAACTTGATCGGCGCCGGCGGCGCACGGTTAGCTGGCTTCTCGGAGGTCGGGATATCCGGTGTCACAATGCAAAACCACCATCGACGAGGAATGTCTGGCCCGTGGTGAATGCGCTTTCGTCGGAGGCGAGATAGACCGCCATTGCCGCAATCTCCTCGGCGGTACCCAGACGCCCCATGGGCTGGCGATCAATAAACATCTGTCTGACCTCATCGTCGGTCTTGTGCAGGGCCTTAGCCTGTGCCGAAATGCGCGCGTCGAGCGAAGGCGACTGCACTGTGCCGGGACAGATCGCGTTACAGCGGACGCCCTTGCGGATGAAATCAGCGGCCACCGCCTTGGAAAGCCCGATGACGGCTGCCTTGGTGGCGCCGTACACATAGCGATTGGGAATGCCGCGCACCGAGCCTGCGCCGGAGGCGATATTGACGATCGCACTTGACGTTTTGTTGGATGCTGCACGGGCAAGCATGCCCGGCATAAAGGCCCGGATGGTGCGATGCATCGACTTCACGTTGATGTCGAACGAAAAGTCCCAATCCGCCTCCGAGCATTCGAGCACGCTGCCGGCGTGCACAAAACCCGCCGCGTTGAAAAGTATGTCGATATCGCCGATGCGCTTGGCCGCATCCTCTACCGACTTTGTATTGCGCACGTCGATGATGTGCGTCTCGGCAATCCCTTCATCGCGCAGGCCAGCCAGCGCTTTCAGGTCGATGTCGGAGGCGATGACCTTGGCGCCCTCGCGCGCGAATGCGATCGCCGTAGCTCGGCCGATGCCGGCGCCCGACGCAGTACAGAATGCGATTTTGCCTTTAAGACGGCCGGTCATGATTTGTCCTTGCTGAGGATCGTGTTGAGGCGCGGCGACGGGAATGTCGTCCGTCCATACGTAAACGTGCCGTTGTTCTTGATCTCCTCGGCAGCCGCTAGAAATCCGCCGAGGGCCGCGCGTGCCAAGCCAGCACCGACACTAATGCGGCGCACGCCGACACGGGACAAGTCGGCGACCGTCAGGTCCGGCAAGCCCGGATGCACCAACCCGTTGATCGGCTTTTTCGTCGCGCGCACGACATCCTCGAACTGGCTGAGTTCGCTGAGGCCGGGCGCATATAGCACGTCGGCGCCGGCGGCATCGTAAGCCTTGAGGCGCAAAATGGTATCTGCCAGGTCCTTGCGGCCATGCAGGAAATTCTCGGCGCGCGCAGTGAGCATAAACGGGAACGGCAGCGCGCGAGCTGCGGCCACGGCTGCCTTGACGCGCTCCACCGCGACCTCGAACGGATAAATGGGGTGGGCCGGATCGCCGGTCGCGTCTTCGATAGAACAGCCGACAAGGCCTGCGGCTGCCGCCGAAGGGATCGTAGCTGCTGCCACGTCCGGTGCGTGAGCATAAAGATTTTCAAGGTCGGCGCTGACCGGCAGATCGGTTGCCGCACAGATGGCTGCGGCATTGGCCAGTGCCTCGTCGCGGCTGACCTCACCATCGACACGGCCGAGCGTGTAGGCAAGACCCGCACTGGTCGTCGCCAGTGCCTTGAACCCCAGGCTCGCAAGGATTTTGGCCGTTCCAGCGTCCCAGGGATTTGGAATAACGAACGTTTCGGGACCCTCATGCAAATCGCGGAAGCGCCGTGCCTTCTCGGCCTGTGTGATCATTATGTGCAAGGCTCCGGTTGAAGCATAGGCGGTTGCTGTATGATCGCGCATCTAATACCAGCGGTCATTATTCTTGACCGATGGTATGCGCGCGCGGGGTTGGTGGGGCGGCCGCGCGCAAACAAAGAATTTGATACCGACGGTCATTCTTTTTGACCGTCGGTATAAGTTACAACGCGTGGGCAGTTTCGGCCCGAATGAGATCACCTGCAAGCCCGAAACGACTGCCGGAAACGATGAACTGCCTTCTCAGTTTGAGCCGCGTGTTGCGTCCTTGGTTGCACGCTTGTCGTTATGCCTTCGGCTTCCGGAAAATGTGCAGCGATTTATATGTGCCGGCGTCGCTGAAGCCGCGCTTGGCGACCAACGATTCGCCGACGCGCTTGGCGACATCATAGGCAAAGCTGCCGGTGTAAAAATGCATCTCGCCACCGGGATTCAATTTCTCCGCCAGCACCAGTCCGACCTGCTCGTCGGTCAGTGCGCCATATTTGTCGTTTTCGGATGTGCGGTACTCGCCGGCGTGGAAAAGCGTCGCGTAGTCCAGTGTCGGCAGCAGCCGCGCGTCGGTCTGATAGAGGTCGCCGAAATAGGCCTTGTAGCTGAAGCCGAGGCGCGGGTTGTCGATCAGCAGATCGATGTAAGCTGCATATTCGTCTCGGCTCGCGGTGATGGCGAGAACCTGATTGTTGGTGCCATTGCTGGCGGTCCTCAGGCCGACAATGTGATGGCTGCCCGTTCCCATATGGAAGATGTTGCAGCCCTTGATGCCGTTTTCATCGAGATAGTCGAGAAAGTGGATGTCGCAGGGGCACTGTTTTTCGTCGAGCGCCCAGGTCGAATTCCAGAAATTGAGTTTGGTCATGGGTTTCATATCTTTTGGCTGATTGGGGATCGACCCGTCAGAGGACTGCGCGGGCGAGCATTGCTTCGTGATCGAGCCGCGTCAATTCCAGTGTGCGGTCGAAGGTATTGGCAGGCGCCGCACGCTGTCCCAAGCTGAGGATTGTGATGCCCGGTAGCGCGGATCTCAATCGCTGAATGAGTGCCCGTTGGCCCGCGCCGTCGAGGGCTGAAAGAGCATCGTCGATCACCAGGATGTCCGGCTTGGCGATCACTGCGCGCGCGGCTGCGAGGCGCTGACGGTCACCGGCCGACAACACCTGATCCCATCGTGCGTGTTCGGTGAGGCGCGGGGGCAGAGCCGGCAAACCAACGATCTCCAAGGCGTCGACCAGCGCGCTACGCGGCGGCAGCGAGCCGACATGCGGGTAAGCGATCGCCTCGCCGAGTGTGCCGAGTGGAAGGTAGCTTTTTTGCGGCAGTAACAGGATCGACGCGGGGGGCAGACCGGTGAGGTTGCCGCTGCTCGGCACCACCAGTCCGGCAAGGATGCGTGCGAGCGTCGATTTTCCTGTATTGGAGGCGCCGGCGATGTGGACCGCTTCGCCACGTTTTAATTCAAGTGTCACCGGCAGCAGCAGCGGATGACCATCGGCGGCATGGAGCGTGACGCGGTCGAGAGAAAGCGCCAGCTTCGGCGCCAGGGGCTCTGCCGCGCGCTCGGCCGGCAAGTCCGGCGCAATGGCATCGGAGGCGTCGACGATATCCATGACGCGACGGGCAGAGGCATACCAATCGGCGATGCGGCTGTAGTTGTCGACGATCCAGGAAATCGCCTGCTGGACCTGAATGAAGGCGGCGGCGAGTTGCGTGACCTGCCCCAAAGTCAGATCGCCCGCGAGGTATTTGGGTGCTGCAAACAGCAGCGGCACGATGGGGATCATCGGGCCTGTCGCATTGGTAATCCAGGTCAGATGTGCGTTGGAGCGCACAATGGCCAGCCAGCGGCCGACGACGGTGTCATAGAAGCCGCGCAGAATTTTCTGTTCGGCCGGAGCGCCATGCGCCAAGGCGATACTTTCGGCGTTATCACGCAACCGCATCATGGCGAAGCGGAAATAACCTTCGGCCTCGTTTTTCTGGCCGACGCGACCGACCAACGGGCGCCCCACCCAAGCGGTCAGCGTGGAGGCGGCGATGCCGTAGCCTAATGCGCACCACACCATGTAGCCCGGCACGACGATGCTACCGACGCCGAAGCTGCCGCCGACGGTCCACAGAATGGTGATGAAAGCGATCCCGCCCATGATCGCGGTGAAAAGACCGATGCCGAGATCGACCAGCACTTCGGTCGCCCATCGCGTGTCGTCGGAAATGCGGTACTCCGGATTAGGCGGTTCGCGGCCGCTGGCATTGAGGTGATAGAACTTCTGACTTTCGAGCCATTTGCCGATCAGATGCTCCACCAACCACTGACGCCACCGCACCTGCAGGGTCATGCGGGCAATGACGATCGCCACGCCGATCGCCGCCATGAATGCGACGATACCAAAGAACACGAGCACGGCTTGCTTGAGCCCTGCCACGTCGCGGCGTTCGAGAGCATCGAAGAACCATCGGTTCCATTGGTTCATCAGCACGGTGACGAAGGTAGAAAGCAGCAGCGATGCCGCCAACGCCAGTGTCAGCGTCCAGGCGCCGCGTCCGGTCGGGCCGGTCCAAAAGCTGCCAGCGAAATGCGCAAAGCGCCGGGCAACACGCCAATCGAGGTGGAAACCGCCACTCTCCGGTGGGGTTGGGGATGGTTCACTCATGCAGGTTCTTCAACCATCGGTTTATCGGAGGTGCCTAAGGGCGGGTGAGGCAGGAACTAGAGGCGAGACAGTATGCGGGAGCGCCACGGCGGGCCTCCCGTAGCATGTTTCGCCGACGATAGAGCCGTAAGTTGGCGATCACCGCTGAAGCGGCGATGAACGCGCACTTGCACGCGGACGGCCCCCTCAGGTTATCCATGAGAAAAAGCCGCTAAAAATCCGCTTGCCAGGACGACGCGGCTGAGGCTTACTGTCGTCCTGCGCCCGGATAGTGTCGGGGCATTCGAGGTTAACGGTGGGCCGATCAGGCAAACAGGCTGACATAATGCACCGCGCCGGTCGAGCGCGGGCGATTACTGTCGCTGCCGATGCCGCCGAAACCAAGCTGAAGCTGCAGATTATGCTGGCGTCCGGCTTCATGCTGTCGACGCTGCTGGCACTCCTTCTTATCAGCCCCTGAGCCATCAGAGGTTCCGTTGCGACGGAACGGGCGCTCAGGGGAATGGAACTGATCAGCACACCCTTTCCCAATTTCGCTCAGCGCCGGCCCTTGTCCTCGTCGTAGGCGGGCTGTGCGGGCAGCAGCAGGAACGCATCCATGTCCAAGACCCCCGCTCAGAAAGCATCCAAAACCGAAGTGATCGCCGCTAAAAGAGCGGCCGCCGTCACCGCAACTCGAGAAGCTGCCAAAGCCGTCACGGCCGATAAAGTCGTCATTTTCGACACGACCTTGCGCGACGGCGAGCAATGCCCCGGCGCGACAATGACCTTCGAAGAGAAGCTCGAGGTCGCCGACTTTCTCGAGGAGATGGGCGTCGACATTATCGAGGCCGGTTTCCCGATCGCCTCGGACGGTGATTTTGAGGCGGTGGCGGCAATCGCCAAACGCCTCAAGAAATCGGTCGTTTGCGGGCTGTCGCGCGCCGGCATGAAGGATATCGATCGGGCCGGCGAGGCGGTCAAACATGCCGCCCGCCCGCGCATCCACACGTTCATTTCCACGTCATCGATCCACATCAAGCACAAGTTGATGAAGACCGAAGACGAAGTACTGGGCATGGTTGCCGATCAAGTGCGGCGCGCCCGCAACTGGTGCGATGATGTGGAATGGAGCGCGGAGGACGCGACGCGGACGGACATCGAGTATCTCATCCGCTGCGTCGATACGGCGATCAAGGCCGGCGCCACCACGATCAATCTGCCGGATACCGTCGGTTACGCCACGCCGGAAGAATATTGCCAGATGTTCCAGACCGTGCGCGAGCGCGTGGCGAACTCGGACAAAGCCATCTTTTCGGTGCATTGCCACAACGATCTCGGCATGGCAGTCGCCAACTCGTTGGCCGGGTTGCGCGGCGGCGCGCGTCAGATCGAATGTACCATCAACGGCATCGGTGAACGTGCCGGCAATGCGGCGCTGGAAGAAGTCGTGATGGCCATCAAGACGCGTTCCGACGTCTTGCCCTACAGCACCGGGATCAAGCTGGAAATGCTCAATCGCGCCTCGCGCCTGGTGTCGGCGGCGACTTCATTTCCAGTGCAGTACAACAAAGCGATCGTCGGCCGCAACGCGTTCGCGCATGAGAGCGGCATCCACCAAGACGGCATGATCAAGAATGCCACCACCTACGAAATCATGAAGCCGGAATCGGTCGGAGTGTCGAAGACCTCGCTGGTGATGGGCAAACACTCCGGCCGGAATGCGTTCCGGTCGAAGCTGAAAGACATGGGTTATGAACTCGGCGAAAACGCACTGGAAGATGCGTTCAACCGGTTCAAGACGTTGGCCGATCGCAAGAAGCACGTCTATGACGAGGACATCGAAGCGCTGGTCGACGAAAACATCGCAACCAGTCACGACCGCACCAAAGTGGTGGCGCTGACTGTCATCGCCGGCACGATGGGGCCGCAGTCGGCGACGCTGACGCTCGATATCGAAGGCCACCACCATACCACGCAATCGACCGGGAATGGTCCGGTCGACGCGATCTTCAATGCGATCAAAAAATTGGTACCACACGAGGCGAAGCTGGATCTTTACCAGGTGCATGCCGTTACCGAGGGGACGGATGCGCAGGCCGAAGTATCCGTTCGCCTCTCGGAGCCGATCGAAGGCAAGAGCGTGACGGCGAAAGCCGCCGATCCCGATACGCTGGTGGCATCGGCGAAAGCTTATATCATGGCGCTCAACAAACTGATGAGCAAACGCGGGCGATTGCATGCCCAGGCAGCCGGTTGAGCATCCGCTGATTCCTGTGGGTAATGGCTCAATGCGGGCAGAGCGCTGCAAGGTCGGCTGCGCGCTGCAAGGCGGCCAACAGGCAGCCTTGCGTCGAGGTTTCGGAACGCTGTACGCTGGAACCTGAAAGTTTTTGGTTGGCGGCACTGGTAGTGCCGCGACCGATACTGAACTGGATACCGGCGGCGACAACCAACAGCGCGCCGGCTGCGGCGACGAGCGTTGGGACTACCGCAATTTTCGCGACTGCGCTCTTTTTGTTGCGGCTGGTGTGCGGTGTTGCGGCGCCCGCCGCGTTGGCGTGTGTGACCCCGCGCTTGCCGAAGATTGCCGGACGATCAGCGGTGGCAAGGGCGGCAGGGTCGATCATGGCGCATCTCAGGTTCGGTGGCCGCCGTGTGAGCGCGTGGCGACAGGCGACTGATCTGGGAACGGTGATGGTTCAAATTCTAATTAATTCCATCACGGTTAATAAACCATTGGCACATTCCTGAATTTTTCCAGGCGCGATCGATTGACGGCAGCGCGCGGACCGCAATTTGGAGGACGTGAAGCGGTGGCGTTGTGGCCACAAACCGAGAGCTAAATAAGCCAATCTTTTTATCGACTTGGCGCACGGGTAGTGGTGCTGTAGACATTATCGGGTGGGTCGAAAAAACGGCTTTGGCCACAATGCCGTCTTCGGGCGCACTGTGTTGTGACGCCAATTTACATGGCCGGGTGTGCGGCATGGATATTGCTGTGTCGCAAGCCAGACAGGGCGAACGCGGGTATGACGGGAATGCGTGTGCCGATCTCGGTGTCACGCCATCCATTGACGGTATGCGTCCAGGAGCAGGCAGACCATGGCATTCGGCGTCGCCCGGGCATTTTCTGACGATATAGCAATCGATCTTGGAACCGCCAATACTCTGGTTTACGTCACCGGTCGTGGGGTCATCCTGAACGAGCCGTCTGTGGTCGCGATCAAAACGCGCAACGGCGTGCGCGAAGTGCTGGCTGTCGGCCAAAAAGCCAAGATGATGCTCGGTCGCACACCGGAGAGCATCGAGACGATCCGGCCGATGCGCGATGGCGTGATTGCAGATTTCATCGCCACCGAAGAGATGCTGCGCCAGTTCATCAAGCGGGCCAAAACGATGCTCGGCTTTCGGCGGCCGCGAATTCTCGTTTGCGTGCCGGCTGGTGCTACGCCGGTCGAACGGCGCGCGGTTTATGAAACAGCGCTATCGGCGGGAGCGCGCAAGGTGTTCCTCCTTGAGGAGCCGGTAGCTGCGGCGCTGGGCGCGGATCTGCCGATTGACGAGCCGACGGGTTCGATGGTTGTCGATATCGGCGGTGGCACGACAGACATTGCCGTGTTGTCGCTGGGTGGCGTGGTGCAAGCACGGTCACTGCGCGTCGCCGGCAACGCCATGGACGAGGCGATCATCAGGCATGTGCGCCGCAAACATCAGTTGTTGATCGGTGAGAGTAACGCGGAGCGCATCAAGATCGAAGCGGGCACGGCGATGCTCGAACCGAGTGGGCGCGCCAGCGAGATCCATATTCGCGGCCGCGATCTTCGCCAGGGGCGACCCAAGAGCGCAGTGCTCGGTCCGCACGACATCGCGGACGCGCTGACACAGCCCATCGACGAATTGTCCGAATTCATTCAGCGCGCTCTTGAGGAGTTGCCACCGGAAGTGTCAACCGACATCTGTGAGCGCGGTATCTACCTGACGGGTGGTGGTGCATTGCTCGATCGTTTGGACCAGGAATTGTCGCGTCGCATTGGCGTGAAGTTCATTGTGCCAGCAAATCCCATGCACTGTGTGATCAAGGGAACGCAGAAGGTGCTCGACCAGTTCGCGCAACGGGAACACCTGCTGATCAAGCCGTAGACTTCTCCTGTGACGCGCGTAAATTGAAACAAGCGTCGCGCTTCTCAGTCATAAACTCTGCTCGCAAAGTCCGCCAGCGACAACTCATCTCATGACCAACCACCTCGAACCGGACGTCTATCAACGCACGAGATCATTGTCGCCGATCGGCGGCGGTCGACGTCGCCAGCACGACGTTGCCGTTTTCGGTGCGTTGATCGGCCTGTCGCTGGTTTGTGTGGCACTGGACAGATTTGAGTTCTCCGTCACGACGGCGCTGCGCTCCGCGCTGCAGGATGCGGCGACGCCCGTGCTCGGCGTTGCGACAGGTGCGGCAGCGCCAGTTCTGAATGCCGCGCGGATGTTCGCTGAATGGGAGACGGTGGCGGATGATCGCAACCGGCTGCGCGAGGAAAACGAGCGGCTGAAAAGCTGGGAAGCGCGAGCCAGAGCGTTGGAACGGCAATCGGCGGCACTGATCGATCTGGCACACGTGGTCGAAGAACCGAAACTGTCATTCGTAACGGCCCGTATCGTTTCCGGTAGCAGCGGTCCGTTTGTGCGCGCGGCCATGCTTGATGCGGGGCGCGGCAACGGTATCAAGCCCGGCTATCCCGCCATGAGTGCGCAAGGCCTAGTCGGGCGCGTGATCGCGGCGGGCAGCCGCAGTGCACGCCTGTTGTTGCTGACCGATTTCAATAGTCGAATTCCGGTGGTGATCGGGGCCGATGCGGCGCGCGCGGTGATGCAAGGCGACAACGGGCCGTTGCCGAAGATCTCTTATTTGCAGCCGGGCAATCAAATCAAACCGGGCGATGACGTGTTCACCTCCGGGGTCGGCGGATTGTTTCCACGCGGTCTGCGGATCGGGACCGTCGTCGATACCGGCGAGACGATACGCATCGAACCTGCGGCGCAGCTGGACAAACTCGAATATGTGAGCGTGCTGTTTTTCGAGACGCTGGCTGCGACGCTCGCCGACGAGGAACGTTCGGCCGAGGGCAGGGCGGGGCTGTCTAAGCGCTTGGGGCCGAGTTGGCCGACAAGCGCGGAGGGTGGGCTTGCGCGATGAGGTCGAAGTTGCTCGCGCCTTTGCCGATGTTTGTCGTCTTGCTGCTCACACTGTTGGCGGTTCTACCCTGGGGTGGGCCGGACTGGCTGGAGATGTCGCTGGCCTTGTTGACCGTTGGCTGCATCTATTTCTGGAGCTTGCGGCGACCGCGTTTGATGCCTGCGGTGCTTGTATTTTTGATGGGATTGCTGCTCGATGCGATGACGCACGGACCGCTCGGCGTATGGGCTGCGGCAGCGCTGGTGGCTGCGCTGGCAGGGCGGCTGGCGCGTCAATCCCAAATGTCGATCGGCTGGGTGCGTGGCTCGGTCTACATCGTTGCGATGCTCGCTTTCATCGCTGCCTTTGTCGCCGTAGTCGCGTCGCTGCATGCGGGCCAATTGCTGGCTCTGCGGCCTATCACGGACGCGTTGATCGCTGCTTGTCTGACGTATCCGTTGCTGGCTGCCATCCTTTCGGTGGTCGACAGGGCGTGGTTCGTGCGCGACGGTCGGTCGCTGTTCCTGCGCGGGGATTGAGCCGCGATGTTCAACCGGGAACCCGATCAGCCAGAAGCGCAACAGGCTTTTGCCCGCCGCTCGCTGCTGCTTGGACTTGGTCAGTTGGGTATCTTCGGCGCACTGGGTACACGGCTTTACAATTTGCAGGTATTGGAGGGCAATCGCTACGCGCTGCTTGCCGACGAGAACCGCATCAACGTCGAAGTTCTGGCGCCACAGCGGGGTCGCATTCTCGATCGCCAAGGGCAGGTTCTGGCGGCCAACACCGAAGGATACCGCGCGGTGATCGTGCCAGCGATCGCGCGCGATGTACGCGCTGTGCTGCAGCGGTTTCAACGCATCGAACCGATGTCGTTCGACGACATCGAGCGGGTGGTCCAGCGATCGCGCCGACAGTCACCGAATATCGCGATCGTGCTGACGCAGGACTTAAGTTGGGAGCGTTTGGCCGAGATCAATTTGAACGCGCCGCATCTGCCTGGCGTGCGGACCGAGCCGGCGGGGCGGCGACAGTATTTCTTCGGTCCGGCGATGGGGCACGTGGTGGGCTATGTGGGCGCGGTCGAACGGCGCGCGCTGAACGACGATCCGGTATTGCGATTGCCGGGGATGCGGGTCGGTCGTGCCGGGATCGAACGAGGTCTCGAGGAAGATCTGCGGGGGCGCGCGGGCAGCGTGACGACCGAGGTCGATGCCCGCGGTCGCGTGGTTCGCATCATCGACCAGATCGAACCGCGGACCGGTCGCGACGTGATGTTGACGATCGACACCGAACTGCAAAGCCGCATCATGGATAAGCTTGGTGGCTTTCGCCGTGCGACGTCGGTGGTCATCGGCGCGCAGTCGGGCGAGGTGTTGGCGCTGGCGTCATCGCCTGGATTCGATCCCAATGCGGTGGCAAGTGCGAGTGCCGGTGATCCCGCGGAATGGGCGAAACTGATGTCGGCAGCCGACGATCCGCTCAACAATCGGGCGGTGCGCGGGCTTTATCCGCCCGGCTCGACGTTCAAGATGGTGACGGCGCTGGCGGCGTTGGAGGCCGGCAAAATCGACACAAAAGAGCGCCTGCCGTGCGATGGGCAGTTTGAATACTACGGGCAGCGTTATCGCTGCTGGCGACGCTCGGGGCACCAGAGTTGCGATCTGCACAAGGCACTGCGCGAGAGCTGTGATTGCTATTTCTACGAGTTGGCTCGTCGCGTCGGTATCGAGGCGATTGCGGTGATGTCGCGCAAGCTGGGGCTAGGTGTAGCGCATCAGGCTGGGATCGCCGAGGTCAAGTCCGGGCTCATTCCGGATCATGATTGGAAACGCGGCCGCTTTGGCCGTGGCTGGCTTGGGGGTGAGACCATTCTGGCGGGCATTGGTCAAGGCTATGTGCTGGCGACACCGTTGCAATTGGCGGTCATGACGGCACGGTTGGCGTCGGGTCTGGCGATCGCGCCCACGCTTTTGCGCCGTGAAAAAGCGCTGGCGGCCGCGCCGTTAGGCATCAGTGCGGTCGGCCTGCAGGCGGTGCGTCGTGGCATGACCGCGGTCGTCAACGAAGACGGCGGCACCGGCGGGCGGGCGCAAGGCGAAGATGGTGGCTATCTGCTGGCCGGCAAGACCGGGACGTCGCAGGTCAACTCACACTCGCGAGATAGCGTCCAGGCTGAGATACCCTGGCAGTATCGCGATCATGCGTTGTTCGTCTGCTATGCGCCAGTGTCGGCGCCGCGGTACGCGATTGCGACGGTAGTCGAACATGGCGGCGGCGGCGGCGCGGTCGCAGCACCCCTGTCGCGAGCCCTGATGGATATGGTGATGGAGCGCGATCCATTGCCTAAGCCGAACGTTTCGACGCTGCCGAGCGGCCCGGCGCAATCGCCAAAGCCGCGCCGTCAAGAGGAGGGGTGAAGCTGTCGAGCTTGATCTATCGTCCGCAGGAGCCGCGTTCGGTTTTCACCAAGCTGGTGCAGATCGACTGGGTGCTGCCGTTGTTGACCGTTGCGATTGCCGCGATCGGCGTCGTTGCACTCTACTCGACGGCGGGTGGTCGCGTTGAGCCATGGGCCAGCCGGCATGCGGTTCGCGCTGCGGCGGGTGTTGTGATGATGGTTGTCGTCGGCATGGTGCCGATGCGGGTCTGGATGCGATTGGCCAATCCCGGCTATGCGCTGGTGCTGATCATGCTAGTTGCGGTGCCGTTTGTCGGCGTAACGCAGTTGGGGGCACGCCGTTGGCTTGGTGCAGGTGAAGCCTCGTTACAGCCCGCAGAGTTGATGAAGGTGACGCTGGTGTTGGTATTGGCGCGCTATTACCAGTGGTTGCCGGCGATGCGGAAGTCGCATCCGCTTGGGGTGGCGCTACCGCTTGCGATGATAGCGGTGCCGGCAGCACTTGTGCTTAGGCAGCCCGATCTCGGAACGGCGATCCTCATTGCCGCGACGGGGCTTGCGGTGGTGTTCTTAGCCGGTGTCAGGTTGATCTATTTTATTGCGGGCGGCATCGCCGCGGGCGGTTCGGCACAGCTCATCTGGCCCTACCTCAAGGACTATCAGCAGCGGCGCCTGTTGACGTTTCTCGACCCCGATCGCGATCCGCTGGGGGCCGGATATCACATTGCCCAATCGAAGATCGCACTCGGCTCCGGTGGCTTGCAGGGGCGAGGATTTCTCGGCGGAACGCAAAGCCAGCTGAATTTTTTACCTGAAAAGCACACCGATTTCATCTTTACGATGTTCGCGGAGGAAAGCGGCTTCATTGGAGCAATCGTTTTGTTGGGGCTTTATGCATTGCTGATCGGCGCGCTATTCGTGATCGCGCTCCGGGCGCGCACGATTTTCGCGCGGTTGTTGGCTGCCGGCATCGGCGCCGTGGTTGCGCTGCACGTCAGCGTCAATGTCGCCATGGTCATGGGGCTGATGCCGGTGGTGGGTGTGCCTTTGCCGCTGGTCTCATACGGCGGCACCTCGATGCTGACGTTGATGTTCGGCTTAGGGCTTGTGTTGTCGGCAACCATGCACCGCGACGAACGATTGCGCACGGACGAATTCGGCGCGCTCTGGTAGGCCAAATAAAGCTGCCGAGTTCGCTCAATTGTTTTGCGTCACGGCGCTGATTGGAGTAACGGCCAGCTGCTCGGCGGTGCGTTGTCTGCCGGTCCACGGCATGCCCGGATTGGCGGATGCGGGGGCCGCAGTTGCCTCCGCAGGAAGCGCGGCGAGCGCATCTGACGATGCTGCAGCATCGATCGCTTCCGAACTCAAGGCGACCGCTATCTCAGTTGTCTCCGGTGGCGGCATGAGGTCGGCGGGCGCCTTGCGGAATGCCAAAGCCAACTCGCTCAAACGAAAGTGCTCCTCGGTGACGTTGAGGGTGATCTGTGCTGAAGGCGACATTGCCATGTCCAACGGAAAAACAGCGCGGCGCGCGACCGGTTCGGCAAAACTCGCCAACGCGATGTTATCGAATTTGCCGAGGTAACCGCGCACCTTCGGATAGACACGGCCACGGACGTAGTGAGCCTCCGGTTCGCTCGGTGCGGCGATAACGGTGGTGAGCAGTTGCATCACGCCGCCATGGGAAAAGCCGAGACGCTCGGCGACGCCGCGAGAGACGTCCAGCGTGCGGCCGGGATAGTAGGGTCCGGCATTGTTGACGCGTACGACGACCGCGCCGCGCGTCACCGGCGACCACAGCAACAACACCGTTCCGTCGGGGTGGATGGGGCTTGCCGCGTTGTCGTCAGCGTCGGGCGCAAACTGAGTGCCGGAAGAAGTTTCCAGACTCGGATTGAAGCGATCCTTTTCAGGACTGTCGTAAAACGAGGCGATCAACGGCTCGACAATACCTCGCCGCGCCTCGGTCTCGGCGACCGTGCGAACGCGATGACAGATGTCGTTGTAGCAATGAACCGTGCCCGGCAGCTTGGCCTGGGCAATGTCGGACAGTCCTACAAACGCAATGGCGAGCGCACAAATTTCCGCCGATACACGGAAGGCGCGCAGACAACTCGCAAGACACACAAGACGACCCCACTCCCTACCCGGAGTCGTATATAATCGCCTTGGGTTACTAAAAACTTATTCGGCTGGTTCGGTTTGCCGGGATCGCCTACATGATCCGTTAACCGCTGTGCACAAGGGGCCTATGGTGTCTGAACTCGCGAGCCTATCCGAACTCGTCACAATCCGGGATTTTCTGCGCTTTGCGGTTTCTCGCTTTCGGGCGGCGGAACTCAGCTACGGGCACGGCACAGTAACGGCGCTGGACGATGCGGCGTTCCTGATACTGGAAACGCTGCATCTGCCAATCGACAATCTTGAACCTTGGCTGGACGCGCGATTGACGCGGGCCGAGCGAACGCTGCTGACGGGGGTTATCGAGGACCGGGTGGTTACGCGCAAGCCGTCCGCGTATCTGACGCATTCGGCCTATATCGGACCGCACCGGTTCTTTGTCGACGGTCGGGTGATTGTGCCCCGCTCGTTCATCGGCGAGCTGCTGTGCACGGATGACGGCGCAGCGCTGGATCTGGCGCACGAGCCGGAACGCGTCTTGGATCTGTGCACGGGGTCGGGGTGTCTGGCGATCGTCGCAGCCCACCGGTTCGCGCAGGCTCATGTCATTGCGGTCGATGTCTCGCGCGCCGCGCTCGAAGTCGCGAAAGAGAACGTAAACCGGCACGGTCTCGCGGCGCGTGTGCAGCTGCAGGAAGGCGATCTGTTCGCCGCGCTCGGTGGCAGCCGGTTCGATTTGATCTTGTGCAATCCGCCGTACGTGACGAATGCGGCGGTGGCGTCATTTCCGGCGGAGTACAAAGCCGAGCCCGTGCTCGCGCATAGCGGTGGCACCGATGGCATGGACCTGGTGCGGCGCGTGATCGATACGGCCGGCGATCATTTGGCACCTGATGGCGTATTGGTGATGGAGGTGGGACAGGGCCGCGACATACTCGAACGGGATTATCCAGGCCTGCCGTTTTTGTGGCTCGATACGGAGTTGAGCGTGGGCGAAGTCTGCAAGCTCGAAGCGGCCGACGTCCAAACGGCTTCACCGCGGCCTCAGCGTCGCGGCAAGTCGCGAGCTGCCGGGGAAAAAGCCGCACGGCGAAGCTGAGTTCCCTGTGGGCAGGCGCCGGTGTGTCATTGCAAGTCAGTTGAATAGGCTTAGGCTCGCCGCGAATCGGAGGGGCCATGGCAGGGGCAAGGCAGGCGCGTACGGCGGCGGATAGCGGAGACAGTGCGCCATTCCTGAATGTCGCACACTCCGCGCGTGGCTTGGTATGGCGTGAACGGCTGGCGCACGTAGACATCAACCGCGCCATCATGATCAGCCAACGACACGGTTTGCCGGAACTGCTGGGGCGTGTCATTGCCGCGCGCGGCATCGGCGTCGATGATACGCCGGTGTTTCTCGATCCGACCTTGAAGGCGTTGATGCCTGATCCGAGCCGTTTGCAGGGCATGGACGCCACTGCCGCGCGACTGGCAGACGCGGTGCAAAAGCGCGAGAGCGTGGCCATCTTCGGCGATTATGACGTGGATGGCGCCTGTTCATCGGCGCTGATGAGCCGCTTCTTTGCGGCCCACGACATGACCTCGCGCATTTATATTCCCGATCGGTTGTTTGAAGGCTATGGCCCCAATCCGGCGGCGATAGAATTGCTGGCGAAGGACGGCGCACAGTTGATCGTTACGGTCGATTGCGGCACAACCAGTCATGAGCCGCTGGCGGTGGCGAAAAAACTCGGCGTCGATGTGCTCGTGATCGATCACCACCAAGCGGATGCGGTGCTGCCGGATGTCGCCGCTGTGGTTAACCCAAATCGGCAGGATGACCTGTCGGGGCTCGGACATCTGTGTGCGGCCGGTGTTGTTTTTCTGGTGCTGGTGGGGACCGTGCGCGAGTTGCGCCGGCGCAAGCACTACGACGGCGGGCGGGCGGCGCCGGACCTGCTACAACTGCTCGATCTCGTGGCGCTGGCGACAGTGTGCGACGTGGTGCCGTTGCAGACGCTCAACCGGGCCTACGTGGTCAAAGGTTTGCAGGTGATGAAGGCGCGGCAAAACACCGGCCTGCGCGCGTTATTCGATGCGGCCGGCCTGGATTCCGCGCCGACCACCTATCATCTCGGATATATTCTCGGGCCGCGCATCAATGCCGGCGGGCGCATCGGCGATGCCGCGCTTGGATCACGTCTGCTGTCACTCGACGATACCACGGACGCTGCCAAGATTGCCGAGACGCTCGACCGGCTCAATCGCGAACGCAAAACGCTCGAAACGCAGATGCTCGAGGAGGCAATGGCGGAGGCCGACCGGCTGGTCGATGAAACGCCGGAATTGCCGCTGATCTTGGTTGGGTCTGAACGCTGGCACAAGGGCGTCGTCGGGTTGGTCGCAAGCCGATTGACGGAGCGGTTCCATCGACCCAGTTGCGTTATCGCCTGGGCGGGCGAGGGTGGCGCGAAGCTGGCTGAGGGAACAGGGTCGCTGCGGTCGGTGGGGGGGGTGGATATCGGCGGCGCCGTGCGTGGGGCGGTGGCGAAGGGATTGTTGAAGAAGGGCGGCGGTCACGCCATGGCGGCGGGCCTGACGGTGGGGCGCGACAACGTAGAGGCGTTGAAGGCTTACCTGTTCGATGCGCTGAAATCGTCGTCCAGTCGCGCGCGGGCGACGGCCAGCCTGGAGATCGACGGCGCGTTGACGCCATCGGCAGTCAACGCCGAATTCATGAGCCTGATCGAACGCGCAGGGCCATACGGGCAGGGCAATCCGCAGCCGCGCTTCGTTTTCCCGTCGCATCGGGTAAAGTTTGCCAAAGTGGTGGGCGAAGCACATGTGCGATGTGCACTGGAGGCCGGCGACGGCACGCGTATCGACGGCATCGCGTTCAGGGCGGCGGGCCAGCCGCTGGGAGATCTGCTTTTGGCGGCCAACGGCGGCATGCCCATCCATGTGGCCGGTACGCTCAAGCGCGATACTTGGGGGGGACGCGAGAAAATCGACATGATGATCGATGATGCCGCCGATCCCAGGCGACAGAGTTAGTCGGGATTGCGGTAAACGAAGCTGTCGACGACAAACGGCGCCGATGGTAAAGGCAACTTGGTACGAAGCGACCGCGGTGCGGGGCGCGGTCTTATGTCGGGTGGGGATGCCGTGCATGACACGGCGGGTTGACCAAGGGGACACGATGGGCCGCGATGGGACGCAATCGCGCGGCGCATATGCGCTTGCGTTTTTAGTGGGATGCGCGGCAGCCGTGTCGGCGGTGACCGGGCGCGCGCAACAACCGCCGACGACTGTTGAACTCGCGCCGCGAGCCGAGAAGGCGCGAGCGTTGGCGCATCTGTACAGTGAAAAACTGCGTGCTGGCGTGGTGCAGGCGCTAAAAGAGACCGGTCCTGTAGGCGCGATCGGTGCGTGCAATACGCTAGCACCCGAGCTTAACAGCAGCGTGACTGACGAATCGACGTTTGAGATCAGCCGGACTGCATTCCGCGTGCGCAATCAGGAAAATCTCCCGGATGCCTGGGAATTGGTGGCCCTTGAGCTGATGCAGAAGGCGTTGACCGGCGGCGCCGATCCAAAGACGCTGGAAACCTATGACGTCGTGACGACCAACGAAGGGCAGCGGTTGTTTCGCTATATGCGGCCGATCATGATGCGCGAGCCGTGCCTGGTTTGTCATGGCCCGAACGTGGCGCAAGAGGTCAAGGCCGAAATTGCTAAGTATTACACTGACGACAAGGCGGTCGGCTTCAACGTCGGCGACTTGCGGGGAGCATTCAGTCTCGTGCAGCAGCTGGATTGAGAGCCGCCGTCACAGGAAAAGCTTGGCGATCAGCAGCACGATGGCGGCGCCGATGGCTGCTTCGACGATATTGTCGAGCACTGCGCCGAGACCAAGTTTCCAACCCATGAATTGGAACAGGTAGCTGCCGACGAAGGAGCCGAGCACACCGGCGATCAGATAGCCGATCACGCCGCCGCGCGGGCTGCCGACGACAAAACTGCCGAGCCAGCCGGCGAAGATCCCGAACAAGGCCGTGACGACAAGGCGGCGGGTCTGTGCGTCCATGAGGCTCTCCGGATAAATCGTGTCGGCAGATGAACAGAGTGTGTGCACCCTATGGAACATGCCACAGTGTGGCCGACTCGTGCCGCGGCGTCGAGACCGTTCAGCCGCTGCGCGCGGGGCGAACAAAGCGAGCGAGGGGATCAGCCGGCTTTGCACTACGTTCGGCCTGATTACTGACGTCAGTGGCGGGATCTGATGGCGTATCCGTCGGGGTAGGGATGCCGGCCAGCGCGGCGAGACTGGCAGCGATTGCCGGCGGTAATGCCGACAAATCGACTGCCGCCGGCGCCGGGCGCGGCGGCAATGGCGAATAAGGCGAGGCCGTGATCAAACTTGACGGCTGCACCGGGGGTGGTGGCTGCACCGGGCGTGGCGGCGTCTCGATCATCGATTGAGCAAGCGCGTTGCGGATCGACGCGGGCATCGGATGGGCATTGGCGGCGGGTTTTGCCGATTGCGCTGTCTGATTCGCGGTTGGCGGCGGCGGCGCCGCCGGTGCTAACGCAGGCGGCACGTGGGGTGAGAGCACAGGGGACGATGGCCGCGCCATCTGCGCACCCAGCTCGGCAAGGCTATTGGCTGCCGTATCTGCCGTTGCGTTTGCAGCCAGCGGCGGCGGCCCGGCATTGCGCGGGGGCTGGAAATTTGGCCGGCTCACCTGACCAGGTTGTCGCGCTGCGGCCGGCATGGGTGGGGCAATGCCGCCGGCATTTCGGCCCGGTGGCTGCTGGGGTGTCGGCATGGGCACGATGCGGGCCGCGTTGCCGAGTTTGGATGCCGCGTTGATGGTCCGCGTCGGCGCGCCGGGTTTTGTGGCTGCAGGCACTGGTGGCTGGCCAACCGCGACCGGCGCCGCTGCTGAGGCCGCGGGCTTGGAGCGTTCCTTGATGGTGAAGAGGCCGCCGCGCTTGACGCGCCGTTCGGCCTTGCGCAGTTCCTTGAGCGACTGGGTTACGTCACGCGCCGCTTGCGGCCGCTCGTAGAAAAAGCCCTGTGCAAATTCGCAGCCGAGATCGCGCAACGCACTCGCGTCCTGTTCGGTCTCGATACCTTCCGCGACAACCTTCTTGCCGAGCTCGTGGGCCAGCGCGATGACGGAGCGGAGGATGGCGGAAACGCTGCCGGCCTCACTGCTCCCCTGAACGAGAGCCTTGTCGAGTTTGATGGTGTCGAAGGGGAAGACATTGAGATAGGTCAGCGACGAATATCCGGTGCCGAAATCATCAAGCGACAGGCCGGCGCCGACGGCTGCCAACTCGGCCAGCACGCTGGTGGCGTGTTCGGGATTTTCCATCACCAGCGTCTCGGTCACTTCGAGGCGCAGGCAACCCTTCGGTAGCTTCGCTGTCGTGATGATATTGCGGATCTCATTGACGAGGCCGCTGCCGAGTAATTGCCGACGGGAAACATTGACGCTGACGCTGAGCGGGGCTTCCGGCCGGTCGTATACGACATGCCAGCGCTGCAGGTCAGCGACCGCCATGGCGATGACGGCCGAGCCGAGCTTGACGATCAGGTCGGACTGTTCGGCCAACGGCACGAACTCGGCGGGATCGAGCTTGCCGAGGCGCGGGTGATCCCAGCGGACGAGTGCTTCGTAACCGACAATCTGCTGCGTCCGCATGGCGTAGATGGGCATATATTGCAGCGTCAGTTGCCGCTTCTCGATGGCGTCGCGCAGATCGGCTTCGAGCACCGCACGCTGGCGGCGGTCGGTTCGCAGATCCGGGGTAAATGCGAGCACCGCATCGCGACCTTCCCGGCGGGCGCGATGCATGGCGATTTCAGCGTCGTCGAGGATATCGGAGGCTGAGGCCCCGGCGGTGCGGTCGTAGACGGTGTAGCCGATAGCTGCGGTCGGTGTAATCTCGACGCCGCCGACCTTGATCAATGAGCGAACCGCGATCCGCATGCTGTCGGCAAGCATGTGCAATTCGCGCTGCGGGCGCTGCGCAAGCAGCAGAATGCCAAACTGATCGCTGCCGATGCGCGCCAGTGTCTCACCGGGTCCGATGAGATGGCCGAGCCGGCGGGCCAGCGTGATCAATAAGCCGTCGGCTTCAAAATGCGTCGTGGCGGTGGCCATGGCCTGGAAGCGATCGACGTCGATGACGATGACTGCCGGCTGCACCAGCGGCTCACGCTGCGCGCGCGAGATGGCGATGCCGAGGCGGTCGAGAAACAATGCGCGGTTGGGCAGATTGGTAATGGCATCGTGCACGGCATTGTGGACGAACCGCTCTTGGGCGGAACGGCTGTCGGTGGTTTCGCGGACGAGCCCTACGCAACGCGCACGGCGGCGATCAGAAGACGGATCGGTGGCTGCTTCCAATACGAACCAGCGATAATCGTTATCGACATGGCGCATGCGAAATTCCAAACGCAATTCGCCGTTGCCGGTTTCCTTGAGATTATCGAGGGCCTGGCGCAGGCGATCGCGATCGACCGCGTGCATGCGATCGAGAAAGACCGGCGCGGGCGCATGCAGGTCGCCGGGGGCGAGGCCGAGCGCTGCTTCCATGCCCGCTCCGACTTTTATTTCATCGCGTTTTGAACTCCACTCCCAGACGGCGGCACCAGAATTTTCCAGCGCCAACAGCTGCACACCCTGATCGCCGGTACCAAGCGCGTGAACAGGCTCGACCGTGCGGAACGCATACTGGGTGACTGTGAAGCCGATCAACAGGACTATGAGCACGAGGCCGGAAGTGAGCGCGGTGACGGCGGCGTCAGTCTGCAGGCGGCCTGCAAAGACGAACGCCATGCCGGTGATCCAGACACCCAGCAGCATCCACACCGGCACCAGCGAAAGTGCGCGATCCTGCCCACGCAACGCCAGTGCCACAACGAACACGCTGGCGAGCGAGAAGAGTCCCGCCATCGACAGGCGCGCGAAAGTCGCTGCTAGACGCGGGTCGATGAAGGCAAGCGCGACAAGCGCCAATTGCGCCACGATCCACATGCGCAGCAGTAACCGCGGAAAGCCATGCCAGGCGCCGAGACGGAGAAACGTATAAGTGAAAATCAACAAGGTGGCGGCGACGCCAGCCTCGGTAGCCGCACGATATTGGGCATTATCTTCAGGGCGGACGGCGAACAGCTTGTGCCAGAAGCCGAAGTCGACGCACAAATAGGCGAGAACGCACCACGTGAACAGAGCCGCGGCGGGAAAGATGACTTTGTGATTGGCGGCAAATACGGCGCTCAGAAACACCGCCAGCAGACCGGTGATTCCCAGCAGCACGCCGTAGAGCAGTTGCTTGTTGCGTGCGCGTTTCTCGTAGTCGAGAGCGCGCCATACGGCAAGGCGCGGCGCGGCGTCGTGGACAAGTTCGACGGCGAAGGTGACCGTCTGGCCAGGTTCCAGGGTCAACCTGTAGGCGTCAGTGCTATCGAGCGCCAGATTTTCCGGCAGAAAGCCGATGGACGGGGTGACATTTTCGATTTGCCGTGCGTCCAGGCGCGGCGACAGGATACCGGATCCGGTTTGATTATAGCGATCGGCGGTAAGCCACCGCTCGACACGGGTTTCTGACACGTTGCGCAGCGCAAAGGTGAACCAGTGCGGATTGGAGCCGCGCGATGTAGAGGCGACGGACATGCGATCCGTCAGCCCATCAGTACCGGGCGCGGTCTCGATCTGCAATTGATCGCCGACGTTGGCTGCGAGCGTGCCGAGTGCATTGATCTCGATACGGTCCGCCTCCTTGCCGACCTCGATCGCGGTAAGTGCGCGCGCCGGGATCGTCGCCGTCAAGAGCGACAGCAGCACTGCGGCGAGCCCAAAAAGCGCAGCGGCGAAATTTTTTTCGGATCGTGGGGCGCGGCTCATGCAGACGCCTCGGGATTGGGATCGTCGCTCAGCCGCGCGAACAACAGGTGGTCCTGCCATTGACCCTTGATCCGCAGATAGTGACGGGCCATGCCCTCGTTCCGGAAACCGCATTTTTCGAGAACGCGGATGGAGCCACGATTGTCGGGCACGCAGCCGGCTTCGAGGCGATGGAGATGCAGCGTTCGAAATGCAAACGGGGCCAACAGGCAAAGTGCCTCGGTCATGCGGCCGCGGCCGCTCTGGGGCGTGCCCATCCAATATCCAACGCTGGCGGTCTGAGCAACGCCGCGGCGAACGGTGGAGAGTGTGATGGCGCCCATTAGGTTGTGGCCTAAGGCATCGAAGATGAAAAACGCATAGCCTGTGTCTTGGGCGTTTTCGCGGCTATAGTGCTTGAGCCGATGGCGGAAAGTGGTGCGGCTCAGTTCGTCGCGCGTCCACGCGGGTTCGTAGGGTTCCAGTTCGCGGCGGCTGTCGGCGCGCAACTCAGCCCAGGCCGCATAGTCTCCCATCACCGGCGCGCGCAGGCTCACATTCCGGGCTTTCAGCTCGAAATCGACGCTGGTGCGTGTCGAGGAGAGTAGGAAGGTCATCGGTGGTTCAAAATTTCCTGGGCGGGCGCCGTGGCACGTTCGGGTGATTGCGAAATCCTAGGGTGTCAGGCGGCGGGACGGTTTGTTGCGTCGTCGCGTGCAGCGGGCGCCGAATTGAATGCGGCGGTCGCGCGTTGTGCCATGGCTCCACTTTTGCGGCCGTTGCCTACGATGACGGCAGAGGCCGGTTTTGACGCCAGCATTTTTTCGGCAAACGAGCGGATGTCGGCGGCGGTGACCGCATCGACCCTGGCGACCAGTTCTTCTGCGGGAATGACACGGTTGTGGAGCATTGTTTGGCGCGCAACTTGCTCGACCCTTGCGCCGGAACTTTCGAGGCTCATCAGCAGGCCGGCCTTGAGTTGTGCCTTGGCGCGATCGACCTCGCGTGCGTCGGGCAAGCTGTCGGCTGCGCGTATGCATTCGCTGCGCACGACGTCGATAAGTTCCGGCAACATGGCGTGGCCGGTAGCGGCGTGGATGGTAAACATACCGGTATCGCTCAATCCCCAGAAGCCCGAGTAGATCGAATAACAGAGGCCGCGGTGTTCGCGCACTTCCTGGAACAGGCGCGAGGACATGCCCCCACCGAACAAGCCGGAAAAGACTTGCGCGGCAAAAAAGCCTGGGTCGCGATAGCCGGGCCCTTCAAAGCCCATCAGCAGGTGGCTCTGCTCGAAGGATTTTGTCGAATGGCGTGCACCGCCGGTATAGCGAGCGCGGTCGAATTTGACGGCTGGCGCCTCGGTCGGAGAACTCAACCCGCCGAACAGCATTTCCGCGTGGCGGACCACGGTCGCGTGATCGACATGCCCTACGGCGGCAATCACCAGATTGCTCGGATGATAGTGGCGGCCGAGAAAGCCGCGCAGATCGGCGACGGAAAAATTGCGCACTGTGTCGACGGTGCCGAGGATGGCGCGACCCAGTGACTGCCCGGGGAATGCCACGTCGTTCAACAGATCAAAGGCGATCTCGTCAGGGCTGTCGCGCGTGGCGGCAATTTCCTGCAAGATAACCTCGCGCTCGCGCTCCAATTCGTCGGCGGTATATTTGGGATCGAGCAGGATGTCGGCGATGATGTCGAATGCCAGTGCCACGTCAGCCTTCAGCACGCGCGCGAAGTAGGCGGTGCTTTCGAGCCCGGTCGCCGCGTTGAGTTCGCCGCCGACCTGCTCGATCTCTTCGGCAATGGCCCGGGCCGAGCGCCGTGTCGTTCCCTTGAACGCCATGTGCTCGAGGAAATGAGAAATACCGTTTTCCGCCGCACTCTCGTGCCGCGCGCCGACCTCGACCCAGACGCCGAGCGAAACGGTCTCTACATGCGGCATGTGTTGGGTAACGACGCGCGTGCCGTTGGCCAATCTGGTGATGGTACCGGTCATCAGCGTCCTCCCACGGGGGCAGCGGTCAACACGCTCGATCGGGCAGTGACGAACGCTTCGATGGCGGCAATATCATTGGGCAAGCGGGTCATATGCTCCGGATCGGTCAATAGGCGGTCGAGGCGCGGCGGCAGGGCCGGATGAATGCCGGTAATAGATTTCATGGTGTCCGGAAACTTTGCAGGGTGCGCGGTGGCAAGCAGAATTTCAGGCGTCGCGCTGCTGTTGTGTGCGCTCGCTGCGGCGGCACAAGCCGTGTGCGGGTCGAGCAGATAACCGCAGTCATGCCAAACCTGCCGAATGGTTGCTGCAATGGTGCTTTCGTCAGCGGACGCGGCAGCAAAATCGGCTTTGAGCGCGGCGGTCATCGGCGCGCCAAGCTCGAAACGGCCGGATTGCTTGAGGCTGGCCATGCGATGCGTGATCCCTTGGGCGTCGCGTCCGGAAGATTCGTACAGATAGCGCTCGAAATTGGACGATACTTGGATGTCCATGGACGGCGAACTTGTGGGGACGACGCGGCGCGTCTCGTAGACCCCGGTCGCGACGGTGCGAGGCAGTATATCGTTGCTGTTGGTGGCAATAGTCAGGCGCTCGATCGGCAAGCCCATGCGGCGAGCGACGTGAGCGGCAAAAATATCGCCGAAATTGCCCGTGGGAACAGTGAAAGACACCTTGCGATGAGGCGCCCCTAAGGCCACGGCCGCGACGAAATAATAGGTGACTTGCGCCGCGATGCGCGCCCAATTGATCGAATTGACCCCCGACAAATGCAGTCTGTCGCGAAATGCCAGATGATTGAACATATCTTTGACGCGCGCCTGGCAATCGTCAAAATCGCCCTCGATGGACAGGGCGTGCAGATGGGGTGCCGACGGGGTCGTCATCATGCGGCGCTGGACGTCGGATACGCGGCCATGCGGGAACAGAATAAATACGTCGGCGCAACGGGTTGACCGGAATGCCTCGATGGCTGCGCCGCCGGTGTCGCCCGACGTCGCGCCGACCACCGTGGCCCGCCTGCCGCGCTTGGTCAGCACATAATCCAACAAGCGCGCCAGCAACTGCATGGCGACATCTTTGAAGGCCAAAGTCGGACCGTGGAATAATTCCAGCACGAAGCGGTTAGGGCCGATCTGGACCAACGGCGTTACGGCGGGGTGTCCGAAGGTCGAATAGGCGGATTTGGCCATTTCGGCCTGGACGTCGCGAGGGATGGCGCCACCGGTGAGCGGTTCGAGGACTTCGACGGCAACCTGGTGGAACGGCATGCCGGCAAAACCGGCAATCGTCGCAGGCGACAGCGTCGGCCATGTCTTGGGCACATACAGCCCGCCGTCGCGAGCCAGGCCGGCGAGCAGAACCTCCTCGAAACCCAATTCGGGTGCCGTACCACGGGTAGACACGTATCTCACTGCAATAAAACCCGTTTTTGCTGGTGCGAACCCCGTGCCGCAGGTCGATCGCGCGGCGGCTGTTGGCGACTATACATCACTGCGCCAGTAGCGGGGACTATCTAATTCGTCGTTAACAATTTTTCTCAGAAGCGACGCAACCGACCGCGCGCAAACGCAAAAAAGACACCGATCAGCGTGGCAGCCAAACCGTACCACGTGACCGCATACTCCAGGTGACGATTGGGCAGGGAAACGAGAGCGGTGCCCGCTTGCGGCCAGCCATCTTTATCGACGGGCGCGGCTTCCAAATCGACCATCACGGGCGCGGTTTTTACTTCAGGCGTAAATGCCGAGGCGCTGAGTGCGGTCAGATCGCGCCAGTACCAGACGTTGTGCGCGACGTCGTTCGCTGGCGTGAATGCATTGCGCTCGCCGGCCTCACGAACGAGGCCGACCACGCTAACCGGACCTTCGACCTGCGCGGCAGCGCGTGTCGCCGGGTTCTTCAGTGCCGCCGGAATATAGCCCCGATTGACCCAGACGATGTTACCCTGCGCCATTTCGAATGGGGTAAATACGTGAAACCCGGAGCCGAGGCGACCATCGGCGAACCAGAATCGCTCTTTGTCGTGCAGGAAGCGCCCGATTAGCCGCACGCGCGTGTAGGGCTTTGGCGGGGCGGCGACCAGCTGATCGCCTATGTCGAGGGGGCTTTGTGCCGCGCGCTGGGCGATGTCGCGCAGCAGCGCTTCTTTCCATACCTTGCGCTGCAATTGCCATGTGCCGAGTGCCAGCAAAATTGCCAGGGCCACCAATGTCGACAACGATGGCAGGACGAGGCCCGCGCGCTTGAAATCCGTGAGCAGTCTGTCGCTTGCACCCGTTCCGTTGGCGGTCATGCCATCATCATTTCTTTGCCAATTGCCCCTGCTCGGCCTTGTTGCGGTATTGCAGGCCGATCAGCAAGCCTTTGAGCCCGCGCAGCAGCAGCAGTGCCAGCAACGGCGTCAGCAGACCCCAGGCGACGACATGAAACCACACCGAGGCACCGAACTTGAATTCGGCGATCAGCGCCATGCCGAGCACCAGGAAACCCAGGATGAGAATGGCGAAGACCGCCGGACCATCGCCGGTATCGATGAACGTGTAGTCGAGCGCGCACGTCGGGCACCGGTCGCGCAGGACGAGGCCGCGTCGGAAAAGCGAGGCGCTACCACAACGAGGACACCGACCCATCGCGCCGGCGAGCGCGGGGGAAGCTGCAATGGGCGCCGGTGGCGTGGACATGGGCGGCGTAGACATGGCGCGCGTCTCCTTACCCACAACGGTGCACAGGCGCGGCCAGCGTCCGCAAGCAGGGGCAGGGTCGCTGCAACGAGATGACGCAGCGGGTGGACAGCTGTATTCGGGACGCAGGGTGCAACGAAACAGGACGACCAGCGAGGGAAAGTCTGCTGATCGGCGTGACCGCGCAGGCAGGTGGATGCATTGTCACGGTCGGCGGAGGGGGCTTTTGATGGTGTGGAAGTCAGTAGGAGGTCTCGATCATTGGGCAAGGTGCCATTTAACTGGTGCGGATTGCTGCGATGATCCATCGCCGGAAGGTTGAGAAGGCTAACTCTTCACGCCGCGAATCTCTGAAAATCAGATACCAGTGACTGCCTTTGGGTACCGACAGTTTGAACGGCGCAACAAGTCGGCCAGCTTTCAGATCGTCGTCAATGTACGGGCGAATGCCGAGTGCAACGCCGACGCCGTCGCTCGCGGCTTGCAGCGCCTGACCATAAAACTCAAAAACCGGCCCGTTGATCGTGACGCCGCCTAGACTCGCAGCCTTCAGCCACGTCGACCAATCGCCGCGCGCATGTGCCACTTGCAAGAGGACGCAATCTTTCAACTGGCGTGGCGTTTTCAGGCGTTGCGCCATGTGTGGTGCGCACACTGGAATGAGATCCGCGCCGAACAGATGCTCGGAGACAAGCCCCGGCCAAGTCCCATCGCCAAGTTTTACCCCGCACGTCCAGTCGTCGGCAAAGGGCGCAGCGGCCCCGCCGGTCGTGATCCGAACGTCAATATCTGGGGCAAGTTCGCGGAAGGATGCGAGCCGGGGGATGAGCCAGCGGATGGCAAATGTTGGTCCGACGCCGATAGTCAAAGCACGTGTAGCGGATTGGGCTGTGACTTGGTCCGTTAGCAGCGCCAGTGCATCAAGGATCGGAGTTAAGCCGATTTGATAGGATTTGCCCGCAGCGGTCAGTGAGAGGCGGTTCGCGCTCCGCTCGAAGAGATCGACTCCCAGTCGTTGTTCGAGCAAATGCACCATGCGGCTGACAGCCGCCGGGGTAACCGACAGCTCCCCCGCAGCTGCCGTGAAGCTGCCACCGCGTGCCGTCGCTTCGAAGGCCTTGATGCCATTGAGATAGGGCAGCTGGCGCATCGTCACCATCAATTTAAGTCATGCTGAGCCTTAGATAACTCAGGTTGCCGACACGAACCAATCAATTCAAACGTGGCTGCGGAGGTTCTTCCCATGTCAGCCACACTGATGCTAGCGCTCGTCGTGACGATGATCGGCACGTCGTTTCTGTCCGGCATCTTTGGCATGGCGGGTGGCATGATCTTGATGGGCGTTCTACTTGCCTTTCTGCCCGTTCCCGAAACGATGGCGCTGCACGCCGTAACGCAGATGGCGTCGAACGGCTGGCGCGGGCTGCTCTGGTGGCGGCACATCCAATGGCGCGCTGCCGCCGCCTTTCTAATTGGCTGCGCTGTTGCGTTCGCAATCTGGACGCTCTGGCGCTACGTGCCATCCAAACCGGTAGCCCTTATTTTACTCGGGGTATCGCCGTTTCTCGTTCGCTTGGTGCCGGCCAAATTCAAGCCCGATCCTGAACGCCTTCTCCACGGCGTCCTGTATGGTTCGGCTTGCATGACCTTAATGTTGCTGGCTGGTGTTTCCGGGCCTTTGATCGACACCTACTTTCTAGGCGGCAAATTTGAGCGTCGCCAGATCGTGGCCACGAAGGCCGTGTGCCAGATCTTCAGCCATGGCGCGAAGTTCGCCTATTTTGGCGGGCTGGTAGATCAAGCGGCGAGCCTTGATCCGTTCATGGGCGCGCTTGCAGTCGCCGCTTCGATGGTCGGCACATCAGCGGCGAGGCCAATCCTCGACCGCCTTACAGACACGCAATATCGAACGTGGGCGACGCGGATCATCACAGCCATCGCGCTGGTTTACTTGGTACAAGGCAGTTACCTTCTGCTGTCGTGGAAAACATGAGGCCAATATGACAACCAATCTCGATCCACTGGTGCGGGACCTCGTCGAGTGGGTCGCGAAAGAGCCGCGGCTTTATACCGACGTGCTCGAAGCCTGGCGAACGTCCTGCCCAAGGCTGACTGTTTGGGAGGATGCAGTTGATCGGGGGTTGGTTGAACGGCAGATCATTAGTGGGCATGGAGTATTCGTGATGGCTACTGCTGCCGGACGAGACTTTGTGAAATCTCAGTGATCAGACACCTTCTAACGCCGTCCGCACTTGATGCTGTGGAATTGTTCTCTGGGCGTTTTGTTGACGGGCCGTTTGGGGCATCAGAGGAAGCGTCCAGTCTTCCGGGCGGCGTACCGGTGGGCATTTCAACCCCTATTTAGTAAATCCTTTTCCGTTGCGCCGCGAACCCATATGTGGCGACCACCGGCTCAACTCCAACGCCGGTTGGACCACATGAACTGCTCCGGTGCCTCGCGGATCCAGGCTTCGAACTGGGCTTGCATGGCGGCCGTCGTCGATCTGATATCATCGGCTTGATTGGCTGTCCGAGGCACACGCAGTTCCTTGAGCTCGACGCGAAACCTGCTGGATGTGCCAATGCGCAGACAACGCCCCATCCAGATGCGGGCGCCGACGCGGCGCGCGATCATCGCCGGCACCATGACCGAGCGGGCGGGTTGGCCAAAAAACGGCACCGGGATGCCCTGCCGATCATAAAGGTCGGAGACAATTGCCAAGCGCCCGCCTTGGCGGACGTAGTCGGTCATAATGCGCGCAGTCCGCTGATTTTCCTCGATCTGGCCCTTACCAAACAGGCCGCCGGGATAGAGGCCCTGTCGCTGCGCGCGCAAGTACGCGTCGACGTAGGGATTTTTGACCATTCGGAAAATCGCAGCCGGCCGCCCGCCGGCCTCGGTGAACGGCCATATGGCCAATTCCCAGTTGCCCATGTGCAGGGTGACGCCGACGGCCGGGCCGAGTTTGCCACGGTAACGATCCAGCACCTTCTTCGAGACCATGTCGAAGCGCTCCGGCTCCTTGATCAGCAGGTCGATACGCATGGTCTCGACCATCACGCGGCCGAGGTTACCCCACATTGTCCGCGCGATCGCTTCGCGCGCCTCGGGTGTTTTCTCGGGGAATGCGATCGCCAGGTTTTCCAGCGCGCGACGGTGGCGGCGGAGGCGCGGCGCGATCAATGTCCATGCTGCCGCCGAGGTGTTCACCGCGACATCCAGCGGCACGACGCGAACCAAGCCGACCACAAGGCGAAGGCCAGCATATTCCAGGCGGTAGCGCAGGTCGAGCAAACGTGAGGCGACGGCAGGATGCATTGCAGCTTTCAGAGGTGTCGATGTTCATCACAGCGCCAACAAAGCGCAAATGGCCGGCGCCGAGCCGGGCTCGTGCCTGAGCGAGGACAAAATATTTCGCGGGCGGCAATTACATCGTCAAGCGCGCCTCGAGCCGGCCGAGTCCCGGGAATTCGGCGGCGACGTTGGCTGCATGATCGACCCAATGCACACCCGTCCAAGAGCCTGTCGCAACGATGGCGCCGGCATGCAAGCCGCCACGCTTGGTAACCACGTGGCCAACTAACCAGACGAGCAGTGCGGCCAAATCCTTCTGTGTGTGTCCGCCTGTCGTCTCGACCGCGATTTTGTTGTCGACGTAGGCGCGGGCCAGCTGCTGGTGCATGTCGATGTCGCGCCATCCCTTCACTTCCGGACCGATCAGGAAACCGAGGTTCATGTTGTTGTCTGAGAGCGTCGCCAGCGGTGGCGACTTGGGACCGGGGGCAAGGCGGAAGGCACACAATTCCATCGCCACGTGCGCCGAAGCAATGCCGGCGAGCACGTCGGCGACCGACGGCGCGGTTGCTGCCGATGGAAAAGCCCGACCCATGCGGAAGGCAATCTCGACCTCGATGCCGGTCGGGTTCGGAACCGGGATCGACAAGGGCATACCGGATTTGCCGGCTTCGATGATACCGCCCTTGAGGACAGGCGCGCAGTTGGGCTCGGAGGTAGCATTGGCCGCACCCACCTTCCAGCCTGCCGCGGGCCCCAGCTTGGCGCGGACGATGTCCTGGATCTGATAGGCCTGCGCGTCGTTTTGCGGCACCACAGCCGGGAGTGGGGACCTGGGTGCACCGGGATTGCGCGCGCCCATCAGTACCGCAGCGAAAACTTCGGCGTCGGCTGTGGAAAGTAACGTTGGCGACATGGGCTTAGCAATCCTTGCGAGGTAGGAGTCGGGCTTAACCGCCGCAGACGGCGGTGTTGACGGGAAGAAATGCTGCCGACGCTGGAATGGTTCTGACAAGTTCATAATAGTCCCACGGGGTCGTCACCTGGGCCTTCGATTTGATCTTGAACACGTCCAAATCGAACAGCACGCGGCCGTCGGATCTGATCGAGGCCGGTTTGCCGAAATAGGTCACCGGCAATTCGCGCATCTTCCTGCCGACCGCATCTGTGTCGTCGGCGCCGGCGGCGGCGACAGCTTTCAAGTAATGCGTGACGGCGGCGTAGATGCCCGCTTGCGTCTTGGTTGGCATTGCCTTGCGCTCGGCGAAGAAGCGATTGGCGAACGCACGCGTGGCATCATTGCGGTTCCAATAGAAACCTGAGGATACGACGAGATTTTGTGCCACATCGGGGCCGAGCGCGTGGATGTCCGTTATGAACACAAGGAAGGCGACGAGCGACTGGCTGCCATCAGCACCGAGCCCGAATTCCTTCGATTGCTTGATGACATTGATGAGGTCGTTACCGACCGTCGCGAGGCCGATCATCTGCGCTTTGGAGGTCTGGATCTGCAGCAGCAGGGAACTGTAATCGAGTGCGCCAACCGGATGGCGGACAGTTCCTACGACGGTGCCGCCGGTCGCGGTAATGACTTCACTGGCGTCCTTGACCAGCGCGGTGCCGAAGGCGGTGTCGACGGCGAGGAACTCCCATGACTTCGCGCCGCTGGCGACCAATTCTCGCGCGGTGCCCGCCGCCAGTGCGTGGGTATCGTCGGACCAATGCGTACTATTCAGCGAACAGGTCTTGTTGGTAAAATCCGAGGTTGCGGCAGCGGTGATCATGACTGTCTTGTTCAGCTGCTTGGCGACGGCCTGGACAGAGAAACCGATCGGCGTGACAGGGAGATCGACGATAGCCGATACGCCTTCGTTCTCTAGCCAGCGGCGCGCCACGCTCGACGCGACGTCGGGCTTGTTCAGCGTATCACCGGAGATAATCTCGATCTTGCGACCGAGCACCGTGCCACCGAAGTCCTTGACGGCCATGTTGGCGGCCAGCACGGATCCCTGGCCACCACTGTCGGCGAAGGGGCCGCTGAGGTCGGTCAGCACGCCGATCTTGAGGGGTGCCGTGGTCTGTGCTTGGGCTGCTGAAGTGGCGAAAACGACTGTCACGCCAAGCACCACCAATCCACAATGCAGCAGGCCAAGGGAATTTGTTACAGCTTTCAGCACGTGTTCCTCCGAGTTCGGCGCGGTCATTGAGCGGGCGCGCCTCAGCGCTACATACCGCGATACGCGACCGGACGCCACCGTCACAGCCAACTGCTTGACTTGCATGATCGCAACCAATTACCGTGAACGATATTTTTAAGGGGGTGTTCGGTTATGGGTGGCCAAATTGATTTTCTTGATATGCTCGTTCAGTTTTCACGAAGCTCATGGGGATCCACCTTTTTCGGGTGGATGTTGGGATTGTTTTCGTCTTGGTTTGCGTTGCGTCGTCAAGCGAGAATGCAGGCTGAGACCATCAAAACGCTTTCAGATGCGCTGACCGCGTTTGAAGATAAATTCAAAGACAATCTTGAAGCGCTTTCGGATGATGAAGCTACCCAACTGGGTGCGGCCCGCGAAGCGTTTGTGTTGAGCGATTTAGAGCCGAAAGGTGTGGTCAGAGGCGTTGCGATGTATCCGATTGTATCGGTCGTCATTATGATCGCTTCGTTTGTTGCCGCGGCGAAGATCAACGGCGGCTTTTTTATTCTAGGAATGTTCTTCGCGTTAGGATTGATTGCGACCATTGCAGGAAGTTCCGAGCTTTTTGAATCGGTGCGGCAAACTAAAATCGAAAAAACCGCAAACACCGTCCGTGTTGATCTCCAAAAAATGCGTCTTAACTCTCGCCAATATGATCATCTTCGCCGTTGGGCAAGTTCGCACCTATTCAACATATTCCCTAAGCGATTGGTCCTCCAGGTGATTGAGGCCGCGTCTCTAAATACCCGCCGCAACGGCCAGGGCGCAGCCAAGTAGTGCTCTCGGCGCGGCGCGTTTGCACCATTAAGCGATACCGGCATTGGCGGGCTAATAGAATGGTAAAATTGGGTGACAGCAGGCTTGGGGAACTTGCGTTTCGCCTGTGCCCGGCTTAAGCGGAGCGGCAATACCAAACCCAACCCGGTCGTTTCCAGGGATCAGAACCGCGCCATGACCAAAACCCGCATTGAAACCGACACATTCGGTCCCATCGAGGTGGAGGCGGACAAGTATTGGGGCGCCCAGGCGCAGCGTTCGCTCGGCAACTTCAAGATCGGCTGGGAGAAACAACCCAAGCCCGTTATCCGCGGGCTGGGCATTGTCAAGCGTGCGGCGGCGGAGGCCAATATGGCCCTCGGCGTGCTCAAGCCGGACGTGGGCGAGACGGTGGTGAAGGCGGCGCAGGAAGTCATCGACGGCAAGCTTGATGCGCATTTCCCGCTGGTCGTCTGGCAGACGGGGTCCGGCACGCAATCGAACATGAACGCCAACGAGGTGATCTCGAACCGCGCCATCGAGATGCTCGACGGCGTGATGGGCTCGAAAAAGCCCGTGCACCCCAATGACCATGTCAACATGAGCCAGTCGTCGAACGACACCTATCCGACGGCCATGCATATCGCCTGCGCCGAGCAGATCACGCACGACCTGCTGCCCGCGCTCGCGCACTTGCAGCAGGCTCTCGCGGCAAAGTCCAAAGCCTGGGCTCAGATCATCAAGATCGGCCGCACGCATACGCAGGACGCGACACCGTTGACGCTCGGCCAGGAATTCGGCGGCTATGCCCAACAGATCACCAACGGTATTCGCCGCATCGAGCAGACCATGCCGATGCTGATGGAACTGGCACAAGGTGGTACCGCCGTCGGTACGGGCTTGAATGCGCCCGTCGGGTTTGCCGAGAAAGTCGCCGAACGTATTGCTGCGATCACCGGCTTGCCGTTCTCGTCGGCGCCCAACAAATTCGAGGCGCTCGCCGCCCACGATGCGATGGTCATGAGCCATGGCGCGATCAACACGGTGGCGGCCTCATTGTTCAAGATCGCCAACGATATCCGTTTCCTCGGTTCAGGCCCGCGCTCGGGCCTCGGCGAATTGAGCTTGCCGGAGAACGAGCCGGGGTCGTCGATCATGCCGGGCAAGGTCAACCCGACGCAGTGCGAAGCGCTGACGATGGTTTGCGTGCAGATCTTCGGCAACAATGCTGCGCTGACGTTCGCCGGCGCATCCGGGCATTTCGAATTGAATGTTTTCAATCCGGTGATGGCGTACAATTTCCTGCAATCGGTGCGGCTGATGGCGGATGCCGTCGTGTCTTTCACCGACAATTGTGTCGTCGGTATCGAGGCGCGCGAAGACAACATCAAAGCGGCGCTCGGCCGCTCGTTGATGCTGGTTACCGCACTGGCGCCCAAGTACGGCTACGATAAAGCGGCTAAAATCGCCAAGACTGCGCACAAAAACGGCACCACGTTGCGCGAAGAAGCTTTGAAGGAAGGCATAACAGGCGCCGACTTCGACGCCATCGTCCGGCCCGAGACGATGATCGGGCCGGGGTGATCTGCGCTCTATTGGGGCGAAACTGGCGGCTCAAATCAGCGGGCGCTTCTGATCGTCGTCGTCTTCGAAATGCGCCTGCCGGCGCAGTTCGGTTTCGTCGGCGATCTCGATGGTGTCGCCCTTCCAGCGCAGTAGCTGACGCTGCTCCAGCCGCTTCAATGTCTTGTTGGTGTGCACCAGCGAGAGACCGAGCGCATCGGCGATATGCCGCTGCGAGAGCGGCAGTTTGAGCCGTTTTCCATCCGTCAATTGCAGAGCTTTGCAGCGCGTGTAAAGGTGCAGCAACAAATACGAAATTCGTTCGGTGGCGGAGCGACGCCCGATCGCAAGCAAGTGATCGTCGGCCATCCGCTCGCCGCGCATCGCGAGCCAAACGAGGTCGTGCGAAAGCTCAGGATGTTTTTGATAGAGGCTCCATAGTCGTTCGCGCGGAAAAACGCACAATGTGACGGTGGTGAGCGCTTCTACTGAGTGTTGCATTTCTTTTAAGATGGGGCCTTGCAACCCCAGGAAGTCGCCGGGTAACGCGAAGCTCAGAATCTGGCGACGCCCGTCGGGCA